>CALLII010000029.1 GCA_938009745.1 uncultured Flavobacteriales bacterium
TTACCTTTCTTATTCCTATTTATCTGCTCTTGAAGATACCATGAATAAGGAAATGGACTTTTATTATTCTATTTCTTTTGATTCGGAAAACAATCCTGTTTTAGCTTCTGCTTTTCAGGTGGTTCATTTTTCTGATAAGAAGAAAAGAAAAAACCTGTTTTATGATAAATATTGTTTAATTAAAAACAAATTACTTTCCTTTAATATATTGGTTTGTGGAAACGTGTTTTCTGATGGAGAAAATGGTTTCCTACATGGTGATTCTGTTTCAAAAAAACAAGCAGTTAAAGAGTTGACAAGTATAACTGAAGAGATAAAAGCAAGTAGTAAGAAGAAAAAAAAGAAACTTCCTGTAGTTTTATTCAAGGAGTTTTGGGCTAAGGAAGATACTTACACCAAGTCATTTAAAAAACAGAATTTTGGTGTTTTTATGATTGATGTAAACATGGTATTACCAATTCATGAATCTTGGAATAATTTGGATGATTACTTATTTAGCTTAAAAACTAAGTACAGAACAAGAGCAAAAAGCGTTTATAAAAAATCGAAAGATTTAATAATTAAAAAATTATCAGCTGAAGAAATAGAAAAACACAACTCCGAAATTGAAATATTATTTAATAACGTAGTGGACAATTCTTCCTTTAGTTTAGGTGCTTTGAATACTATGACTTTTGCTAAATTTAAAGAAGCTCTAAACGATCAATTTATTTTTAAAGCTGCATTCTTAGAAGACAAAATGGTAGGGTTTTGCACTTCATTTTTTCATAATAATATACTGGAAGCTAATTATGTAGGGATAGATTATGAGTTCAATCACGATAAGTCTATTTACCAAAGGTTGTTGTATGAATATGTGGAAACTGCCTTAGAATTAAACGCAATAGAATTACAACTAGGCAGAACTAGCGAATTGATTAAAAGTGCAATTGGAGCAGTTCCTGAGAACATGAAATTGTATGCTAAGCATAGAAGCACCATTCCAAATTTATTATTGAAACCAGCTTTTCACTTTATTTCACCTAGTAAGTTTGAGCTACGTCAACCTTTTAAAACTGAATACGCACTATAAATGGATTCATTAACACAAATAGTATTAGGAGCTGCAGTAGGAGAAGCAGTTCTTGGAAAAAAACTAGGAAACAAAGCCATGCTTTGGGGAGCAATTGCAGGTACAATTCCAGATTTGGATGTGTACATCAAATTATTTACCGACCCAATTACAGCAACTGAATTACACAGAGGAATTTCGCATTCCTTATTTTTCTCTATACTATTTGCTCCATTACTGGCTTGGTTTGTAACCAAAAGTCAAAAAATAACTTTGGGTGTAATAACAGCACTTATTTTTGGATTTATGGTGGCTTACTCTGCTTTTGTTCAAAAAACAGAAAACATTTGGGTCTTAATCACAATGGTTTCAGTTGGTTTAGGACTATTAGCATTGGTAAATTTTGCAAAATATAAATCTACTGCTACCCACAAGCAATGGTCTTGGTTGTTCTTTTGGACTTTGGTAACTCATCCACTTTTAGACGCTCACACAACTTGGGGAACTCAGTTTTTTTGGCCATTTGATTATCGTTTGGCTTATAAAAATATTTTTGTAGCTGATCCTTTGTACACAGTACCTTTTTTAATCTTTGTGATTATAGCAATGAGTTACAAACGAACTAATCCAAAAAGAAGAAAATATAATAATATTGGATTAATTGTAAGTTCTTCTTACATGCTGATCACTTTAGTTTTAAAAGGAATAGGCTACGGAAAATTTGAAGCTGTTTTAACCGAAAAAAAGATTGACTACATAGAAATGGATACTCGACCATCACCACTTAATTCTATTTTATGGAATGCTCAGGTAGAAACTGAAAGAGGTTTCAGAATGGGATACTACTCTTTGTTTGACAATAAAACCATTGTTTTTGGTTCGGAAATTCCTAAAAACCATGAGCTATTAGATCCAATTAAAGACCAAAAAGTAGTGAAGCAACTTATCCATATTTCTGCAGGCTGGTATTTGGTAAATAAAGCTGAGCAAGACACTTTAATATTTACTGATATTAGATTTGGACAACTTGGTTTCGAAAACGATTCCCCTTTTATATGGAACTACAAATTATGGGTAAATGAAAATGGAATTGCAGAGGCTGTTCAAATTGATCCAGCTGATAATTTTAATATAGGAGAAGCCTTTAATGCTCTTGGAAAACGTATCTCGGGAAACTAATTTTAATAAAAAAACCATCAGCTTTAACTGATGTTTTTTTTATTAAAAGGTAAACGAATGTTATCCTGCCATAAAAGGTTTGAATCCCCATTGACATAGTACTCCAGCCATAAGCGTTAAAGTTATCATCCAATAAATTGAATTGATAAGGGTTAATTTAAAAGGTCTTCTTTCGAATAAATTATTAATTGCCATTACCGGAAATACTAAAAATATACTCATTAGCATACCGTGAGCTGCTCCATGCTTAAAAGTAAGGTATCTGTCACCTGCTAATTCTAATACTCTATTCACAGCCACAGAAATTTCGGAAGTAGCGTCTTTCAATTCCTCATTCCCATTAAATAAAGAAAATAGATCTGTTTGATGAGTAGAAAAAATTGCCATTACTGTAGATATCAAAAAACTCAATAATAAACTTACACCAAGAATGATAACCATGTTTCCACTTTTCATCTTTTCCTCAGTCAATCCAGTAGTTTTCATCCAAGCAGTTCCAACTAATTTTGGGTGATAATAAATAAATCCAACTAAAACTGGGATAAGAGCAGCAAGAAGAATGAATAAAAAATTGAATTCCATAATTAATAGTTTTGTTGGTTAATACCCTTCAATGTACTAAATATTGAAGAATTCTAGAAATAACCTTAATGAAAACACAATCATTAAAAATCCGAATATTTTAAATGCTAACCTTAAATTAGTAGGATTCATGAAATAAGATAACTTACTTGCAAAAATAATTTTCAATAAATCAGTAACAAATATAGCTACAAGCGCAATTACCAAACATGTAATTGCTTCGCTCTCGCTAGAAAATTTTGAACTAACTAACGTATAAAAACCAAACCAAACTGCAAACACAAAAGGATTTACAAAGTTGATTAAAAATCCATTAATGAAATATTTAATTAAATTATCAGCTTTTAATTTATCATCTTTTGAAAAAGAAACTCTTGGTTTTAAAATGTATTTCAATCCATAAAACAAGAGTAATATTCCACCAATCCCTGCGAATGTTTTTTGTACTTCGGGTTGTTCGAAAAAGCTACCGAAACCGTAAACAGCAAGTAATACACAAATTATATCACCAATAATAATTCCTAAGCTAACAGCTATACCAGGTTTAACTCCATATTCGATTGAAGTTTTGAGCAGGTAAAAAAATACTGGGCCAATAAATAGCAAAGTAGAAAGCCCAAGTAATATTCCTGTTAAAATTGTCATCCTATTTCTTAATCGCTACTAATGAATAAACCATTGGAAGCTTGTCTCCGTGATGTTTAAATCGGTATTTACCTTTTTCAAACTCATTTAAATTCTGAAAACAATTATAAGGTGAATAATCGTATTCATCAAATTCTATTGTTTGTAAACTGTTGTTTTTTAAAGAATTAAAAATTTCTCCTAAGCTGTGGTTCCAAGTAACACAAGTCTCTTTTATATCGGCATTTTTGTCAGTGTAGGTTCCCTCCTCTTCTTCAATAATTGGATCGGAATTGAAATAACAGTAAGCAACTTTTTCTACAGCATCATCAAACATCCACATTGCTGGGTGAAATTCTGCGAAAACAAACTTCCCTCCTGGTTTTAAAAAATGAGAAATTACTTGAGCCCATTTATTAGAGTCTGGCAACCAGCCCACAGTTCCGTAACTTGTGAAAACTAGATCGTATTTCTCGTCATGAATATTTGGTAAATCATAAACATCCGAACAAATAAAACGAGTTTCAACTCCCATTTGTTTGGCTAAATTTTGAGCTTTTTCAATAGCTAAATCAGATAAATCTACTCCTGTGACTTCTGCTCCTAGTTTGCTTAACGAAATGCTGTCTTGCCCAAAGTGACATTGTAAATGAAGAATTTTCTTACCTTTTAAATCTTTCAGAAACTGCAACTCAATTTCATTCAAAGAGTTTCCTGTTTTCTTAAAATTCTCATTGTCATAAAAATCCGAATCGTAATGTACTTCGGTTCGTTTATTCCAAGATTCTTTATTGATTTTTAGGTAATCCACTTTTTAAAAAAGTTATAAGTTTTGAGTTATTCGTTTCTTTGTTTTATAAATATCAAAACTAAAATTAATATTTAACCTAGAACGAAAGTTATAAATCTTAACAAAATATTAAAATCAATTAAATAAAGTAATAGGCTTAGTTTACTCTCCAAAAGTAAGGCGAGAACAATACAGCTACAGTGAATAATTCCAACCTACCAAAAAGCATCAGAAAAGAAAGTACCCATTTACCAGCATCTGGCAAGTGAGCAAAACTTTGAGATGGATCAACAGTACTAATTCCTGGTCCTACGTTCCCTAATGAGGTAGCTACAGAACTAATTGCTGTAAGTAAATCTACTCCTGGCATTGCTGCCATTACAATGCTTCCTATTACAAACATAAATAGGTACAAAAATAAGAAAGCAAGTAGGTTGTAAACTACTTTTGTTCCTACAGATTTTCCATTTAAATGAACTGGAACAACTGCATTTGGATGGATTCTTCGTTTGAATTCTAGAAATCCATTTTTTATAAGGATAACAATTCTTACAATTTTCATACCTCCACTTGTTGAGCCAGCAGAAGCTCCTGAAAATAATAACAAAAAGAAGATAAAAGTAGCAAATACGCCCCAAGTTGTGAAAATTCCACTGGCATAACCTGTGGTAGTAATTATACTAACTACCTGAAAAGAAACGTATCTAAATGATTCTGTAATTGAATAATTATTTATTTCATTGGCAGCATCAAGATAAACTGCAGGAGTTAATAAAGCTACAAAACCTATTACAGCAAATAAATACCATTTGAATTCATCATTGCGCCACAGCTTTTTTAGTTTTCCTTTAAAACCAAAGTAAATAAGTGTAAAATTAGTTCCTGCAAGGAACATAAACACTACAATTACAGCTTCTATCAATGGAGAATCAAAATGTGCTATACTGGCTTGTTTTGTAGAAAACCCACCTGTAGATGTTGTAGTAAGTGCATGATTTATTGCATCAAAGAAACTCATTCCGCAAAACATCAAAACAATCATTTCACAAATAGTAAGAAACAAATAGATAACCCACAGTCTCTTGGCAGTTTCTTTAATTCTTGGGTGAATTTTATCTTTAGTAGGGCCTGGTGCTTCGTTAACAAAAAGCTCCATTCCTCCAATACCAAGTAAAGGTAATATGGCAATTGTAAGCACTATAATTCCCATTCCACCAATCCATTGCGTCATACTTCGCCAAAACAAAATACTATGAGGCATTTCTTCAATGTTATCTAATATAGATGCACCAGTTGTTGAAAAACCGGACATAGTCTCGAAAAAAGCATTAGAAATATCTGGGATAGAATTGGACAAAATATAAGGTAAGGTTCCAAAAATTGTCATGGCAACCCAGCTAAAGGTTACAATCATAAATCCTTCCCTTCTCTTTATTTCTGCTTCTTTAAATTTTCTTAAAAAATAACGTAGACAAAAACCAATAACAAGAGTTAATCCACTTGAAAAAAGAAACGCATTTGTAGCTCCATCATTATGGTAAAAGGAAAAACCGAGTGGCAAAGCCATCAATATTCCATTTATAAGCAGCAGTGAACCAATCACATAGCCAATTACGCCAAAATTTATAAGTTTTTTGGTAGATCCCATTTATTGAAAGTAAGTTTCTATTTTGTGAATAGATTCAGTGAGGCAAAACACAACCGCTTTATCTCCATCATTCAACTGAAAATCTCCAAAAGGAATTAAACTTTCCTCTCCTCTTATCACTCCAGAAATATTTGCATTCTTAGGAAACTTAAGATCTTTAATTTTTTTCTGAGTTACCTTGGAGTTTGGCTTTACAGTAAACTCAATAATTTCGGCATCAACTCCATGTAAATTAGCAATTGCATCTACATGTCCTTTTCTTACGTGTTTAAATATATTACTTGCAGCAATTACTTTTTTATTGATAAGTGTATCAACTCCAATATTTTGCGATAAATGAATGTAATCGATATTCTCTACTCGAGCAATCGTTTTTCTTACTCCATGATTTTTAGCGACTAACGAAGAAATAATATTAGTTTCTGAGTTTTGTGTAACAGAAATTAAAGCATCCATATCACCCAAACCTTCTTCCTTCATAGTTTCCACATCTCTTCCATCAATATTAAGCACTAAGGTATTGCTTAAATTATTGGCCAACAACTCACATCTTTTTTCATCCCCTTCAACTATTATTACTTTATAGTTATCTTGAAAAATTCGTGCAGCTAACTCTCCCAATCTGTTTCCACCAAGAATCATAATGTTCTTAATTTCAAAACATTGTTGATCACAAAACTGTGTAATTTTATCTATTGATTCTGGTGTAGATATAAAATAAACTATATCATTTTCTAGTATCTCAGTCTGTTTATTTACAATTATTGTACTTTCATTTCTGTGAATTGCAATAGGCTTAAATGATAAATTTGGATTTAAATAAGCGCTCTCTCCTACTGTTTTGTCTCTTAACTCAGACTTATCTCCAATGGCAATTCCAAATACAGTTAATTTCCCTCCTTCAAATTCAATGTTATCAGTAAAAGCTGATTTCTTAACCAATCTTTCAATTTCCTCTGCTGCTAATATATCTGGAGATATTAACGTATCAACACCAAGGTCCATAAACATTTGTTGTCTTTCGGCTTCAAGATTTTCCAAAGTACTTACACGGGCAATTGTTTTTTTTGCTCCGTACTTTTTTGCCATTATAGAAACTAATAAATTAGTCTCTTCAGAGGAAGTTACTGCAATAAGTAAATCACATTGGCTTACTTTGGCTTCGGTAAGAATTTCGAATGATTTAGCATCTCCTAATATTGGAAAAATATCAATGTGAGATTGCACGTAATTAAGACGTGCTTCATCCTCATCAATAACATAAATATCCTGCAGTTCACTGGATAACATTTTTGCCAAATGATACCCTACATCACCTGCTCCCGTTATAATTATTTTCATTAAATAGTTTGTAGATTATTAGAAAACATAAACAAAGTTAATTTTTTTTGAAATTAAATTAAATAATATCTCATAGCAAAACAAAAAAACGAAAATCATTGTATCTTTGAGTGAAGTCAAAAAGGCACTCAATACCCTAGATATATTATGAATAATACCAATTTAGAAAGCAGGAGAATAGTTCTACTTGTAATAGTGCTTTCTATCGGAATTATATTTACCATTAGATTATTTTACGTTCAGATAATTAATGATAAATGGAAAGAGGAATCTATTAAAATTTCTGAAACTAATTTAGTTATCGAACCAGAAAGAGGGATTATTTTTGACAGAAATGGAAAACTACTAGCAGCTAATAAAGTAAATTTCGAATTAAGATTAACCCCTAGTAAAATAAGAGATTTTGACACCACTCAATTGTGTGAACTTATTCATATTGATAAAGATTCTTTAACTCGAAAAATAAATAAACTAAAAAGATATTGGAGAAGTAAGCAGATTTTAATTAAAACTGTACCCGAAAAAAGCCTTTCTAAACTAAACTCATTGATGTACAAATATCCCGGTTTTGAATTATCTGAAAAATCTCTAAGAACATATCCAGAATCAGCAGCAGCTCATATTCTGGGATACGTGAGAGAAGTTGATGGTGAAATCATAAAAAAGAAACCCTACTACCGAGGAGGCGATAGGATTGGAATATCTGGCCTAGAAAAATATTACGAAGATGAGCTTAGAGGAAGAAGAGGGAAAAATCAGTTCTTGCGTGATGCCTATGGTAATCTCAAAGAAATGACTGCATCTGATACAGCACAAACAGGTAATAATCTTTGGAGCACAATTGATGTAGATCTTCAAAAATATGGGGAGAGGCTAATGCAGAATAAAATAGGAAGTGTGATTGCTATTGAACCTTCTACAGGAGAAATACTTGCAATGGTATCATCTCCTTCATTTGATCCTAACTTGCTTACAGGCGATACAATGAGTAGAAATTGGAGAAGACTATTCTTAAATGACTCACTAAAACCATTGTTTAATAGAGGCTTATCCTCAAGAAACTCTCCAGGTTCAGTTTTTAAAATGGTGCAGGGACTTACTGCTTGGGAATTAGGTGTAATTGATGAGAACACTAAAATTTATTGCGACAAAGGGGTAGTTGGATGTCATAATCACTCGGCTGTGCAAGGATTAGCAGGAGCAATTAAAGTTTCTTGTAACCCTTATTTTTATGAAACATTTAAGCGAATAAGCACTTCCCAAGATGGAGAAAATTCTTTCGAAAAATCTAGAAAGGGAATCGAATTATGGAATGAATATGTTACCTCATTTGGACTTGGAACAAACTTAGAGCTAGATTTCCCAAATTACACAATCGGGAATATACCTTCTGTAGCCACCTACGATAAAATTTATCCTAATAAAAAATGGAACTATAGAACATGTAATTCACTTGCGATTGGACAAGGAGAAATGCTAGTAACATTATATCAAATTGCAAATTTATCATGTATTATGGCAAATAGAGGTTTTTATTATTATCCTCACTTAATACGTGAAATTGATGGGGGAACAATAGACCCAAAATATACAGAAAAGCATTACACAAAGGTTGGTCAGGATAAATTTCAGTTAATTGTTGATGCTATGCAACAAGTAGTTGAAGGAGCTGGTGGCACTGCATCTGGAGCAAGAATAGAAGGGATTGAAGTGTGTGGAAAGACTGGAACTGTGGAGAATTCTAGAGGAAAAGATCACTCGGTATTTATTGCATTTGCTCCCAAAGATAATCCAAAAATTGCTATTGCTGTTTATATTGAAAATGCTGGTTATGGTGGAACTTGGGCTGCACCAGTTGCAAGTTTAATGGCCGAACAATACCTTACAGATACTATTAAAAACTCATGGAAAGAGCAAAGAATATTAGATGCTAATTTAATACCTGTAAGCAAGTGACAAATTGGTTGAAAAATATTGATCGACAGCTACTTGCTATCTATGTAATACTCGTATTACTCGGTATAAGCACAATATATTCTACCTCTTTTAGCGAAGATTACCCTTCCATTTTTTCATTAAACAAATCATACGGAAAACAAATAATGTGGTTTGGAATTAGTTTAACGATAGGTGTTTTAATTCTATTATTAGATATTGAATTCATACGGAAATATATTGAGGTTTTTTATGCCATAACAATCTTACTATTGATACTAGTTTTACTAGTAGGAACTGTAAGAGGTGGTGCAAGAGCTTGGTTTGGTATAGGAAGCTTTGGAATTCAACCTGCTGAGTTTGCCAAAATATCAGTGAGTTTATTTATCGCCAAATACCTCTCAAATGTTAATTTGGGATTGCATAAACTTGAATCAAAAATATGGGCTGGGCTCATATTACTTGTCCCAATTTTTTTAATTTTACAACAACCAGATTTAGGAACAGTACTTGTGTTTTTAGGTTTTATATTAGTGTTTTACAGAGAAGGAATAATAGGAAACATCTTGTTATTTGGGATTTTACTTTTAGGCGTATCAGTGGTTTCTTTGGCACTTAAAGACAGTACGAACACCTTCTTTGGTTTTGAATTTCATTCCCATTATCTATATGCTTTAGTAATAGTTGTTATTGCTTTTTTGGTTGCCTTGGGAGTTAACGTAACTACTTACAAAAGATACCGAAGAGCAAAACATTTAAGAATAGTTGCAGTAACAGTTATAGGACTTATTCTAATTCCTTTAATGAAAATTGGGCTAGAAAAAATACCTGAAAACCACTATCAAAGAGTTCGTGTAGAAATAATTCTGGGATTGAAAGAAGACGCAAGAGGAGTTGGTTATAACTCTCACCAAGCTTTATCTGCAATTGGTTCAGGAGAGTTTTTGGGTAAAGGATATAAAAATGCAACTCTTGCAAATGACAGATACAATCAAGTCCCTGAACAAAGTACCGATTTTATTTTTTGTACAGTTGCCGAAGAATGGGGGTTTCTTGGGAGTTTTGTTCTTTTTAGTTTGTACATGATTTTGATAATAAAAATAATAACAATGGCCGAAAGACAAAGGTCGGCTTTTGGTCGAATATTCTCTTACTCCATTGCTAGCATATTTTTTATTCATTTCACAATTAATATAGGAATGGTGATAGGCTTAGCTCCAATCATTGGAATACCTCTACCCTTCTTTAGTTATGGGGGGTCATCCTTACTCTCATTTAGTATTATGATTTTTATTTTATTAAAGATAGATTCGGATAGATTAGCCTCTTTCAGATAAAAAATAGTTTAAATTCAATTTTGGCACAATTTTGTTACTAGATAAAATGTTAATTAATATGCTCATAAATATTAAAGTAAACTGCTGGAGGTTTAATGAGGATTTTTAATTTTGACATACACTTATGAAATCATTATTTTACATATCAGTTGCAGCAATCTCTAGCTTTTTGTTAAACACAAACTCTGGGTCAGAATCTGCTGAAGCACAACAAATTATTAACACTCCTACAAGGCCTGAGTTCATTACAGAATCTCACCCTTGGGCGGATTCTGTATTCGATACTCTTACCGAGGATCAAAGAATTGCACAACTATTTATGGTTGCAGCCTATTCAAATAAAGATGCTGCTCACGAGAATTCAATATCTAACCTTATTACCAAATATAATTTAGGAGGATTAATATTTATGCAAGGAAAACCTGAAAAGGAAATTGCACTTACCAATAAATATCAAGCTAAAGCTAAAACGCCTTTGATGATTGCCATTGATGGAGAATGGGGATTACCAATGAGATTACAAAATACTTTTAAGTTCCCAAAACAAATGACTTTGGGAGCAATACAACATGATTCTCTTATTTATAATATGGGGAAAGAAATGGCTCTTCATTGCAAGCGAATGGGAATTCATGTAAATTTTGCACCAGTTATTGATGTAAACAACAACCGTAAAAATCCTGTAATAAACTACCGATCTTTTGGCGAAGAACGTGAAAACGTAACCAAAAAAGGGATAGCCTACATGAAAGGAATGCAGGACTATGGAGTACTTGCTTGTGCAAAGCATTTCCCAGGTCATGGTGATACTGATAAAGACTCACACAAGGCTTTACCAATAATAACTCACGATTATGCTAGACTAGATTCCATTGAGTTTTACCCTTTCAAAAAATTAATAAAAGAAGGAATTGGAAGTATGATGGTTGCCCATTTATTTATTCCATCACTAGATAGTACTCCAAATAGAGCTACAACACTTTCTAAAAGAGTAGTTACTGATTTACTTCAAAGCGAAATGGGATTTGAGGGATTAATATTTACTGATGCACTGAACATGAAAGGTGTAAGTTCGTTCTACAAACCTGGTGTTGTAGATGTTAAAGCACTAATCGCAGGAAATGATGTATTGTTATTTTCTGAAGATGTACCTACTGCAATTGCTGAGATTAAAAAAGCTATTGCTAAAGGAGAAATAACAAAAGAAAGAGTGTGGAAAAGCGTAAAGAAAATACTTTATGCCAAAGAGTGGATGAACATTAGCCAAGCTAAAATTTCTACTAAAAATTTATCTAAAGATTTAAATCCAACATCCTCTGATTTAACGAATAGACTATTGTTCGAAAATGCCTTAACTCTTGTTAAGAATGAAAACAATATCCTTCCTTTAATGAGGCTTGATACTACTAAAATTGCTTCAGTAGTAATTGGTGGGAAAAGTAATAATGATTTTCAGAAAGGATTAAGTAGATATACTGATGTGAGTCACTTTGTAATATCTAAAAAAGCTTCTCCAGAAACACTTAATTCATTATTAAAGAAATTAAAAAAATACAATAAAGTAATTGTAAGTATACATGGAACCAAGATGAATGGGTCATATGGCATTTATAAAAATGACATTAAAATAGTTCAATCTATTGCTAAAAAACACGAAGTAATATTAAACTATCCTACTAATGCCTATGCACTTGCAAAGCTTGATAGTGCAACAAATATTGAAGCAATTATTGTTTCATATGAAGAAAACAAATATACGGATGACCTAGTTGGTCAACTTATTTTTGGAGGAATTGGAGCTAAAGGAAAATTACCTGTAACAGGTTCACCTTATTTTAAAGTGGGAACTGGTATACAGACTCAACCATCTAGACTTAAATACTCTATTCCAGAAGAAGTTGGAATTGCTTCGAGTAAATTAAATGGAATTGGATGGATTGCCAGAGAAGCAATAAAAGATGGAGCCTTCCCGGGTTGTCAAGTTTTAGTAGCAAAAGATGGAAAAATCATATACAATCAAAACTTTGGTCATTATACGTATGCCAAAAAGAGAATTGTTAAAACCAATACCATCTATGACTTAGCATCTATTACAAAAGTAGCTGTTACAACTGCAATTGTTATGCAGATGGTTGATAACAATGAAATCGATTTAAATAAAACGTTAGGCGACTATCTTCCAGAATACGTTAAGGGAACTCCTTACCAAAGTGTTATGATTAAAGAAATGCTTACTCACCAAGCAAGATTTAAACCTTGGATTCCTTTTTACACGGCAACTTTAGACGAAGAAGGCGAGTTGAATTCAAGATTTTACTCTAATAAGAAAAGTGATTTTTACACCACTGAAGTGGCTAAGGACATATTTATATTCAAAAACTACAACAAAGCAATTATCAAAAGAATAGTAGCTACAGATTTAAGAACCAAAAAAGCATACAAATACAGTGATTTGGGTTATTATTTCTTGAAAGAAATTATTGAAAAGAAGACAAAAAGAAGTTTAGATTTTGTAGCAGATAGTATGTATTACAAATCAATGGGATTACAATACACGACTTACAATCCTTTAAGGAAATTTGATAAATCACAAATTACTCCTACGGAATGGGATACCGTTTTTAGAAATCAAGTAATCCATGGATATGTTCACGACCAAGGAGCAGCTATGTTAGGAGGAATTGGTGGGCATGCTGGATTATTCTCTAATGCAACTGAACTAGCAACCATTATGCAATTATTCCTTAATGAAGGAACCTATGGAGGAATTCAATATATTGGTGATAGTACGATACAGTACTTTACTTCTGCTCCATTTAGAGGAACAGATAACCGAAGAGGAATTGGATTTGATAAACCTACTTTAGACTTAAAAGGAGGGCCAACATGTGATGCAGTTTCCTTAGCTAGTTACGGTCACTCAGGATTTACAGGAACCAGAGCTTGGGTAGACCCTGAACACGATTTAGTGTATATTTTCTTGTCTAACAGAGTATATCCAGATGCAAATAATTGGAAGTTAGTTAAAAACGACATCAGAACCAGAATAGAAAAAGTGATTTATAATTCTTTTCAACAGAAGTAAGATCACTATTTAAACGTAAATAAATTCACTATTTTTGTGAGTAAAAAATAACACAAGTAATTTAATTTCATCAAAATGAAGATTAAAAATATTATACAAGAGTCGATTTCGGTAAAGCAAAAAGTGCTTGAAAACGAAACAATAATTAATACAATTCAACAAGTTACAGATGAAATAGTAGCTTGTTTTGAAAAAGATGGACAACTTCTTTTCTGTGGAAATGGCGGTTCTGCTGCGGATGCTCAACACTTAGCTGCTGAATTTTCTGGAAGATTTTATTTTGACAGAGATCCTCTTAACTCAGAAGCATTGCACGTAAACACTTCTTACCTAACAGCAGTTGGAAACGATTACTCTTACCAAGAAGTATACGCAAGAATAATAAAAGCCAAAGGAAGAACTGGAGATATATTGGTTGGTATTTCAACTTCTGGAAACTCAGGAAATGTAGTAAAAGCTCTGGCGCAAGCAAAAAAACAAGGAATGATAACTGTAGGATTAACAGGAGAAACTGGAGGGGAAATGAAAGCCTTGTGTGATTTTATTATTCCAATACCATCAACTGATACTCCAAGAATTCAAGAATGCCACATTACTGTTGGTCACATTATTTGTGAATTAGTAGAAGAAGCATTGTTCACCAAAGGAAAATGATTCAAGAAGCAATTATATTAGCTGGAGGATTGGGAACCAGACTAAGAAGCAAAGTAGCCGAATTACCTAAATCAATGGCTCCTATTAACGGAATTCCATTTTTACAATATCAGCTTAACTATTTATCTCAATACGAGATTAAAACGGTTTATTTAGCCGTAGGATATCTATCTAATGTAATTACCGATTTTTTTGGTGATTCATACAATGGTATTGCAATAAAATATGTTTTCGAAAAAGAACCACTTGGAACTGGAGGAGCAATTTCACAAGCACTTGCAGAAACTAATACGGAAGAGGTATTAATCCTTAATGGTGATACTATGTTTCAGGTTGAGTTAACTGAATTTTACAAAAGCCATAAAGAAAATAAAGCTGATTTCTCAATGGCACTAAAGCCTCTTGAGAATTTTGAAAGATATGGAGTAGTGCAGCTAAATTCTAATAATCAAGTGATTGGATTTGAAGAAAAGCAGTTTCAAGAATCCGGAATTATTAATGGTGGAGTTTATATCTTGAATAAATCGAAGCTTACCTCCTATTCATTTCCAAAAAAATATTCTTTTGAAAGAGAGTTTTTAGAATCTAAATTTAGCGACTTACATTTTAATGGATTCGTAAGTGAAGGATACTTCCTTGATATTGGGATTCCTGATGATTACGACCAAGCTCAAGAAGACTTTAAACGATACTCCGATTGGCAAATAGACAAATCTTGGACTCTTTTTCTTGATAGAGATGGTGTTATAAATACTCACATAAAAGGAGGTTACGTTACAAGTTTAGATAATTTCGAATTTATTGATGGAGTATTATCAAGTATTCCTATGCTAAACAAAGCTTTTGGAAGAATTGTAATTGTAACCAACCAACAATGTATTGGCAAGGGAATAATTACTGAACAAGAATTGAATGAGATTCATACCCATATGACTCAAGAAATCAAAAAGAATAACGGAACTATTGATGCAGTTTATTTTGCTCCTCAGTTAGTTTCTGAAAATAGTGATATGAGGAAACCTAACACTGGCATGGCTGACAAAGCTAAAACACAATTCCTAGAAATAGATTTTTCAAAATCTATAATGGTTGGCGATTCATTAAGCGATATGGAATTTGGAAGAAGAAAAGGAATGAAATTAGTTTATATAAACCCCGGATTAAATGGAGATACGGACAGAAGTTTCCCAACATTAGAAGATTTTACAAAAAGTATTTCTTAAAACTTTGGTAAATTAAAACCAACCACTATCTTTGCACCTCAATAAAAAGCAATTCATTGTTTTTTATGAGTGATACAACTAAAATTATAGAGCATTAGTTGTTTAATCGGGCCAGTAGCTCAGCTGGATAGAGCACTCCGATTTTTATCGGAACGGTCAAATGGAGATTGACATTGAAATAAACTGATTATCAATTAGCAAAGTGCTAATTTAAATATATCGGGCGCGTAGCTCAGCTGGATAGAGCACCTCCCTTCTAAGGAGGCGGTCAAAGGTTCGAATCCTTTCGCGCTCACTACAAAAAAGCTTCAGTTTTACTGAGGCTTTTTTTATGCCCAAAAGATTATGTTCTATACTTATATTCTTTATAGCGAATCAATTGACAAATTCTATATCGGTCACACAAGTAATTTAGAAGAAAGAATAGCTCGACACAACAGAGGTGGTGAAAAATTCACTTCTAAAGGACAGCCATGGAAGCTATCCTATTCCGAAAAATTTGAAACTAAAATACTGGCTAATAGCAGAGAAAGACAAATCAAAAAATGGAAAAGTAGAGTTATGATTGAGAAATTAATCGACAACTCAGCTGAATAGAGTATTCCGATTTAAATCGGAAAGATCAAAGGTTCGTCTCGACCTAGGAAGTGTAAGATTTTTGAAAAAAAAATCAACATTTGCTTTGTCGGGATCGCGCTCACTAATAAACTCTATATAATTTTCAACCTAATAGGTTAATTTAATGATACCTTTAGTTAATTAAGAATATTATGAGAAAACTCGCAAATTTATTATTAACCAGCTTATTAATATGTGGTGTTCAACTAACTTTAAGTCAATCTTACCAACAAAAACTTTGTAGTATTTTTCCAGACACTTCTGGTCCTACCGCTTCTGTAGTTGGGAACTTCCAGTATCAAACTACTTTTAGCAACTCAGGTTCAATGTGGGAAATTGATTGGAATGAGTCTGAAGTTTTTCATAATTTAATTACTTATTCTAATCCTAATAATCCTTATCAGTCTTTTGAATTAAGGATGGGAAAAGGAGGACAAGTATACTCGTTTAAAAGCAATGGATTTGGAGAGGCTCTTCCTCCTCAATGGCGACCTAGCTTCGATTCTTTGGGAGCAAGTATTGCTAATCCAGGAACAAGTAGTCCAGTTAAATCGCACCATGGAAACTGGGCTCCTTGGAATGATGAAGTATGGCAATTGGTAGCATCTGACCAAAATGACTCTTTGGGTGGCCAAATTAAAACACAAAACATACATCAAGGTGGTTCTTACATGAATAACTATACACACAGAGAAAGTGACTTAGTAACTAAGCCTTTTTATTCTCCTGAAGTACAATACCATTTCGATAGCGCAACTAATTCCTACTCCTCTATTTATTGGGGACAAAGTGAAAACCCAGCTTATGCCTATGATTCAACTTCTTATTGTGATTCCTGTTTTGAAGATCCTTTTAGACCCTCGGTTTTATATTTCCAACGGTATAAAAATTTGAGCGAAGGAGTAATTCAGGTAGATTATATTATTTATAATTTTCATCCTACGCGAGCTATTGATTATTGGAATGTTCCTTTTACTGGAATTAGAAATTCAAGCCTTCCTTTCGCTTTTATTTCTAATAGTGCAACTAATGAACTTACCTATGAAGCTTTAAACACTAAAGCTGGTCACCCATCTGCGAGTGATCCTACAAGTTACCTGCCTCAGTTTAACCAAGGAGCTGCTCGCAGAACAAGTGGAAACTTACCAACATCAAGCGGTTGGTATGCTTTTTCTACCGATTCTGCTGGAAATGGACCAAGCCTTGCTTTTATTACCGCAAAATCTTCTTCCTCACCAGTTAACGGTTATGGAGATATTAGGTATGGAACGGCAATGAATAACCCATTAAGGGATGTTTCTATATTTACCCGAAGAGCAATTGGAGGTGCAAGAGATGCTACAACAGGTTTAAAACCATGGGGAATAGTTGGTGGACAAAGTATTAAGGGAAGATATTTTATTGTGCTAGATTCTAGTATTAATGATATTGTACAACAAATCCAGACAAAAAATTTAGTGACTCATGCATCCATTGAAAAAGTAATAATTGGAGAGTCAGCAACTAACAATATTCACTACACTTTTACTCAGAATAGTTTTGGGGCTTTTATTCCTTTAGAAATTGATTCCTTGTCAGCAATCATAACTTTAAATAGCAAACCATTTACAGGAAGTTATCCTGCTTTTTTAATCACAACTAATACCGAATCAATTATTACCTCTAATCCTTACCATTACTCATTAAAACCTTACGATGGAAATGTTACAAACATTGAACTACTTGGTTTTTCTTCATTAAAACAAAATGTAATTCTTAATCCTATTTCTATTTCTGAATTGAATAAATCTGAAAGAAGCTTAATCCTTTACCCGAATCCTGCAACTCATTTAGTAACTTGTATTGGGAGTAATTTTGAACCTAATAACTTCCAGGTTTTCAACCTTATTGGTCAAAATGTTTTACCAAAAATTAAAATTGAAAGTATCTCCTCAGAAAAAATAACACTTGATATTTCAAATTTAAAAACTGGTATTTACCTCATAAAAACCGAATCTGGAATTGGTAAATTTATTAAAACAGAATAATTAGAGCCAATTAATAAACCCTTTCTACAGTCTTAATTCCTTCTATACCTTCCATCTTTTTCATTAAGTCATCCAAGTGTTTGGTGTCGTGAATATAGGCTTTTAGTTCTCCTTTAAAAAAGCCATCTTCTGAACCTATATTTAAAGATTTAATATTGATATTAAGACTGCCGGTAACCAAATTAGTAAGAGAATTTAATATTCCCATCCCATCAATTCCAGTAAACTCAACTCCAACCAAAAACTCTCTATCAGTTTGGCTCTTCCATTTGGCTTTAAGCACGCGATACCCATAATTAGACATTAACTGAACAGAGTTAGGGCAATTAGTTCTGTGGATTTTTATACCATCATTAATTGTCAAAAATCCAAAAACATTGTCTCCAGGAATAGGCGAACAACATTTTGCTAGTGAGTAATCTACTTGCTTTAAACTTTCATCTCCCAGAATAATAGATTCACCCGTTTTACCACCAAAATTTGTAATGATTTCGCGTACTTCTTTTATCTTTTTCTCTTTCTCTGGCGCTCTTGGTTTTTCGAAATTAAGGTTTCCTCCTTTCTCAATAATATCTTTAATTTTTGAAAGGTCAATTTTTCCTTGAGCAATTTGATAATTTAAATCTAAAGGATTTTTAAAATCATACATCTTAAGTAAATGACTCACATTCTTATCTGTATAATTAATTTTTAGAGCATTAAATTTCCTTTTTAATGTCGCTTTTCCATCCTCTGCAATTTTCTTTACTTCTTCTTTAAGCGATTGTTTAATGTTGGACCTAGCCTTAGATGTTACCACAAAATCTAACCAAGCTTCTTTAGGAGTTTGTTTGTTAGATGTAATAATTTCTACCTGGTCTCCGCTACCCAATTGATGACTTAACGGAACTAGCTTATGATTAATCTTAGCTCCAATACATTTTTTACCAATATCTCCGTGAATGTCAAATGCAAAATCAAGAGCGGTTGCATCTTTGGGTAGTGTTCTTAAATCTCCGTTTGGAGTAAATACATAAATTTCTTCAGCATATAAATTAAGCTTAAAATCATCAATAAAATCAAGAGTATCAGTCTCTTTGTTCTCTACTAAATCTCTTATTTTATTAATCCAAGCATCAAATTTATTCTCAATTTTCTTTTTACTGTCCTTATATTTCCAGTGAGCTGCCATTCCTTTTTCGGCAATCTCATCCATTCGTTCACTCCTAATTTGAATCTCTACCCATTTCCCAGTTGGGCTCATTACGGTAGTGTGTAACGACTCGTAACCATTACTCCTAGGGTTTGTAATCCAATCTCTTAACCTATCGGGATTTGGTCTGTAAAAATCAGTGACAACCGAATACACTCTCCAGCTATCTGTTTTTTCATTTTCCTGTTTACTATCTAGTATTATTCTTACCGCAAACAAGTCATAAATCTCTTCAAAGGTTACTTTCTTCTTTTTAATTTTGTTGTAAATAGAATAGATAGATTTTGGTCTTCCCTTTATGGAATACTTTAATCCAGTTTTATCTAATTCCTTTTTAAGAGGAGATATAAACTGACTAATAAATCGCGCTCTTATTTCTTGAGATTTTCTAAGTTTAGTAGCAATTTCTTCAAAAGCTTCTGGCTCCGTATACTTTAATGATAAATCTTCAAGCTCTGTTTTAACAGCATTCAATCCCAGTCTGTGAGCAAGTGGTGCATATAAAAATAAAGTCTCAGAAGCTATTTTCCTCTGCTTGTCTGCTCGCATAGAGCCTAAAGTTCTCATGTTATGTAACCTATCGGCAAGCTTAATAAATATAACTCTCACATCATCAGGAAGAGTTAAAATCATCTTACGGAAATTCTCTGCCTGATCAGAAGTAGACAAATCAAAAGCTCCAGAAATTTTTGTTAATCCATCAATAATTCGCTTTTCTCTTCGTCCAAATATTCTTTCAATATCCTCTAGAGTAACATCTGTGTCTTCTACAGTATCGTGTAACAAAGCACAGGCAATTGATGTAGCTCCAAGGCCAATTTCTTCGGTACAAATTCGTGCAACAGCAATTGGATGAGTAATGTATGGCTCACCCGATTTTCTTCGCATACTCATATGCGCCTCAGCCGAATAATTAAATGCTTTTCTGATGTAAGCGGTATCTTCAGGGGTTGTTCTGAACTTTTTTGACGCTCTTAACAAACCTCTGTAGGCTTTCAATATTATTTTTTTATCGCTTTCTGAGTAATCTTTCATTCTTACATTTAAATTCTTACTTGAATATAGGAAAGTTATTAAAAAAATTCCTCCAATTCGTGTTATATTTGTAAGAAATTTAACTCTTGGATTATTCCTATGTACAAACTAATAATAAGACCTATTCTATTCAGTTTTGATCCTGAAAAAATTCATCATTTCATTTTCAATTCTATCAAAGTTCTTTTCAAAATTCCTGGTTTTAAATCTATAGCCAAAGCCACTCATAATTTTGAAGATAAAAGCTTAGAAAAAGAGTTATTTGGATTAAAATTCAAGAACCCAGTTGGCTTAGCCGCAGGTTTTGATAAAGATGCTAAGCTATTTAATGAGTTAGCAGCATTTGGTTTTGGATTTATAGAAATAGGAACCCTCACTCCTCTTCCACAAGAAGGAAATGCTAAAAAAAGAATGTTTAGATTACCTGCTGACAGTGGATTAATTAACAGAATGGGATTTAATAATGGTGGAGTAAAAGAAGCGGTAGAGAGATTAAAAAAGAATAACTCTGGAGTAATAATTGGAGGAAATATTGGTAAAAACAAACTAACGCCTAATGAAAGTGCTGTGGATGATTACGTAATTTGTTTTAATGAATTACACCCTCATGTAGATTATTTTGTAGTTAACGTAAGTTCGCCTAACACTCCTAATTTAAGAGCTTTACAGGACAAAAAGCCTTTGACAGAGATATTGATGAGACTTAAAAACTTGAATACCGAAAAAGAAATCCAGAGACCTATTTTATTGAAAATTGCTCCAGATTTAACAGATTCGCAATTAGATGATATTATTGATATTGTTGCTGATACCAAAATTGAAGGAATAATAGCTTCGAACACAACCATATCTCGTGAGAACTTAAAAACTTCGGATTCGCGAATTACAGAAATAGGAAATGGAGGATTAAGCGGAAAACCAGTTGCTGCAAGGAGCACGGAAGTTATTCGTTATTTAAGTACAAAAAGTAACAAGGCTTTTCCTATAATTGGTGTGGGTGGAATAAATACTGCCGAAGATGCTATTGAAAAACTAGAAGCTGGAGCAGATTTAGTGCAAGTTTACACTGGATTTGTGTACGAGGGACCTAGTATGATTAAAAAAATCAATAAAGGAATCTTGAATAAAAACAATAACTAAAATGAATGATAACAAAGCAATTAAATTAATAGAATGCCCTCGTGATGCTATGCAGGGAATACACGATTTTGTGCCTACTGAATTAAAAACTAAGTACATCAACTCATTACTAAAAGTTGGTTTTGATACTATTGATTTCGGGAGCTTTGTATCTCCAAAAGCCATTCCTCAATTAAAAGATACCGCAGAGGTTTTAAGTAAGCTAAAACTGGACGAAACAGACTCTAAACTTCTTGCTATTGTTGCAAACAAAAGAGGTGCTGATGACGCTATTAATTTTGAAGAAATTAATTATTTAGGATTCCCATTTTCCGTTTCAGAAACATTTCAGCAGAGAAATACTAATTCCAGTATTGAAGAATCACTATCGAGAGTGGAAGAAATTCAGAACTTGTGTGTGAAAAACAAAAAAGAACTAGTGGTTTATTTATCTATGGCATTTGGTAATCCTTATGGAGATAAATGGAACCAAGACATTGTAGCTAAATGGGCCGAAAGACTTCACAAAGAATTAGACATTAACATCTTGGCACTTTCTGATACGATAGGAAGTTCTGACAAAGAATCTATTTCTTCGTTATTTACAACACTTATTCCTGAGTTTACACATGTAGAATTTGGAGCTCATTTGCACACAACTCCAGATACTTGGGAGGAGAAAATAGCTGCAAGTGTGGAGAGCGGATGTAACCGATTTGATGGAGCAATAAAAGGCTATGGAGGATGCCCAATGGCAAAGGATGAATTGACTGGAAACATGCCAACCGAAAAAATGATTTCTTATTTTGAGGAGTATGAATACAAAACTGGTTTAAATCATGGATTATTCCTAGATTCGTTAAAAATGTCGGGAGAAATATTTAATTCGTATTCTTAATTGAATTATTTAAGAAAAAACACTCTTAAAGTTTTGATTAAATAGAAAAAAGGGTTTTCTTTGCAGTCTCAAAAAAATACAGAAGATGTCAAAAGTTTGTCAATTAACAGGAAAAAAAGTACAGTCAGGAAATAACGTTTCATTCTCTTTAAGAAGAACAAGAAGAAAGTTTTATCCAAATTTAGTAACTAAGAAATTTCACTTACCAAGTGAAGACAGAACAGTTACACTTAAAGTATGTACTAGAGCTTTGAGAACTATCGATAAGAAAGGAATCGAAGCAATGATTAAAGAATCAAAAGCAAAAGGATTGTACACAGGAAACTAGTATAACCCACAACATATTTTTATAAAAAAGTCTCGAAGATTTCTTCGGGACTTTTTTTGTGGAATTATTTTCGCTTTAATTTAAAAGGTAACGTTTACATCCGTTTGGTGCCCTTATCAGCACCTATCAATGTTAGCGAAAAACTGCATATAGATATTTTTCTATTTTGATTACTAATAAGTTATGTGAATTATTTTGTAACTTGCTTTTATAGACAAGTTGTAGCACATTTGAGAAAAACTGAATGGGAATATTTGACAAAAAAGAAAAATGGGGGAATTTTAGCGGAAATATCAATATTTACGATAATCTAAAACATTCTGATATTCCAAAACTAATTGCCGAAGAAAATATACATTCTCTTCAATTCTTACAATTTACTGACCCAAAGAAAAAGACTTGGGAAGTTTTAAACGAATTTTATGAAAAACAGCCAGAAATTGGTTTAAGATTAGTGTGGTTTGACCAAGTTAATTTTGATTTCTATTCTCAACTTCCTTCATTAAGGAATTTTGACATTTCTTCATTCAATACTTCTGATTATACGCCTTTATTGAAAAACAAAGAACTTACTGATTTAGGAATTGGAGAGACAAAATCGACAGCAATTGATTTGAGTTTCATTCGAGAGTTCACAAAACTTAAAACACTCTACATTGATGGAATGAAGAAAGGTTTAGATAACGCTTCGGAACTTTCTAAACTTGAACGCTTAACTTTTCGTGGAGTCAAAATGAATAATCTTGACTTAATAAATAACCTTGAGAATCTTACTCAATTACGCTTGTTATTTGGGAGTTATAAAAATTTGGATGCAATTGCTAATACAAAAAGTATAAGAACTTTAGAAATAAGTAGAACAAGACAAATTCCAAACTATGATTTTTTAAAATCGATGGATAATCTTAATTCGCTTTACTTTGAAGGTATGTCAAAAATGGAAAAATTACCTGATTTAAAAGGTCTGACAAACCTTAAACGTATTCAAATAGATAATAACAGTAGACTAACTGACATAAAAAACATTAATCAACTTCCAAAATTGGAGATATTTTTATTGTTTTTTCCAGAAAATTTGAAAGCAGCTTATCGAAAAGAATTATTTAAACAAGCAATTGATTTCTTACTAAATTCAAAAACAGTTAAATACACAAACTTATTTTTTTGGATAGATGAGGAAACAAAGAAAAAACTTGAAAGTAAAGGAATTAAGAAATGGGATTACGGAATGAATATGTAATAAAAAACGTGCTACAACAATGGCTATAATTAATACGGGTTTTGATACTTAACCCAAAGTTTATAGCATTTCAACAAAGTCCGCCAAATCTTTTGATTTGGCTTTATAAATGAAAAAATAAAACAAAATAAAAAGTTTTGGCTAAGTGCTTAATTGGAAATTCAGTAATTTTAATTCCCGTACTAACCATAGCCGAGACGTCAAAAACCCAAACTAAAATGAAAAAAATAATCCTAATAACATTAATCTCACTAGTAACTCTAGGAGCAAGCGCTCAACTTGAAGCACGAGTAGAAATGACCGAAAATATCGAAGGGGTTTGCGATTTACAGAACGTATACGCTTTGTTCCCTATGTTTGGTGATCAAGTTGAGGCTGTTTGTCCAATAACTAAAGAGGAACTCTTAAAACGAATTAGTGAGTTGCAATTCATAAAAGATAATCCTAAGTTTAAATACAAAGGAAGTATTAACGTTATAATAAACTGCAAAGGCGAAGTAGTTGATTGTAAGATTGAAAAAGATTCTAAAAACCCAGAGTTTAATAAACAGATATCTGAGCTAATTAGTTCACTTGGAAATTGGGAAGCTGGAAAATTGAATAAAAAAGAAGTTGACAGTTCTAAATTTTTCTACATAAAAATAAAAAAAGGAAAAGTTACTTTTGATTAACTAAAAACCTATTTGAATGTTAGATAACGGAAAAGCTAAGATTAATAATACAGCCGGAAATTACACGGTATCTATTCCATCAAAAAAAAGTTGGTTCGCCCTTGTTTTTGGAACTGTATGGATGTTTGGTTGGTATATGGGTTTTAGCACGGCAACTAACCTATCGGGTACTAACGATACAGGTATTGATACTTTTATTGCTGTTTGGTTAGTAATGTGGTGTTTTGGAGGTTTGTTTGTGGTTTCTATGTTGCTTTGGGGATTCTTTGGTAAAGAAACTATTGAGTTTAGGAGCCAAAATGTTTTACTAAGTAAAACCGTATTTGGTATTGGAATAAAAAAAACATTAGTGAAACATGAAGTAAAAAACTTTAGATTCGAGAAAATAAACGAAAGTATATTTGGAGGAAGTAAATGGGCAGTTTGGGGAGTTGGACCCGGAAAAGTAAAATTCGATTATGGGTTTAAAACCTACTCATTTGGATTAGCCCTTGATGATGCCGAAGCAAATTACTTATCAGATGAATTGAATAAAAAGTGTTCTAACACTAACTATTCTTCTTAACAAATAGTTATTTATTTTCTCCTTTTTCTTCAGCTAACTTCTTAAGCAACCTCAACTGTTCTTCAAGTAAAGTAATTTCTTCTTCTTGCTTTTTAAGTGTATTAATAAGCATGTAAGTAAAATTAGATGGATCTACTTGTAAGTAGTTTTCATCTGCAACCTCAGCTTCGGTAACCATTTCAGGATTAGACTTAATTAGCTCCTGAGCTATAACCCCTTGGTAAGTTTTATTTTTTGTTGCTTCACTCTCCCCTACTAAGCTCGTAAACCTATCATTGTATTGAAAAGAAACTGTGTTAACTTGGTTTAAAGACTCAAATCCTAAAGTATAAGGTGCTATGTTTTTCTTTAATCGCTCATCAGAAAAAGTAGCCCAAAGTCCTCCTCCAGTTTTATTAGCGGTTCCGTTTACTGATAAATTATTATTAGGAACTATCGTATTTACTCCAACAAATTTAGCATTCATATCAGCATAAATTGTGGCAACATTGTAACCTGTCGAAATAAATAAACTATTATCTCCAGTATTTAAAGTAGATAATCCCGAGCTGTTTCCTATAAAAATATTGCTATCTCCAAATTGATTGTAATATCCTGCATTAGTTCCTAAATAAACATTTTTGTTACCTCTTGCATTATAACCCGATTGGTAGCCAATAGAAATATTACTATCTCCTCTGTTGTTATAGGATACATTTGTTCCCATACTAATTACTTGATTCCCTTTGTTATTAAATCCTGTACTCGTTCCTATCAAAATGGAGTAATTCCCCTTATTTCGATAACCTGCATTAACTCCTATTGCATTGATATAGCCAATTTCAGAAGAATCATACCTCATTGCTTGATAACCAATTGCATTAGTATAATTAGATTCATTTGTTTTATTTCTGAAAGTATAAGGACCAATTAAATTATTGTGATTCCCTTTATTTAAATATCCAGATTGATAACCTAAACTGTTTATATAACTTCCTTTGTTTTGATAATTAGATCGATTACCAATTGCATTGTTATAAGCGTCACCCTCGGTAGAATCGAAATATGCTGCATAATAACCTATGGCATTAATGTAGTTTCCTGCTCCAACTTGTTCCCTCATTGCATAAGCTCCTATCGCATTATTTCCATCTCCTTTGTTTCTGTATCCTGCAATGTAACCAAATGCATTCAAGTCATCCCCTCTATTAAAATAAGCTGTATTTGATCCAATTGCATTTATTCTTTTTCCTGCGTTAGAGTAACCTGAATAATACCCAATAACATTAGATTGCGAGTTTCCATCAACAGAATCATACCTTGAAGCATAAGTTCCTATGGAGATTAGATTACTTCCATTACCTACTTTATTACTTGAACTATGATCACCAATAGATATATTATTATCTCCTTTATTTGCATTTCCAGAATAACTTCCAAACCCTACAAATCTGTCTCCTTCATTATACCTTCCCGCCTGAAATCCAATTGCACTAATGAATTGACCAGAATTTCTATCTGCTGCATTAGTTCCCATTGAGTTAAGATAAGTTCCTTTGTTATATCTTCCTGCACTTGATCCAATTCCAATGTTGTAACCATCTCCAGAAGACGAATCGTTTCCTAGGGCAAAATATCCTATGGCTACGGCATAATTGGAGTTTCCGACTAAATAGTAAGAAAAACTTCCTATAGCTATATTGTGTATTCCTTTATTTGTTCGCCCCGAATTATAACCTACAGCAGTTAAATAACTCCCCTCATTATCAAAAGCTGCATTTCCCCCAAATGCAGTAATTGCATAACCTGAAGCATTACGCATTGCACTTGACCCCATAGCTGTTGACTTTGAAGCTTTATTAGTATATCCTGTCACATATCCTATTCCTGTAAACAGAGTTCCTTTATTATAGTAACCTCCTTGGTATCCTATAATCGTGTTGTATGCATTCCCCGAAGAAGAATCCAACCTCATTACTCGAAAACCTATCCCTACATTGTAATTTGACAATTGATTCATACTACGCATCACCTCAACTCCCATTCCCGTATTCTCTATTCCATTTATTGCAAAACCAGATTGAATCCCAAGCATAGTAGAGTAAGTTCCTCTGTTCTCTTGTCCCGAATTTGGTCCAAAAAAAGTGTTATTATCTCCTTTTCCTCTGTAAGAAGTATTATTACCCATTGCAGTAATTCCTTTACTGTTATTTAAGTAAAAAACATTAGTCCCCATTCCTGTCGAGTAACTTCTTCCGTTAGTAGAATCATATCGTGAACCTTGGTGGCCAATAACATGAATAGAGCTTCCATCTCCTCTTTTATCTCTTAGTGAATAATAACCAATTCCTATATTATCATTTCCTTTATTGCTGTAACCAGCTTGATAACCAATTGCCAAAAGACTATCACCAGTATTAAAGTAACCTGTAAAAGCTCCTATTGCCATTATGTTTTTACCTGTATTGTTATACAAAGATCTGTAGCCAATCCCTGTTGCATTTATTCCTGCATTGTTATAACCTGCCTGGTAACCAATTGCAGTAGCAAAGGAGTTTCCTGTTGTTATGTCAAATCTACCTGCTTGGAGACCAATTGCTATTTTATAATTAGAGGCTCCTACTCCATTCAACATGGCTTCATATCCTAAGGCTATATTATTTGTTCCGTCTAACGTTTGGTCTTGAGCATTTTTTGCAATTATATTATCATTAGCATCAATCCAAACATCATTGGCAGGGTCCATATCAACAGTGTCGGCATTCCCATTACTCAAATAAACAGCCAGTTGCCTTTGTGGCATCAAAATTCTTATGCTATCGATTCCTTGTTTATCCCCTAATACTTTTAGCTCTCCAGTGGTAATTCCAATGTAATAATCTTTGTTAATAGTATCGAGATACAAATCACCTTCATATGCTTGTCTACCCGAATGAATAGTTTGAATTTGTGCAGGCGTGTAATATTGAGCTTTTATACCAGAGGTGAATAAAAGCATTAGAAAAGCAAAAAGGGCGATATGTAAGTAAGATAAGTTCAACTCTATTCTTCTTCTAATTGATTCTTAATTTCTTCAATATCTTTCTTTATCTGCTCTATTCGTTTATCATGATCTTTTACAGCATTTATAAGTGCATAGGTGAATTTAGAAGGATCAACTTCTAAATAGGTTACTCCATCTATTACTACTTCATTCACCATATCTGGCGAAATTGCATTCAACTCTTGAGCAATAACTCCTACAAATCTTTTTCCTGCAACCACTTCTTCGTTATACCCAATCAAATTAATGTACGTATCATTGTATTGGTAAGAAACCACATTTACTTTGTTCAATAACTCCATTCCCTCTCCATAAGGTGTAATATTCTTTTTCAAATTACTATCAGAAAAAACTGTCCACGAACCTCCACCAGGTTTGTTCGCAGATCCGTTTACCGATAAAGTAGCTGTTGGTGCTTCTGTGTTAATTCCTACCCTTCTTGCAGATAAATCTCCAAAGATGGTTGGCGTACCACTTGAGTTCGCAATATATAAACTATTGTTCACTCCTGTTGCTGAGGCTGGTCCAGCTTCATTCCCAATAAAAATATTGTAATCTCCAGAAGTCAGATTACCTCCAGCATTTGTACCCATAAATATATTGCGTTCTCCTGTAGCATTTTCTCCAGCTTGATATCCAATTACATTGTTGTAATTACCTTCCAACACACTACCTGCTTCAGTTCCCAACACATTATTATGATTTCCTGTTACGTTTTTACCTGCCTCATTTCCAATAAAATTATTGTAAGTTCCTCTATTATAATATCCTGTTTGATATCCAATGGCATTGTTATACCCATTCCCCAAAGAAGAATCATTATGCATTGCTTGATAACCAATTGCCGTATTGTAATTAGAAGCTGTTTTTTTATCCCTCAATGCCTGTGTTCCTATAGCTGTATTATAACTTCCAATATTGTTGTATCCAGCTTCATATCCTATGGCGTTTAGCATGTATCCTTTATTTCGATATCCTGTATATGCTCCAATACTCGTAACATAAGAACTACTGATTGAAGAATCGTATCTCGCAGCTTCATATCCTACTGCAGTTACGTAATTAGCATCAGTTTGAGGATCAGAATAGGAATTTTTACCAATAGCAATGTTATAATCTCCTTCGTTATTATTTCCTGCTTCATAACCCATCGCACTCAGCATGTATCCTTTATTGTTATAACCTGCTTTTGTTCCCACCATGGAAGATATATTCCCTTTGTTATTATATCCGGCATGATCACCTATTGCTATAGTTCGGGCAGTTCCGGTTGTAGAGTCAAACCTTGCAGCATTTGTTCCAATTGCTATAATATAACCTCCATTACTTTTTGGATCTCTAAGTGCAGAATCACCAATGGCAATGTTTCTTGTACCTAAATTATTATATCCTGCTTCATAACCCATTGCACTCATCAAAGAACCTTGGTTATTGTATCCGGCTTTGTAACCTATTGCACTTAGCTGATTTGCCGTATTTTGATACCCTGACTGATAACCAAAAGCATTAACATCACGTCCTTTGTTTTGATATCCCGATTCATACCCTATAAAATTCGATCGCCCATTTGAGCTGGAGGAATCTTTCATGGCTGCTTGGTAACCAATTGCAACCCTGTAATTAGAATTGGACGGATCTTTCATTGCTCTTGTTCCTATAGCAATGTTATACGAACCATTACTATTTGCTGCAGCTTGATGCCCAACAGCAGTTAGCATGTATCCTTTATTATTAAAAGCTGCACTGTCTCCTAACGCATTTAATTGTCCTCCAGTGTTTTTATAGGCCGCTCTATAACCTACCGCATTTACTACTACCCCACTGTTATCAAATCCAGCCTCATATCCTACTGCATTTAGTTGTCTTCCAGTATTTTGATATCCTGCTCGATATCCTATTGAGTTTACTCCACTTGTTCCCGAGGAAGAATCATACCTGGATGCTTCATAACCTATTGCGTTAATATAATTCCCGGCCAATTGTTGGTTGGCAAGTGCATAGGTTCCTATAGCATTGTTGTAATTCCCTTTATTATTTTCTCCTGCATTTTTCCCCAATGCATTAAACATAAATCCAGAGTTATTAAACCCAGCACTATCTCCTATTACGCTTGCATAGGAATTACTATTCTGATATCCAGCATAAGATCCAAATGCATTTAGGTAACGCCCATTATTATTATATCCTGCTCTGTAACCAAAGGTATTTACATAAGACGAGCCTGAGGTTGAATCGTTATAGGAAGCCTCATACCCAAAAGCATTGATGTATCTTCCTTCATTTACCTTATTTCGCAATGCATAACTACCAACTGCATTGTTGTATGAACCTTTATTATTATAACCTGCCTCAGTTCCAATTGCATTAAACATATACCCAGTATTGTTATATCCTGCATTTGTTCCTATTACGTTAGCATATCTTTCTTTGTTATTTCTCCCAGCTTCATATCCTATTCCATTAAAATATGTTCCAGTGTTATTTTCTCCTGTTCTATAACCAATGGCATTGCTGTAGGAGCTTCCCGTAGAGGAATCATTTTGCATGGCTTCGTAACCTATTGCTACTTTGTAATTAGAAATTCCAATAGGGTTACCCATTGCATTTTTACCAATAGCTACATTTCTAATTCCACTTAGAGTTTGATCTGCACTATTTACAGATAGTATGTTTTCATTTGAGTCTATCCAAATATCTAAGATTAGCCTAAAATCAACAGTATCTGCTTTTCCTCCAGATATATAAATTGCCAATAAATTAGTATTACTTATGGTTACAATACTATCTATATCTTGATCATCACCAATTCCTGCAAGTTGGCCATTGGTTAATCCTATGTAATAATCTTTGTTGACTGTATCGAGATACATATCTCCTTCATAAGCTGACCTGCTGTTATGAATTGTAACAATTTGTGCTGGAGTGTAATATTGACTATATCCTGAACTAACAAACAGAAATAGTACCACTAGAAATAGTAAATTTTTAAGCATTAACAAAACTAGACCAAATACAGTAATGATTTTGTTACTAGATAGTTAAATTATAAACTAATTATTATTTTTTAAAATATTGATATTAAACACATTAACACTGTCTCTGTTGAAAAAGCGATAATAAATTGATAACATCATATATTTATATATAAAATCTAAAAATTAATTGAGGGGAAAGAAGGATTTACAATAAATAAGCGTCAAACAAATAATAAATAAAATTAAAAAAAACACAAAATGAAAAAGATACTCCTATTGGTACTTGCTATAATGACATTTACACTAAATTCATTTGCCCAAGAAAGTAAATCAACTAAAAACAATACTTCTATTTCTGCTGAGGAAAAAGCTGAGCTTAAGAGAGATAAAGAAGCTTTTAAAGCTACTTTAACTAAAGAACAAATTGCAAAATTAAAGGCAATTAAAAAAGCAAAAAAAGAAGCTAACATAAAATCACTTCCTAAAGAAGAGCAAAAAGCTGCTAAGAAAAAATTTAAAGCCCAAAAAAATGCGGTTTACACTGAAGAACAAAAAAGAATGCTTAAAGCTATGAAAGCAAAGAAAAAGCTGTTTGAAAACAACTAAGTATCTAAAATTAAATATTAATAGGTAAATTTGAAACGTAATTTAATTTTATCCTATGAGTCCATTTCATTATGCTTTTAAAGTAAAAGATATTGCTTCAACTCGCAAATTTTATATTGATATTTTAGGTTGTGAAGAAGGTAGATCATCTGAAAATTGGATCGATTTCAATTTCTTTGGTCATCAACTTTCTGCTCATATCAGCAATAATATTCCTGAACTAGATTACTCAGGAAAAGTAGACGGTATTGCTGTTCCAATTCCCCATTTCGGTTGTTTACTTAATGCCTCTGAATTTAATTTAATTAGAGAAAAATTACAAGCATTTGATATTGAGTTTATCATTAAACCTCAAATCAGATACAAAGGTAAATCAGGAGAACAACAAACTATGTTTGTACTGGACTATAGTAATAATCCTATTGAATTTAAGTCTTTCAAAAACGAAGAAGAAATTTTTGAATAAATCAATTTAACTCATTTTATTCCTTATTTTTAATGAAGAAAATAAGTGTGAAATGGCAAATAATAAACTCCTTACTAACGAAAAACAAGCAAATATTGGCAACTTTTTGGTTGGTAGATTACTACCAATTAAAGAAAAACGTCAAGTTGGACCGTTTACCTTTATTGATCATATGGGACCAGCAACAATTGGTCCTGAAAATTATATGGATGTAAATCAACATCCACATATTGGTTTATCTACCCTCACTTATCTATTTGAAGGAGCTATTGAACATAAAGATAGCATTGGAAGTAATGTAATTGTAAACGAAGGAGATGTAGGGTTTATGACTTCGGGAAGTGGAGTAACTCATACTGAACGAACTCCTGAAAATTTAAGAAATGGCTTAAGTCATTCTGTTCATGGATATCAAATTTGGGTAGCTTTACCCAAAGAATTGGAAGAAATGAAGCCAGAATTTGATCACATAAAAAAAAGCCAACTCCCTGTAAAAGAAACTGAAAATCTGAAAATAATAGTAGCAGCAGGAAAAGGATTTGGAATGGAATCTCCTCTCACTGTTTTTTCAGATTTATTTATGGTAGATGTACTAGCAAAAGAAAACACTGAATTGAACATTAGAAACGAAGTAGAGGGTGAAATTGCTTTTGTAATTGTAAAAGGAAGTCTTACAAATGAAGGGAATGAAATTAATGCCGGACAAATGCTAATTAGCACAACAGAAAATGAATGTAAAGTGGTCCTTGAAAAAGGTACTCAACTATTATTATTTGGAGGAAAGCCTTTTCCAGAAGAACGTTTTTTATCTTGGAATTTTGTATCTAGTAGTAAAGAGAGGCTGAAACAGGCAAAAGCAGATTGGGAAGCAAAAAAATTCCCTAAAGTAAAAGGAGACGATACCTATATACCGTTCCCAAATTTAAACAAGTGGAAATAATTAACCCATTGCCCTAAATAAATTTCATAAAAAAAAAGGAAAGCGTTTGCTTCCCTTTTTTTTATACTTATATAAATTTACCAAACCTTTCGAAATGACAAGTATACCCATTTGGATTTCGTACTAAATAATCCTGATGCTCTGGTTCTGCTGGCCAAAACTTAGCAATTGGCTCAAGAGTAGTAACTACTTTACCATCCCATCTGCCTGATTCATTTACTATTTCAATAACTTCTTCCGAAGTTTTTCTCTCTTCTTCATTTTGTATGAAAATTGCTGAACGATAACTAGAACCCCTATCATTTCCTTGCTGATCAACAGTTGTTGGATTATGAATTCTATAAAAGTAATCTAGTATCTCCCTGAAAGATGTAAGCTCAGAATCATAAGTGAGTTCAATTCCTTCTGCATGACCAGGGTGATATTTGTATGATGGCTTTTCATTTTCGCCTCCAATATAACCAACTTCGGTATCTAAAATTCCTTTCCTTACTCTAAACAAATCCTCCATTCCCCAGAAACAACCTCCTGCTATATATGCCTTTTTTATACTTGCCATTTTTTAAATTTATTCATTAGAAGTTTAATCGCCTATAATCTTACTCAAAATTCCGATTTTTTTATTTCAATTACCCTTATTAAAAATAATTTTTCAGAAAAATTATTTTTAATAATCAATATTCTAAATGTAAATTTTAATACTCTGATAGTTAAATAATTAATAAAAGACTCTGTTTTTATTTGTTAAATTTCACAAACTCTTTGTTTAATATTTATTAATCTAAAACTTTATTCCCTATTTTCACGTTCTACCTTTTAAAGTAAAAAAGTGAGTTTTAAATTAATCAAAATAGCTCATAATAGCCTTACAAGGTTTATTAGTGTAATCTTAAACTATTGTTCCGAACAAGTTAGAACCAAACTGAATGCAAACTATTATATGAATAACCTTATTCTTTTAGCTTCCTTTTTAATCTTTACCAATTTCGCTACTATCACTAATAGCGAAGAATCGCCTATTATTTCAGAAAATGAGATAGAAGAGATTACTCTTGACAAAAAAATAATGGCATTTGATGCCTTTACTGAATCTTTTTATGATTGTTTAAAAGAGCCTACTTTAAATCTAAAAGTTTTTAAAATGGCGTTAAAAGGGTATTATTCTTTAAAAGAAGATGGTAAACTAGCTAATCAAAATTACTTAACAGTTATCGATTATACTAAGCCTAGTAATGAAGATCGTTTTTTCTTAATAGATATTGAAAGAAAAACTGTTATTTTCAGAAGCGTTATTGCACACGGTAAAAACTCAGGTGGTTTAAATGCTACTAAATTTTCTAATGAAAGTGAATCCCGAATGACCAGCTTAGGTTTTTACGTAACTGGAGCCATTTACAATGGAAAGTACGATTACTCTATGAAAATTCATGGGTTGGAATACTCTAACAACAATGCATTTGAGAGAGGAGTTGTTGTTCATTCTGCAGATTACGCTACTTATGAGTTTCTGCAAGAAAACGGAAACATATTAGGAAGAAGTTATGGTTGCCCTGCCCTACCTCATGATAATTACCAAACTATTGTAGATATAATTCAAGGTGGATCTTGTTTTTTTATCTACGGAAAAGACAGAAGCTACGAGAGAAAATCTACTTACTTAAAAACAAATAGTTTTATAGAGTCTTTTTATTCTGATTTTCCTTTATAATATTTTCAATCTCCTTTTTAACCTTAGATTCTTTTTTATAGATATCTCTATAAAACTTAATTTGGCCTTTACTTGTTCCTTCACAAGAGTAATATCTTAAATAAACAGGCATGTCATAAGTCAAATTTATTCTTTTTTGGATTCCTCTTTTAGTAAAATTCGTTACCGAATCCATGGTCATTAAAGAATCTTGCCTTCCAATAATATATTGAGCTAAATCCAAAGGATTCTGAACTCTTACACATCCATGGCTGTAGGCTCTAATATCATTTTTAAATAAACGTTTAGAAGGAGTATCGTGAAAATAAATGCTGTATTTATTCGCAAAAATGAACTTTACTTTACCCAAAGCTGTTCCTCCGCTTCTTACTTGCGAAATTTTATAATTAAATGAGCTTTGAGTCACTTTACCCCAATCTACTTTGGATGCATCTACCACTTTTCCTGTTGATCTATCTGTAATTTTGTATCCTCTTTTTCCAGCAATACCTGAGTTACTTTGTAACTTAGGCAACACCTCTTTACTAGCAATACTATTAGGCAAATGCCAAAACGGATTCAAAATAACATAATTCATTTTTGCTGTAAACTCGGGCGTACGGTTTATCGTTTTTCCAACAACCGTCCTATATTCTCTGTGAACCACATTATTCTCAATTATTTTTAATGAATAAGCAGGAATATTAGCATAAAACAAAGTATCTTCTGTAATTGGATTCCATTTCATTTTTTCGATTACTGTCATTACAGATAACCATCTATCATGATTTGTTCTGGATAATGCATAAGCTGTTGCTCTTCCTATTCTTCCGTCTTCTGATAATCCATTCTCTGCCTGAAAGTTTTTTAGAACCTCTACTTTTTGCTTATTGGTTGTGTCTCTGGTAGTATCTAAATATCCTTGAATCATTAAGGCTTTCCATGCATTGTCATAAGCTAATGTAGAATCTACTTTCAATGATTCTACTTCAATTCTTTTTTTATTAATTGGTTTTTTATCAATAAATTGAGACCAAGATTTTCTTAATTCTTTAAAGGCATAAAACTGAGGCTCAAGTGTATCTATAGCTTTATCTAGTTTATTTGTTTTAATTGAATTGGATATAATTTTAATTTCTGAATTTTTTAAAGAATCTAGCTTTAACTGATAGTAAACAGAATCTGATTGTTGATGGTTCAAGAAACCATACTTAATGTGAGTCATAAACTCAATGCAAGTTTTAGTGTATTGCCATTCACTCTTTACCAATAACTCTATATTTCCTGTGTCTTTGGCGAGCGAATCACTAAGTAGCCTCAACTCATTGAGCTCATAAAAACTACTATCCAAACCAAAAGAATGAGCATTTGCTATTAAATCCAGAAGACTCTCAGCACTTTTATTAAGATTTAGTCCATTGCTCCATAAGCATTCTGGAGTTTTATATACTTCTTTCACTAAAGAAGACAGGGTAACCACTGTATCGGTTGGGAAATTTAAAAGCTTTGCTTGAAACTTAGAAAGGATAGTTTCTTGATTTTGAGCCATCAATTTTTCAATTGGATTCTCAACAACAATAGTTTTTGTCGTTTTATCTCCACAAGAAGAAAAAACCAACAAAACTAATACTCCAGAACATAATACTATCTTTTTCATAAGCTTGTAAAAGAAAGGGTTAGCATGTTCCCTTTCAAATATTCCACGAAATTACATCAAAAAATTGACATTTCAATCGTTTTTATTTGAACCCAAAAATGAAGTTCAATCAAAATAATCTTTTACCAAATTTAGTAAAGAAATGTCTTTCTCTGTAAGTCCACCAAAATCATGGGTTGTAATTCTAATCCAAACTGTTTTGTATACATTTTTCCACTCTGGATGATGGTTTAGTTTATCAACCTCAACACTCAACACTTTCATTTTATTAATTGCTTCCAAAAACGAACCAAACTCATATTTTTTTTCTAAACCCTTGTTCACCAACTCCCAACTTGGGTTTTGGTCCAATAGCTCTTTAATTTCAATTTCGGTTAAGAGTTTCATTTTAAAGTTACTTTATGAGTGTAAAATTGATTCTTGTTCGGTTTATTTAAAGACGTTTTCCAAATTTTATTGTTGCGTAAATAAGTAATTTCTATTTTATCATCTTTAAAATACTCTATCCATTTATCCGCATTCTCGTGAATAGGAATGTTGTTAATCGTTAGTAATTCATCCTCTCTGGACAATCCCGCTAAATATCCTGAAGAATCTTTTTCTACGTGTAATACCTTAGTTTTTTCATCTTCAACAATTAACTTTAACCCATACCAATCCGAAGGGTTTTCAGAAGCTGATTTTGCTAACTTATAACCTCCAAAATCAAAAGCTTTCTTGAGCTCACTAGTAAAATCCTTTGTTCCCCAAATATAATTATTAAAAAAAGCAGTGAAAGAATTTCCACTGTGCTTCTCAATACATGATTTGTAATCCTCTTCGGTATAACCTATTCCTTTTTTACCAAAATTCACGTACAGGTCTTTCATAACTGTGTGTAAATTTTTCTTATGGTTGGTTGTCTCTCTCAATTTCATATCTATCATAAAAGAGACTAAACTACCCTCTACATAAATGGATGATTTACGATCTGGAACTCCCTTTTCGTAACCATCTAACCAAGTATCGTAAGATGAATCGGCAACAGAAAGATTAAGCCTACCTCCATTTTCATAATGCCTTTTAAGATATTGATTCAATTCTACTAAGTATTGAGTTTTATCAAAAACTCCAGATTCATGTAATATTAAATCTCCCATGTAAGTGGTAACTCCCTCACATACATAACCAAGCTTAGAATAGTTTTCTTTAGTGTAGTCATAAGGATTCATTTCGGCAGGACGAATAGTTTTTATGTTCCATGCATGATACAACTCATGCGAACTAACTCCCAGTAAATCAATGTATCTGGCTTTCATAACTTCATAACTTGGACCAAGTACAATAATGGTGCTCGTAACATGTTCCACTCCATGATACGCTTTATGGGGATGTATGATATTGATAAAATGATATTCTTTTGCCGGAAAACCTCCAAACAATTTCATTTGATAATCGGTAAACTTTTTGAAATCAGTTATTACCTTTTTCCAATCGGGTTTGCACTCGCCATAAAACCATACAGTAAAATCTACTCCTTTGCTATCGTACGATTTACTTTGTAGAAGAGAGCTTACAACAAAAGGGGTATCAGCCAATTCGTGAAAATCATTGGTTTTTATTTTACCTGATTTAAATGGTACACCACAAGCTATTTTTTGTCCTTTTTCTTTATGTATTTCTACTGTACATGTATCATTTATTTTCTCAGGGATATAAATGAAACAGTTTACAGGATTTACATACAAAGTATCTTCATCTAAGTAGGTTGAACCAGCATTAAAATCTATTGAATAGTAATTATACTTAACTACAATCTCTTTTGCTTTAGCTGAATTAACAGTCCAACTGTCTTTAGTTTGTTTGCTGAATTTTAAATCTTTACCATTCTCGTCAGTTACATTAAATTGTTGAATGTTTTTAGCGAAATTACCTAATTCATACCTGCCAGGCCTCCAAGCAGGTAATTGCAAAGTTGTTTCCTTACTTGTAACTTTTGCTCTGAATTCTATATTCAAATAATGTTGTGAGCTGTTGCTTGTATCTAATTTGTAATTCATAAAATAGTATAACTAAGTTGTGTTTAATTTATGTCAGTTCGAGTGTCTCAATTTTTCATTGAGATGTATCGAGAACTAGTCATTAACTGTTCCCCCATTGGTTAGGATTACTTTTCCTTTTTTCCTTTTAAAAAAGAACAAGAATTTTTTCTCTTTAATCTTAATTCCAGCCCATTCATCTGAGCAAGCTCTAGAAATAGAACCTCCATCAATAATTAATTTAGATTTTGGTTCAAGTGTAATTTCTACTGCAGGTCCCATCACAATATCTGAAGTAATTGTAAGTGTAACCCCTCGTTTTACATCAATATCTCTATTCACAAATTGATAGGTAGAAATCTCAGTATCCTTGGTGATTTCAGTATAGTCACTAATAGAATATAGATCTACTGAATATACACCCCTCCCATAAGTTGAGCAATATAGCTTGTATTGGCAGTAATTCATTTTTAAATCAGTTACCGTTACATTTTCAGGAAGTTCCTTTCCATACTTTTTCCATTCTTCGTTATATCTGTCTTTGAGATATACTCCTTCATCTCCTCCACAAAATAACATTCCTTCGTCTCTTCCATCTCTTAGCAGTGTATGAATTGGAGTTACTGGTAATCCGTATGAATAATCGTACCAAGTCTCTCCTCCATCTTCGGATTTCAATACTCGATAGTATTCCCAAGATTTTGTCCAAGATTCCGGTTTAAAAAATCCAGATAAAGAGATGTAAATGATGTTATCGTCAAACGGATCTATTTCTATATCGGTTACCGTTCGGTAGCTCAACATTTCTCTTAGTGTAATTGTGTCTTTACCCCTTTTAGGAATATCAATGTATCTATCTGGATATACTTTAGCATCCGTTAAATCAATAAACGATTGCCCACGATTTATTGTTTTCATAAGCTTAGGCGTTCCATTGTTTTTATCAATGTATTCGCCTTCTGCAACCAACATAAAATCTTGATTAGTTACACTTACAGCAATTTCACCTATCCTTTCCATTCCCTTCACTTCTACTCCATCATCTTTACGGTCTTTTATTTTTTGCAGAAATAGTCTTGGGTTATTGGCTTCTCCTCTCCTAGCCGATCCAAATAATATAGTTGAATCATCTGCAGCAAACTCTACAGGAAAATCTATGTACCATGATGTAAACGTAGAATTTGGCGAAAAATATTTTCTGAATTTACCTTGATTGGCAATTATAATATTATTCATAGATTTCATTTTGAATTGAGCATCATCACTCAAAAAATTCCCTCCACCATCACCCCCAGAAACAAAGTTCCACTCACCTTTATAATACTCATATGAACCATTATCCTGAGTTCCAATAAGCATGGTGAAATTACTATCGAACTGAGAAATAGCCATGTTATAAACTTGCAGTGTAGGCAAGTTATATCCATTTAATGATTGGAACTTAGTTTCTTTTGGGTAATACAGAGACAAACCTCCATCATTCCCCATCAATACTTTTTCTATTCCATTATGGGAATATACAGCCATTGACCTTACATCATCATGCTCATTTGCAGAAATATTAGCTCGAGGTGATTTCATTCTTAATCCGTTTATACTGTCCCATTCAAAAAACTCTATAAATCCTAAGTACAATTTATCAGAATTTGTTTGGCTAAACTCCATTTCCCACTTACTAGGTTTGGCATCTCCAGTTTCCCAACTCAATCTTATTTTTCCAGCTGGATAAAATGAATTTCCATTATTTTTTGATTTAAAGAGTTCTATTTCTTTTCCGTCATTAAAACCAATCATCATGTTTCCATTACTAAAGCTCGACATCTTAACCATAAGGATGTGTTTGTCTTTAATGCTTTTGAATGTTGGAGTCTCCTCTAGGTTTTTCCAAGTAGAACCTTGGTTGGTACTTACCCAACAATTACCTCTTGCTCCCCATTGATGAGATGAACTAAGGAAAACCAATCCTTCAGGCGATACTTGCATATCTACCAGATATTGAGCTCGAGTTGTTACATAAGGTTCATCTTCTTCTAACCTAAAAATCACTTTCCATGATTTTCCGTTATTTTTAGATAGAAAAACTCTTCGTTCACTTGCCACATACAAATCTCCATTGGCAGCATACACTACTTTTATTACCGTTTTCCCTTTAAATATCGAATCAAAGGAAGATACCAATTCCCAAGAATCTCCCCAATTGGTACTTCGCAATATCCCTCCTGCATAACTATCAAACCCATATACGTAATTACCACCTCCAGCAATTATTTCGTTTTTGTTAGTAGGGTTTATCGCCATGCTTTTAATTCCCATACCAGGAATTAAGGCTACTTTATCGGTTTTGCAATTCCAAGTTTTTCCAGCATCCATAGTTTTCCAAATTCCACTGGAATTGGTTGCCATCAAAAA
>CALLII010000030.1 GCA_938009745.1 uncultured Flavobacteriales bacterium
CAATATGTAAAGATACCACAGTATATATTGGAGTTAACGGTATGTTCGTAATAGATAGTAGTTACATCAATAATGCTTTAATGTATGGTTGTGATATTATGACTATGACTATTAGTAAGGATACATTCAATTGTCAAGAAATAGGAGTGAATACAGTAACTTTAATTGTAAGCGATATCAATGGGAACTCAGATACTTGTTCAGCTACAGTTACAGTGTTTGACACATTAAAACCGGTAGTTTCTTGTCAAAATATCACTATATATTTGGACTCTTTAGGAAATGTATCAATCGATTCCTCTGATATTGATAATGGAAGCACAGATAACTGTGGAATTGCCACAATGACAATTTCTCAAAGTAATTTTGACTGTAGTCAAGTTGGAGTAAACTCTGTTACATTAACTGTTACTGATGTAAACGGAAATATAGATACTTGCTCTGCAATTGTAACGGTTCTAGATACTATTGCTCCTTTTATCAATTGTAACGATACAACTATTTACATTTCTTCAAATGGAACTTTTGTAATAGATAGTTCTTATATTAATAATGGAAGTATTGATAATTGTGCTATTGCAACAATATCATTAAGTCAAACTCAATTTAATTGTGCTCATACAGGTGTAAACATGATAATAATGACTGCAACAGATGTAAATGGAAATTCATCTACTTGTTCTTCTAACATCACAGTTATTGATAGTATTTTACCAGAAGTAAATTGTATTGATACTACAATTTATTTAAATTCAGGGGGGCTAGCTTTACTTGATAGTTCATTTATTGATGGAGGTAGTTCCGATTCATGTGGTATTGCTAACATAACTTTTAATATTGATACTTTTTACTGTACTGATGTTGGTGTTAACACTACAAAAATGATAGTGACTGATAACAATGGAAATGTTGATTCTTGTTCAGCAATGGTTACAGTTTTAGATACTTTAAATCCAATTGTAAATTGTCAAAATATATCTGTTTATTTGGATATTACAGGAGCAGCCGTAATAGATAGTTCTGATATTGATAATGGAAGTACAGATAATTGTGCTATTGCTACTATTACTTTAAGTAATTATACTTTCGATTGCTCAGATGTTGGTTTAAACTCAGTAACATTGTATGTTACAGATATTCATGGAAATACTGATTCTTGTGTTGCAAGCGTTAACGTTTTAGATACGATTAATCCCTTAGTGTATTGTCAAAATATGACAGTGTATTTAGATGTGCTAGGAACTGTTAATGTAAATACATCATTTGCTTATAATACAGTATTAGATAACTGTAGTGTTGACTCTATTTATCTTAACAGAAATGATTTTACATGTGCTGATATTGGAGTAAATGTTTTGACACTATACGTAAGTGATGTAAACGGGAATATAGATTCATGCCAAGCAACAATAACAGTCATTGATACTATTATTCCATATGCTTATGCTGGGATGGATACTAATATTTGCGGTTTTTATTCAGTTAATTTAAATGCCACTCCTGTTTTAACTCACCAAACTGGAACTTGGACAGATGTCATTTCAATAAACCAATACAATGTTGTAGATACTACTAATCCTAATTCAAACGTAACGTCTCTTGTGAATGGAGCATATACTTTTGTTTGGAAAGTATCAACAGGAGTTGGATGTAATATAAGTTATGACACAGTTGAGGTAAATATTTTCGATTCTTTATATCCTAATGCTGGTCCAGATATTAACTTATGTAATATTTATTCTACAAATTTAGCTGCTGTACCAGTAGGAAATGGAACCATTGGTTGGTGGACATATCAGTCAGGAACACCAACTGTTATATCTATTACAGACTCAACTGACCCAACTTCTTTAGCTTCTAATTTAGCAGAGGGAACATATCCAGTAATTTGGAACCTATCTAATGGACTATGTGCTGCTGTTAGCGACACTTCATTGATTGATGTATTTGACTTACCAACATCTAATGCAGGTATTGATCAAAACCTTTGTGCAACATACTCTACTTTCTTATCTGGAAATAATCCTTTAGGAAGAGCATCAGGAGTTTGGAGAGTGGTTTCTAATACTAGTTCAACAATCCCTACATTTTCTGATACCACTATTCCGGGAGCTAGTTTATCAGGATTGTCTGAAGGAACGTATGAAATAGTTTGGATTGTGAGTAATGGAAGTTGTGCTCCAGCTATTGATACAGTAACTATTAATATTTATGATTTACCAATTGCAAATGCAGGTCCAGATACTATTCTTTGTGGACTAGATTCAATAAGAATGTTTGCTAATCAGCCTGCAGGAAGGGCTACAGGAGTTTGGTCTTACGACCCAACAAACTCTATGACTCCATTACCTGCAGCTAGTAATGTAGCAATCCATAATGCAGACCTAACTAACCTTACAATTGGAGGTTCACAAACAATGATATGGACAGTTAGCAATGGTGTTTGTCCATCAGCTACTGATTTGGTTACGGTTTCTAGTTTAATACAACCAATACCGGAGGCAGGAAACGATACAGCTATGTGTGCTGTTTACACAGTTAACTTAAATGCTGTTCCTTTGTCAGCTCCTTCTAAAGGATACTGGTATGTAGATAGTACAACTGCACCAAACATCCCAATAATTGGGTCGCCAACTTCTTCTTCTACATCAGCAACTGGACTAATTGAAGGAACTTATAGATTTATTTGGAGAGCTCAAAATCTACCATGTTATGATTTAACTGATACAATTGAAGTTTCTGTTTATGATCAACATATTGCTTATGCAGGTTTGGACCAATCATTTTGTGCAGCTAATCAAACTGTAATCATGGGTAACTCAGTTCCTGGAACAGCAGTATCAACTTGGCTAATGGGAGTTGCTACTCCTAATATTCCAACAATGTCAACTGTTGGACAAATTAGTACGATTACAGGTATAGTTCCTGGCGGTAACTATGAGTTTATTTGGCAAATAGCTAATGGAGTTTGTCCAATTTCAACTGATACTATGACTATTACCAATTTACATAGTCCAATAGCAAGTTTTATAACAGATGTAGATGAAATTTGTCAAACAGATAGTATCGTATTTTTTAGTACTTCCGCAATGGTATTGCCAGAGACAATTCTATCTGAGACTTGGAGTATAAATTCGACAATTCATAATGGTTCACCAGTTTCAATTCAGTTTAATAATCCTGGTTATTTCTCTTCTCAATTAATTGTAACGGCTTCTAATGGTTGTGCGGATACTGCTTTTGTTGATAGTGTTATATTTGTTCATGCCAATCCTATTGCCAATTTCGGGACTGATTTAGAGGTGAATAATTATGTTGCTATGGAAGTAGATATCTCTGATTTTTCATTGTATGCTAGTTCTATTATATATAAAATGGGTGACGGAACAACCTATGGTTTACCTAATTTTTCTCATGTATATAAAACTACAGGTACACAAAATATATGGCAAATCGTAACCAATGATTTTGGATGTATTGACAGTACAATGAGAACAGTAAATACCGAATTTTTAGGTGCCTATGTTCCGAATACTTTTACTCCTAATGATGATGGAACAAATGATGAATTTGGTCCAGTTATTACAGGCGATCAATCTGCTTTTTATAAATTCATGGTATTTAACAGATGGGGAGAAGTAGTGTTCGAATCTACAACTGTAGGAGAAGGTTGGGATGGAACATTCAAAGGAGTGAAAGCTCAGTCAGATACTTATGTATGGACACTTAGAACAGGTATGGATGGAATGCCTGACCCACTAGAGAAAAAAGGTCATGTAACCTTAATTAGATAAAACTAACTTCTTTATTTTCTTCCAAAATAATGTATCTTTGGTTGATTATGACTACCAGAATTACTTTGTTTGCAGAAGTTATTTTACCTCTGCCAATTCCAAACCTTTTCACTTATCGAGTTCCTCTAGAATTGAATGATTCTGTTGAGGTAGGTAAACGTGTTATCGTTCAGTTTGGGAAAAAGAAACGATACTCTGGAATAGTCAAAAATATTCACGAGACTCCGCCAAAAGCTTATCAAGCTAAATATCTGGAAGATGTTTTAGATGAGAATCCAATCGTATTTCCTGAGCAATTTAAGTTTTGGGAATGGATAAGCTCCTATTATTTATGCGCAATTGGTGAAGTAATGAATGCAGCTTTACCCTCGGGTCTTAAATTGGTAAGTAAAACCAAAATTATTTTAAATTCCGAAATTGAAGTTGATGTAGATATACTCTCGGATAAGGAGTATATGCTGATTGAAGCATTAGGGATAAAAAATATCCTAGAGTTGAGTGAGGTAGAAGGAGTTTTAGCCATAAAATCTACCTATCCAATTATTAAATCCTTGCTGGAGAAGAATTATATTTTGGTTGCTGAGCAAGTTAGTGAAAAGTACAAACCAAAAATTGAAAAGTACCTTCAGTTACCAGACGGGTTTAGTGAAAAGCAAATTCATCAAGCATTTGATACTCTCGAGAGAGCTCCTAAACAGCTAGAGGCTTTCATGATTTTTATGCAATTGTGGGAACAAAAAAAAGAACCAATTTCCAAAAAGAAAGTAATTATTCAAGCGGCATCTAATTCCAATACAATTAAGCAATTAGTTGATAAAAAAGTAATTGAGGAGATAGGGTTAGAAAAATCTAGAATACTATCTAACAGAACTCAAGAAGAAATAGATTCGTTATCTCCAGCACAACAAAAAGCTATAGATGCAATTAAAAATAGTTTTAAAGATAAAAGCAGTGTATTACTTCATGGAGTTACAGGAAGTGGAAAAACTGAAATTTACATTCAACTAATTCAAGAAGAACTTGAAAAAGGAAACCAAGTACTTTATTTATTACCTGAGATAGCTCTTACAACCCAAATAATTACAAGGCTCAGAAAAAAGTTTGGAGATAAGATAGGAGTGTATCATTCAAAATATAATGCTAGCGAAAGAGTTGAAGTATGGAATGAAATGCTCAAAGGAAAGGAAAGTAGATTTCAAGTAATTATTGGAGCCCGTTCCTCAGTGTTTTTGCCCTTTAGTAATTTAGGTTTAATTATAGTTGATGAAGAGCATGATGCATCATACAAACAACAAGACCCGGCACCAAGGTATCAAGGGCGAGATGCTTCAATGTATTTAGCTAATCTTCATGGAGCAAAAGTGTTGTTGGGTTCTGCAACTCCATCAATCGAAACATATTGGAATGCCAAAGAAGGTAAGTTTGGTTTGGTAACACTTACTGAAAGATTTGGTGATGTAAAAATGCCAAATATTGTTATTTCTGACTTGCAAGAAGCGACTAAAAAGAAGAAAATGAAAGCACATTTTTCTCAATTTTTAGTGGATAACATGCAAAGCTATTTGGATAATAAAGAGCAAATTATTCTATTCCAAAACCGAAGGGGTTATAATCCTTCATGGCTATGTGAAGCCTGTGGTTGGGTACCTCAATGCAAAAATTGCGACATTAGTTTAACTTATCACAAATATACTCATCAGCAAAAATGCCATTACTGTGGGTATACCGAAAAGCCAATTACCAAGTGTAAAGCCTGTGGAAGTAATTCGCTAAAAATGCAAGGGTTTGGAACAGAGAAAGTAGAAGAGGATTTAGCTCTATTTTTTCCAAAAAACTCGGTAAAACGAATGGATTACGACACTACCAGAAATAAAAATGGGTATCAAAATATTATTGATGATTTTGAACAAGGAATAATCGATATTTTGGTAGGGACTCAAATGGTAACCAAAGGACTAGATTTTGATAATGTAGGAATTGTAGGGGTTTTAAATGCTGATAGTTTATTGCATTATCCCGATTTTAGGTCTTACGAACGTTCGTTTCAACTATTAACTCAAGTTGCTGGTAGAGCAGGCCGAAAAGAAAAGCAAGGTAAAGTAGTTATCCAAACCTATTCGCCCGATCATCCCGTAATCCAAAAAGTAATTGATAACGATTACATTGGAATGTACGAACAAGAGATTGAAGAAAGAGAGAAATATGGGTATCCTCCATTTTATAGATTGATACAATTAACTATAAAACACAGAGAAAGAGAAAGATCCGAAGAAGCTGCAAATGAGCTTGGTAAATTATTAAAAAAACAATTGGGAGCTAGAGTCTTAGGGCCAGAAACTCCAGCTATTTCTAGAGTAAAGAACCTATATATCAATCAAATTATTATAAAATACGAACGAAAAATATCTCCTTTAAAACTTAAAACTTTTATTCAGGATACAGTAGGTAAATTTAATAATCAGCCATATTACAAAAGCGTAAGAGTTATTTTGGATGTTGATTTTTACTAATTGAGTAATTCACTTATGAAAAAAACACTGTACTCCATGAGTAAGAATGTTAATTTCAAGTTGTAATGAATCAGTGTATTATGATAATTTGTATCTTGTATAAAATCAAATCATTATGAAAGTATCATTATTTATTTCAGCTCTTTTTTTTACTTTTTTAACTTATTCTCAAAGCACCATTGGTAATATTGATTTTGAGGATGGTAATTTTAATAACTGGACAACAATAAATGGAACAGTACTTTTACCATCAGGTCATGGGGCAAAACCTTTTATGTTTTCAAGTTTTGGAGTAATAAATCCTGGTAATTTTAATACTGCTAGCCATTTTGTTACTGATACTCAACAAAACGATCCTAATGTTTCTTTAATTAAAACTTTGTGTCCTTTTACTGGCTCTAATTCAGTTAGAATGGGAGATTTAAATGGAGGGGCCGAAGCAACAAGAATTGAAAGATTGGTTTCAGTAAATTCATCAGACACTATATTAGATTTTTTCTATGCTGTTGTAATGCAAGATCCAGCTCACCCTCAACATGAGCAGCCTTATATATCAATTGAGGTTTACGATTCTAGCCAAGGGACTTTAACGCTAATAGATTCAATTTTTATTGTTGGAGGAGACTCAATTTTAATTCCTGATACGAATACATCATCATACAAATATGTCGACTGGAGCCATAGGCAATTTAATTTAAGTCCTTATTCAGGACAAAATATTTTATTAAGAATAACCAATGCTGATTGTGGATTTAGCGCTCACAGTGGAAGGTTGTATGTCGATTTTTCAATGAATCCCAAACGTAGTTTTTTATCAATGGGGTTATGTAATCCTGGTGACATAGTAAGTTTTAGAGGAAATAACTACAGTTCAAAAGGTGTTTATAGAGATACTACTTTCATAGGAACGAACGTAGATAGTATTTTTACTTTAGTGCTAACTGAATCATACCAAGAGCCAATACAGCCAAGTTTGGCAAGTTTTGATGTTTGTTCACCACCAAATTACACTATTAACTGTAATGTAGTTAATCCAGGAAAAACTAGTACTCAATATAATTGGTATTCAAATGGAGTTTTAGTTCAATCAGGATCAAGTGCTTCAATTAATTATGTTGCCAGCTCTTTAGATACTCTTTATTGTGAGGTAACAGCTTTTTCAAGTTCATGTAGTACTACAGAGTATAGCGATACAGTATTTGTTGATCCTTTTATCTCTCTTCCAAGTGTTAATCTTTCTTTAATTGGCTCCGATTTATTAGCAACAGTTATAGGAGGTTCACCTCAATACTTTTACTCATGGAAAAGGAATTTCTCTACACTTTCAATAACAGATTCGGTACTTTCTCCTACACTAAATGGTAACTATTACGTAACAGTTACTGATGCAAACGGTTGTAAAACAATAGATTCTGTAATGGGTTACACTTCTGGGATTGATGAGTTAATTGGCGATTTAAATTTTAATTTCTATCCAAACCCAGCAACTAACTCGATTTATTTACAATTAAATGGAGAGCAAGGAACCATTGAAATATTAGATGCAAAAGGAAAATTAGTTCAAACCAATATCGTAAACCGTGATGGAGAACTAAATCTCGAAAACCTTGATAAAGGAGTTTATTTAATCAGATTTAAATCAAATTCAGATAAAGTAATTACTAAGAAGTTGTTGGTGGAGTAAGAGATATTAAATTCAAGTTTAAGGAACGGAGTAAGAGTTAATTCTTACTCCGTTTTTTAGTTTTTGAACCACAATAATTGTAATTTCAAGACGAATTAAACGTCCCATAATTAAAGATTACTGAATGGATTTCTACATTAAAAAAATGAATACTTCTTACGATAACGATACAGTCGATTATTACTTAGGAGAACAACAAATACATGTTAACGAGTTAATTGGGAACGAAGTAGAGTTTAAATATTCCGGAGAAATTAACTGTACAGTTTGTGGTAAAAAAACCAAGACTAGCTTTGGTCAAGGATTTTGTTACAATCACTTCATGAATGCTCCACAAGCTTCACCCTGTATTATCCGTCCAGAATTATGCGAAGCTCACCTAGGAAAAGGAAGAGATGTTGAATGGGAACAGAAATACCACAATGTAAAACACTATGTGTATTTAGCGGTTTCAAGTGCTGTAAAAGTTGGGATTACTAATGGAAAGAACTTGCCTTATAGATGGATAGACCAAGGAGCAAGTTCGGGAATTATATTGGCAGAAGTACCCTACAGAAGATTAGCAGGAGAAATAGAAGTAGCCTTAAAAGAGCATTTTACAGACAAAACCAATTGGAGAAAAATGCTGACTAACCAAATTATTACTGATGTAGATTTAGAAGAAATAAAATGGGAATTGGAAGAAACACTACCAAGTGATTTAAGTCAGTATTTATCCGAAGAAGATGAAGTAACCGAAATTAATTATCCAGTGCTTGAGTATCCAACTAAAGTAACAAGTGTAAACTTAGAAAAGATCCCTCAGTTTAGAAAGAAGCTGATGGGAGTTAAAGGACAATACTTTTTGTTTGATGACAACACAGTAATCAACATCAGAAAGTACACAGGATATAACATAGAAATTAACTTTTAATAATGGCTAAAATATTAATTTCCATAGAAGTAAATAATCCTGATGAAGTGATTGCCAATGAAAAAGGGAAGCTTATTGGCTTGGCTTCTAAATTACTTTCAAAAGAAAAGCGTAAAGCTAAAGTAGAGCAAGAAGTTTTTGAAGCATTGCAACAGGAGTTAGGAGATGGAATAAAGAAAGAGCTTGATAAAAGAGGAATTGATTCGGATATTAAAGTAGAAATAGTAGAGTAAATAAAAATAACTATGGCATATTTCACCCCAGATTTTTTAGAGTTTTTCAAGGAATTAGCTCCAAACAATAACAAGGATTGGTTTGATGAAAACCGAAAGCGTTATCATGAAAGCATCAAGAAACCTTTTGAGGATTTTGTTACTGCCATGATTAATGAAATGCGCAAAACGGATAAATCTTTAAATATTACCTACAAGGATTGTATCTTCAGAATAAACCGAGACATACGATTTGCCAAAGATAAATCTCCTTATAAATTGAATCGCTCTGCTGCAATTGCCCAAGGCGGAAAGAAAGACCATGCAAGCCCAGGATTGTATTTCGAAATCACACCAGAACATGTAAGAGTGTACACGGGTGTTTATGGTCCAGATAAAAATCAATTATTAGCAGTAAGAGAAGAAATCGCAGAGAATTTAAAAGAGTTTGATAAAATCATAAACGAAAAGAAATTCAAGAAAGTTTTTGAAGAAATAAACGGAGAGAAGAATGTTCGTTTACCAAAAGAACTTCAAGAAGCAGGGGAGAAACAACCCTTAATTTACAACAAGCAGTTTTATGTTTACACCTCCTTTCCACCAGAAATTATTTTTGAAGAAGGAGTAGTAAAGAAGTTGGTTGATACCTATAAAATAGCAGAACCATTTGCTAAGTTTTTATCTAAACCAATTTTGAATTTAAAAAGTTAA
>CALLII010000031.1 GCA_938009745.1 uncultured Flavobacteriales bacterium
GGACTTTCAGTATTTGCAGGAGTAGGAGAAAGAACAAGAGAAGGAAATGATTTGATGAGAGAGATGTTAGAGTCTGGTATTATCAAATACGGAGAAAAATTCATGGAATCTATGGAAAATGGAGGATGGGATTTATCTTTAGTTGATAAAGAAGAAATGAAAGAATCAAAAGCTACATTCGTTTTTGGTCAAATGAATGAGCCTCCAGGAGCAAGAGCAAGAGTTGCACTTTCTGGATTAACATTAGCAGAATATTATAGAGACGGAAGTGGAGACGATAACGAAGGAGGAAAAGATATCCTTTTCTTTATCGATAACATTTTTAGATTTACACAAGCAGGTTCTGAGGTGTCAGCACTATTAGGGCGTATGCCATCTGCCGTAGGTTACCAACCAACTTTGGCTTCGGAAATGGGAGCAATGCAGGAGAGAATTACTTCTACAAAAAGTGGTTCTATTACATCTGTACAAGCGGTTTACGTTCCTGCAGATGATTTAACAGATCCAGCACCAGCAACTACATTTGCTCACTTAGATGCAACTACGGTATTGTCAAGAAAAATTGCTGAGCTAGGTATTTACCCAGCTGTGGATCCATTGGATTCTACATCAAGAATTTTGACTGCAGATATCTTAGGAGATGAGCACTATGATTGTGCACAAAGAGTAAAAGAAATATTACAGAGATATAAAGAACTTCAAGATATTATTGCAATACTTGGTATGGACGAATTATCTGACGAAGATAAATTAGTAGTGTCAAGAGCAAGAAGAGTTCAAAGATTCTTATCACAGCCTTTCCATGTTGCTGAGCAGTTTACTGGATTAAAAGGATGTTTAGTTGATATCGAAGATACTATCAAAGGATTTAACATGATTTTGAATGGTGAAGTGGATCAGTATCCAGAAGCAGCATTTAACTTGAAAGGATCTATTGAAGAAGCGATTGAAGCAGGAAAGAAAATGACAGCCGAAGCTTAATTCTGAACCCAAAAGAACTTATTATGTTATTAGACATTATCACACCAGACACACAACTTTACTCAGGAGAAGTAACTTCAATTACTTTACCAGGGATTGATGGTGATTTGGGAATTTTAAATAATCACGCACCACTGATTACTAGCTTAAAGAAAGGAACTATCTCTATCATTAAAGAAACTGGTGAAAACGAGTCTTTCGAAACTAATGGAGGAATAGTTGAAGTGTTGAATAACAAAGTGATTGTATTAGCAGAATAAACATTAAAAAACTATAAAATTAAAGTCCGATTAAGATTTCTTAATCGGGCTTTTTTATTTTGCTAAACTTATTTAATTAGTTCAAATCATTTTAGTAGTCCATATCTATAATCATCATGATACTCACCAAGTTTAAAAATAGCTTGTTTAAAGACTCCTTCTTTTTCAAATCCACACTTTTCTAGCACTCGCATAGAACCAATATTAAAGTCCATTACACTGCCTATAATTCGGTTTATATCTAGATTTTGAAACCCATAGTTGCACATTAATGAAACTCCCTGGGTAGCGATTCCATTTCCCCAATATTCTTCTCCAATAAAATAGCCGATTTCAACTGATTTTCGTTCTAATCCAGTCTGGAAATGAAGCCCAATATTCCCTACAAAAGTACCTTTCCAATAAATGCCGAAAATATGTCCGATTTTTTGTTCATGCGCTTTCGCTATAAATTCTAGTGCTTTTTCATGAGTATATGGGTTTGGAAAATTATCACTTACGCATTTAAATACATTAGGATTATCTCCAAGTCGAGCCATCTCTTTTGCAATGTTATTAGTTAACTCACAAAGCTCAATATCTCCTTTATGTATGATTACTTTTTTCATTGCTTAACCAACTTTTTACTAGAAACTCTCCCATCATCAGATTGAACTCTAACAAGGTAAATTCCTTTTGGTAAACCGATTAAGTTAATTTCGTAAAAAGTATTCATTTGATCGGGAGAAATAGATTTAACCATCTTTCCATCTAGTTGAATAATGGAAATTGATTCAATAATTTCGGTAGTACTTACTGTAATAAAATCATTTGTTGGATTTGGGTAAATAGAAAATTTAAGGCCTATAACCAATTCATTTATTCCTAAAGCAATCGAATCTAATTCAGCAAGCTCAGAGTCAATTTTACAACTATTTGGTATTCCCCAACCATAAATATTATCTGGATTTGATGCTCTGTCGGAATTGTTTCTTACTGCATCCATAATTTCAAAACTCGATCGATTTGGGTGGGCTTGTTTTAGGCAAGCTACCATTCCAGTCATAAGTGGAGTGGCAAATGAAGTTCCGTTACCAAACCTAGCTGTATCATCCAGCCCTACAAACCAGCACCCTTGTCCAATAGTCACCACATCTGGTTTTATTCTTCCATCAGAAGTTGGTCCTTCGGAGGAAAAGCCTGCTCTAGTACTATCATATTTTATTGCACCAACACAAAGTACACTGTCAGCATCACAAGGCGAAGAAAGTGTTCCTGCTCCGCTTCCACTATTCCCAGCAGCTACTGAAATGATGATTCCTTTTCGCTTAGCAATATTTACTCCTTGTACAGCAATGGTTGTACTCCCGTTCATGTCGTTATAGGAATAGCTTACTTGCAGTGTGTCGAAGTTTCTGTACCCTAAGGAAATACTACAAATATCCGCCCCAATAGAATCTGCTCTTTCTAGTCCTAGAATCAAATTAAATTCTTCTACATTTCGTTCAAATCGTCCAATTTCAGTTAAGTAAAAAGCATAATCTGCTTTGGGTGCTGCACCCAAGTAATTACTGTCGAGTTGGGCAGCAATAACAGAGGAAACAACTGTTCCATGAGAGTTTTTGTGGTAAACATAGCTTGTATTATCCTCAAAATCCCAAGTGTCAATTATTCTTCCATCATTTCGTAGAGATTCAAATGCTTTCATTGAATCTAATTCGGGGAAACCTGCATCTAAAACTGCTATTAACACTCCTGTTCCATCCAATCCGTTATCATGCAAACAAGATATAGTTTTGGTTATTTCCAATTGTTCAAAGGCATTTCCGTAACTTGAGCTATCCGAAGTTGAAACTGTAGAGTTAGTTTCTAAAGTTGCTAATTCGCCTCTTTGTTGAGGATTTATTACAATAATCTTATCAATAAATTCAAATCTATTAACCAATTCAGTCTCGTTTAGTTTTGATGAAAACTGAACTGCATTTAACCACCTTGAAGTATTAATTAATTCACCCTCTTTTTTTAATTCAGATAAATAAGAGTTTGAAACGGGAAGATCATAAAAGTCATAACCAAAATCAGATTTTTGAATTTGAGCTCTAGGAGAAAAAAGAGCAGTTAACTCAGGTTGAGTTAGCTTTTCTTTGCCTTTAAGGAAAATAATATATTCGTTAGATTGTCCCATTAATAAGAAGGGAAAAAGCGATAAAAAGAGTAATAAAATGCGCGTAATTTTCATAACAAAACTATAACTGGTATTCACTAGTGAAGATACAAAATGCTAGTTACAATATGTGTATATTTGCAAAATTGGAAAAATATGAAGGCAATTAAGACTAAAATAAAAGATTTATTAATTCTTGAACCAGCTGTTTTTGGTGACGAAAGAGGTTATTTCTACGAATCGTTTAATAAAGATTTATTCAATAAATTGGCAGGTAAAGAAGTGAATTTTGTTCAAGACAATCAATCTATGTCTGGAGCTAATATTGTTAGAGGACTTCATTTCCAGAATCCTCCATTTGCTCAAGGAAAATTAGTAAGAGTAATAAAAGGTGAAGTGATAGATGTAGCTGTAGATATCCGTAAAGATTCTCCTACTTATGGTGAACACGTTTCTGTAAGATTATCTGAAGAAAACAAGTTGATGTTTTGGGTTCCTGAAGGATTTGCACATGGTTTTTCTAGTTTAAAAGAAGGAACTATTTTTTCTTATAAATGCACTAATTATTACAATAAAGAATCTGAAGGAAGTTTGGCTTGGGATGATTCCGATTTAGGGATTAACTGGGAAGTAGAAAATCCTATTATTTCTGAAAAGGACAAAAATTCAGATAGTTTCAATCAATTTAAATCTCAATTCTAATGAAGGCTTTCATATACATATTGTCATTAAGTATTTGTTTGATAGCCTTTTCGTGTAATCAAAACAAAGCCAAAACCGACCCAAGAATTGAAAACATGTCTAAGGGTGATTCAGAAGAATCAATTAAAGATTATCAGGATTATATCAATAGTAAATATCAAGTTTTTGCTATTCCATTACCTAAAAAATTAAAGTTTGCTGATGAATTAGTTCCATTAGAAAACTTAATGGTTAGAGAGAATTTAGATCGCGAAATATTGGTTAATACTTATTGGCATTCCAATACTTTTTTGCTTCAAAAAAGAGCGAATAGATGGTTTCCTATTATCGAAAAGGTTCTTAAAAAGAACAAAATGCCAGATGATTTAAAATACTTAGCGCTTATAGAAAGCGGATTAGATAATGTTGTGTCTCCAGCAGGAGCAGCAGGGTTTTGGCAATTTATGAAGCCTACAGCTAAAGGGTACGATTTGGAAATTAATAGCTTTGTTGATGAACGTTATAATCTTGAGAAATCAACTGAAGCGGCATGTAAATATTTAAAAGCTGCCTACAAACAATTTGGTTCCTGGTCTCTTGCAGCAGCTTCTTATAACATGGGAAGAGGAGGTGTAAACAACCAACTTAACAAGCAAAAGGTTGATAGCTATTATGAGCTTTATTTAAATAAAGAAACATCAAGGTATGTGTATAGAATTTTAGCAGCAAAGCTAATTTTATCTAATTCTAATGATTTTGGGTTCCAAATAAGAAAATCGGAATTGTATTATCCATACAATACTTACTCAATAACTATTGATTCATCAATATCGGATTTAGCTCAGTTTGCCATTGATAATGGAACAAATTATGCTACAATGCGCCATCTTAATCCTTGGTTAAGAGGATATGAATTACCTAATCCTATTGGAAAAAAGTATTCAATTAAATTTCCTAAAGGAGATTTTCATGTGGAAGAGTTTATTGAAGAAGACTCTGTTTTTATGGATTCAGATGAAGAGATTGAAGAAGTAGAAGATTCAGTTAAGCTGAAATTAGATTCTATTCCTAAGGAGGTAAAGAAGATAGATTCTGTAAAGTCGCAAACAAATATTAAAGAAGTAAAACCAACTAAATAAATGGAAAACCAAACGGAATTTCTCGAAGTATATGGAGCTCGTGTCCATAACCTCAAAAACATAGATATTAAAATTCCTAGGGATAAATTAGTTGTAATTACTGGATTAAGTGGTAGTGGAAAATCATCTTTGGCTTTCCAAACCATTTATGCCGAAGGGCAAAGAAGGTATATTGAAACTTTTTCTTCTTATGCTCGGCAGTTTTTAGGAAACTTAGAAAGACCAGACGTAGATAAAATTACTGGATTAAGCCCAGTAATTTCTATTGAGCAAAAAACAGTAAATAAAAATCCTCGATCTACAGTTGGAACAATTACTGAAATTTATGATTTCTTAAGATTGTTTTATTCTAGAGTAGGAGAAGGTTACTCGTTCAATACTGGCGAAAAAATGGTGAAGTACACCAATGACCAGATTATAGAAAAAATAACCAATGATTATATTGGTAAAAAAGTGATGTTGCTTTCGCCAATTGTAAGAGGAAGAAAAGGACATTACAAAGAACTTTTTGTAAAGATTAAAAGGCAAGGATTTATCCGTGCAAAAGTAGATGGAGAAATAATAGATTTGATAGAAGAAGTGAAGCTGGATAGGTATAAAATTCACGACATTGATATTGTAGTCGATAGATTAGATGTAAATGCCGAAGCAGAAAATAGACTGAAACAATCGATTGAAACTGCTTTTAAATTTGGTAAAGGAACTTTATCTGTTCAGGATTTTGAGACAGGAGATGTAAAGTTTTTTAGTAAGTCACTAATGTGTCCTACAACAGGAATCGCTTACGAAGAACCAGAACCAAACTTCTTTTCATTTAATTCGCCTTATGGTGCTTGTCCTAGTTGTAGAGGTTTAGGAACTGTTCTTGAAATTGACAGTAAAAAAATCATACCTGATGATTCACTATCTGTAAAAAAAGGAGGTTTTGCTCCACTTGGAAAATACAGCCAAAACTGGATTTTTAGACAAGTAGAAGCTTTATTGGAAATGGAAGGTTTTACAGTAAATACTCCTCTTAAAGAAGTTTCGGATGATGTTATTAATGAAGTTCTTTATGGAACTAATAAGCAGTTTAAATTAAAGAATCAAACGGGAATTAATGAGAACTCTTCTGGTTTTGAAGGGATTATCAATTTTATTTCTAGATACCAAGAAGATTCATCTAGTTCATTACAAAACTGGGCTAAATCATTCATGAACAGAATAAATTGTTCTTCTTGTGAAGGTACTAGATTAAAAAAGGAAGCGCTTTATTTTAAAATAAACGAAAAAAACATATTTGAATTAGCTGATATGGATATTGCTGATTTAGTTGTTTGGTTCGAGGATATTGAAAAGGATTTAAATAAAAAGCAGCTTAAAATTGGGCAAGAGATAATTAAGGAAATCCGAACGAGATTAAGCTTTTTGATAGAGGTTGGATTGGGATATTTAACTCTTAACAGAACTTCTAGCACTTTATCTGGAGGGGAAGCACAAAGAATAAGGCTTGCCACACAAATTGGAACTGAGCTTACAGGAGTTTTATACATTTTGGATGAGCCAAGTATTGGTTTGCATCAAAGAGATAACGATAGATTAATACAGTCTCTAAAAAAATTAAGAGATGTAGGCAACTCAGTTATTGTTGTGGAGCACGACAAAGACATGATGATGGAGTGTGATTATCTTATTGACATTGGCCCAGGAGCTGGTGTGAAAGGAGGTAATATTCTGGTAGCTACAGAACCCAGTAATTTGGCCAATGTATCGTCTAGCACAACTGATTATCTTAAGGATTTAAAAGAAATTGAAATCCCTAAAGAGAGGAGAAAGAACTACGACAAAGAACTTGTTTTAAAGGGTGCAACAGGAAACAACCTGAAGAATGTTACAATTAAAATTCCGTTACAAAACATGGTGTGTGTAACAGGGGTTTCGGGTAGTGGAAAATCGAGTTTGATAAACCAAACTTTATACCCAATTCTTAATGAATACATCTATAATGGAGTTAAAAAACCATTGCCATACAAAAAGATAGAAGGACTTGAGCACATTGATAAAGTAATAGAAATAGATCAGTCTCCAATTGGTAGAACTCCAAGATCTAACCCTGCAACTTACACGAATGTTTTTGGAGAAATTCGTTCGCTTTTTGCCGAAATGAATGAATCTAAAATTAGAGGATATAAAGCAGGAAGATTTTCTTTTAATGTAAAGGGAGGAAGATGCGAAGAGTGTAGAGGAGGAGGAGTAAAAACTATTGAAATGAACTTCTTGCCAGATGTTCATGTGCAATGTGATGTGTGTAACGGAAAACGATATAACAGAGAAACTTTGGAAGTGAAATACAGAGGAAAATCTATTAATGATGTGCTGTCAATGTCTATTGAAGAAGCTGTAAAATTCTTTGTAAATATCCCTAAGATTCACAAGAAACTGGATACATTACAATCTGTTGGATTAGGATATTTAACTCTTGGTCAGCCTTCTACGACCTTAAGTGGAGGAGAGGCTCAAAGAGTAAAATTAGCAACCGAATTATCTAAAAAAGATACTGGAAATACGTTTTATATTTTAGATGAACCAACAACAGGACTTCATTTCGAAGACATTCAATTACTACTAAATGTATTGAATAGATTGGTAGATAATGGAAATACAGTATTGGTAATTGAGCATAATATGGACGTAATAAAAAGTTCAGATTATATTATTGATATTGGCCCTGAAGGTGGAAGTAAAGGAGGAGAATTACTTTTTGCTGGAACACCAGAAGACTTGGTAAAAGTGAAAAAATCACATACTGGAAAGTATTTAAAAAAGGAACTTAAGTAAAGACCAAAAAAAGCGATTCGTAAGAATCGCTTTTTTTATGTTTATTTTTTTTGTCTTGATTAAGACTATAAATTTAGTTTTAAACTCAACTCATCTAACTGAGCATCATCAACATTAGCCGGAGCATCAATCATTACATCTCTACCGCTATTATTTTTAGGGAAAGCAATGTAATCTCTTATTGATTCAGACCCTCCAAAAATGGAACAGATTCTATCGAATCCAAAAGCAATTCCTCCGTGTGGTGGCGCTCCGTATTCAAAAGCACTCATCAAGAATCCAAACTGAGCTTCAGCTTCTTCTTTTGTAAATCCTAATAAATCAAACATTCTAGATTGTATTTCTCTGTCGTGTATTCTAATCGATCCTCCTCCAATCTCTACTCCATTTATTACTAAGTCATAAGCATTCGCTCTTACAGCTCCTGGGTTTGTGTTTAGTAATTCAAAATCTTCTTTCTTTGGTGAAGTAAACGGGTGGTGCATGGCATGAAATCTTTCGCTTTCTTCATCCCATTCCAATAATGGAAAATCAAGAACCCACAAAGGAGCAAATACTTTTCCGCCTCTCAATTCCATCATGTCTCCCATATGTAACCTCAAGTCGTTCATTTGAGATTGCACCTTAGCGGTATCTCCAGATAAAACCATAATCAAATCTCCAGGTTTTGCTTCAGTGATTTCAACCCATTTGGCTAATTCCTCTTGGTTGTAAAATTTATCTACAGATGATTTGAAAGTACCATCTTCATTTACTCTGCAATAAATTAATCCCATAGCACCCACTTGTGGTGTTTTTACATAAGCCGTGATTTTATCAATTTGCTTTCTTGTTAAGGTATTTCCGCCTTCCACATTTATTGCAATAATATCTTCTGCTTCGTCAAATATTTTAAAATCTTTTCCTTTTACAGCTTCAGTAATGTAATTGAATTTCATTCCAAAACGAATATCAGGCTTATCCGAACCATAGTTCAACATAGCATCTGCATAAGTCATTCTTTGTACTTCTGGCAATTCTACTTTTAGCACTTCAGTAAATAAATTCTTAATCAATCCTTCAAAAGTTTGTAAAATATCTTCTTGTTCTACAAAAGCCATTTCGCAATCAATCTGAGTAAACTCTGGTTGTCTGTCCGCTCTTAAATCTTCATCACGGAAACATTTTACAATTTGGAAATACCTATCATAACCACTAACCATAAGTAATTGCTTAAAAGTTTGTGGCGATTGAGGAAGAGCATAAAACTGACCTTCGTTCATTCTACTAGGAACAACAAAATCTCTGGCTCCCTCTGGAGTGGATTTTATTAGAAATGGAGTTTCAATTTCAAGAAACTCCATGTTATTCATGTAATTTCTTGTAGCTAATCCTATTTTGTGTCTTAAAATTAAGTTTTCTTTTACAGGATTTCTTCTAAGGTCTAAATAACGGTATTTCATTCGTAATTCATCTCCACCATCCGTATTGTCTTCAATAGTAAATGGAGGAGTTTTAGAACTATTAAGTATTTCTAATTCAGTTACTTCTATTTCAATTTCGCCAGTAGGAATATTCTTATTTTTACTACTTCTTTCAGTAACTTTTCCTGTAATTTTTATTACAAATTCTCTACCAAGTTTTCTAGCTTGTTCGCACAATTCAGAGTTAGATTCTTCATTAAAAACTAATTGAGTAATTCCATATCTGTCTCTGAGGTCAACAAAAGTCATTCCTCCTAAGTCACGAGATTTTTGAACCCATCCACAAAGAGTAACCTCTTTATTTATATCTTCAATTCTTAATTGTCCGTTAGTGTGCGATCTATACATTATATAAGGTATTATTTAGAATCGCAAAGTTAGAAAACTATTAAGAAGAATCAATCGTATTTAATCAAGATTATAGACAAGGAGTTCTTCCTCCGTCTACAGGTAAGTTAATTCCATTAATATAGCTAGCTAGAGGAGAAGCTAAAAAACCAATAGCATTTGCAACTTCTTCTGGTTCCGCAATTCTGTTCATAGGAACTATACTTTCCATTCCTTTTTTAATTTCAGCAATAGATTTTCCAGTCTTTTGAGACTTAGCTTCAAATATTTCATTTAGTCTACCAGTATTGGTTGCTCCTGGCAATACATTATTAACTGTAATATTGTATTGACCCAATTCATTAGCCATAGTTTTTGCCCAATTAGCTACTGCACCTCTAATAGTATTAGATACACCAAGTCCATTTAATGGAGCTTTTACAGAAGTAGAAATAACATTTATAACTCTTCCATAAGGTTGGTTTTTCATATTTGGTAACACAGCTTGCACTAATTTATGGTTAGCAATAAGATGTTGGTTAAATGTATTTATAAAGGCAACTGGGTCGGCTTCGGTTATTGGCCCACCAGCTGGTCCTCCAGTATTGTTCAATAAAATGTCAATTTTTATTGATTTTATTTGTGTACAAGCTTTTTCTAAAGAATCATCATTACTTAAATCTGCAATTAAGTATGAGTGAGTTTGTCCTTTAGTTGTATCTAACAACACCAAAGTCTTTTTAAGCTTTTCCTCATTCCTTGCCATTAATATCACATTGGCTCCAAGCTTTGCAAAGTTTATAGCAGATGCCATTCCTATTCCTCCTGTTGCTCCAGATGCTAATGCTGTCTTTCCTGATAAATTCATGTAGTTTTTTTTAATTCGTTTCAAATATAGCAATTACACTTTCTATTTTTGACTATAACTATTATGCAAATTTTAATATATCCTTATAAATCATTCATAATTACTTAAAAATTAGAGCAATATGTTTTTATTTAAACAAAAATAAATCAATTTGTTAAAAAAATCATAGTCGTGTTTAAATAAACATTTAATGACAAAAAAGCTTGACAAATCTAATTCGTTTTCTTATTTTCGAGAATTACAACTCAATTTTAACCATAAAATACAATACAATGAAGAAAATTTACTCAATGCTGGCACTTTTATCTGTGTCGCTTTTAATGCTTTTTAGCACAAATTCTTATTCACAGGCTTATGATGTGAGATTAACAAGTCAATGTTTTGCTACTCTAGCAAAAACAGTTTCATTTGCTGGAACAACTCCAAATGCAAATGGTGATGGTACTTTCACACTTATATATTACAATGGAGATTTAGATGGAACAGGAACAAATCTTGAGAACATTGACATTACTGGAGAAACCGGTTCTTCTTTAGGTAACTCATTGCCAACAGGTCAGTGTAGTGCTGTTAGAGATTCCGTTTCAGTTACTATACCTATGGCCTTAATAAATGCCTGGGCTTCTACTGGAGGTTCTATTGATATTGATTTACAAGCTACATCTGCGGTAAGTTTAACTCTGTGTGGAGGTGGACTTTGTGTAGATGCAAGGTTAACTTACCCAGTATCTACTGTACCAAATGATGCTGGAGCATCAGCAATTACTCCTTCAATTATTTGTCCAGGTTCTGATTCGGTTAGAGTTCAGATTAATAACTATGGTACAAATCAAATTGATTCTGTTTGGGTTAATTGGTCTAAGAATGGAACACTTCAAACACCAATTCACTTAAAAACATTGTTAGATACAGCTGCTGGAACTGGTTCTAGTTCTGCAATTGTAAACTTAGGTCTTCATACATTTACTGCTGGAGCTACAGAAACTTTCGTAGTTTGGACAACATTACCAAATGGACTTGTTGATACAACAACTGTTAATGATTCAGTTACTGCTGGTATTAAACCATCACTTTCAGGAATTTACACTATTGGAGGAACAACTCCTGATTATGCTACATTTGCAGCAGCTTTAACTGACCTAAATACAATTGGAGTGTGTGGACCTATTACATTTAATGTAAGACAAGGTACTTATGTTGAGCAAATTTCAATGAATCCAGTAGCAGGAGCTTCTGCAACAAATTCAATTACTTTCCAAAGTGATCCAGCTAATACAGCAATGCCTATAATTGAGCATACAGCATCTTCTACAGGTAATTATACTTTAGGTTTCTTAGGAGGAGCAAGTCATATTACTTTTGATAGTTTAAACTTAGTAGCTAAAGGAACAACCTATGCAATGGTTGTTAACTTCTTAGGAGGTTCTGAGCATGTAACAATCAAAAATTGTGTTCTTGATGGAAGTAGTACAGCTACAACATCTACTTTCCAAACAGTTATTTATCAAAACTCTGGAGTTGTTAAGCACATTACAATTGATAATAACATTACTAATGATGGTTCATATGGAGTTTATTTCAGAGGTTCTGGAACAACTTCTAATGATGAAAACGTTACCGTAACTAACAATGAGTTTAATGATACATGGTATTACTGTAGTTATTTTTATTATCATGATTCTGCATTAATTGAAAACAATGAGTTTACTCAAAAAGCAACTTCTACCTCATTTGCTTACGGTTTATATACATACCGTATGAATAATACAAAAGTATCTAGAAACAAAGTTGAGTTAAATACAACTTCAACTAACTATGCTATGATGGCAGGTTATTATAGTGGAACTTCAAACGAAATTTCTAACAACATGATTGTAGGTTCTGCTAATGGAACAGGAACAAGTTATGGATTATGGATAAACTATTGTTTAAATACAAATGTGTATCATAACTCAATAAATATTAGATCAGGTAATGCAACAAGTACTAGAGCACTTTACATTTCAGGAAGTACTTCTACTTTATATGGAAATGTAGACGTTAGAAATAATGTTGTTTCAAATGAAGTTGCAGGAGGTTATGTTCTTTATGCAACATCTGGAGCTACAACTGGATTCCTTTCAAATTTAGATTATAACATCTATAATGGAGCAACTGGAACACAATTCTTCTATGCATCAGCTTATCCTACATTAGCTGCTTACCAAGCAGTAGCAACTACTGATTCAAATAGTATTTTTGCTAACCCTGGTTTCTTTGCATCAGATGATTTACACTTACAAGGAGGAGTTGCAGCAGATGCAGGAGCTAATGTAGGAGTAATGATTGATATTGATGGAGACGCAAGACCAATATTACCATCTACTGGATACGATATTGGAGCTGATGAGTACATTCCACCAACATGTCCTGTAGGATATGGAACAACTTCATTTAACTTAACTTCAACAACAGCTGACATAACTTGGGTTCCTGGAACAAATGATACTGGATGGATAGTAGAATATGGACCTACAGGATATACAGCTGGAACTGGAACATCTTCTCAGCCAAGTAACGATACTACTACACTTTCTACACTTACTCCAGTAACAACTTATGATGTATACATCAAAGGAATTTGTGGAATAGGAGATACTTCTTTGTGGATGGGACCTTATACATTTACTACAAGATGTGTGTCATCTTTAGCTGGTATATATACAATTGATAACACTCTACCAACAGGAGGTACAAACTATAATTCATTTGCAGATGCAATGAGTGCACTTAACGTATGTGGAGTGTCAGCCCCAACAACTTTCCATGTGAATCAAGGAACTTATACGGAGCAAATAAATCTTACGAGTATTATTGGATCAAGTCCAGTGAACACAGTAACATTTAAAGGTGACCCTACAAACACTGCTGCTGCAATCATGACTTATGGAGCAACTACAACACTAGACAACTATGTTGTAAGATTTGATGGGGTTGAGAATATTATTTTCGATAGCTTAACAATTAATCCAACAGGAGCAACTTATGCTTATGGATTCTTTTTCCCAACATCAGCAAATAACATTACAATTCAAAATTGTGAGATTAATGGAAATACTAACTCTACATCAAGTTTAGCGTCTGCAATCTACAATCAGTCTGGAACGGCAAACTTATCAAATAATGTAACAATTGATAATAACGTTATCAATGGAGGGTCTTATGGAGTATACTGGTGGGGTGGTGGAACCACAACTAAAGAGAATAACTTAACTTTTACTAACAATAAAGTATTAGGGTTTAGATCTTATGGTACTTATTTCTACTATCAAGATACAGTAACAATTGAAGATAACTTGATTAAGCAGGCATCAGGATCTACTTCATTTGGATATGCGATATTGTCCTACTACTTTGATAATTCAACAGTAAAGAGAAATGATATTGAAATGACTACTACTTCTACTAATTATGGAATAATGGTAGGAAGGTATGCAGGAACAAGTAATGAAGTATCAAATAACATGATTGTTCTGTCTACAAATCAATTTGCAACAGGATCAGCTTATGGTATTTATGTTAATTATTCTTTAAACACTAATATTTATCATAACTCTGTGCATGTAAGAAGTGGTTCGCCAACAAATACAAGAGCCTTATATTTAACAGGTTCTACATCTACATTATACGGAAACGTAGATATTAGAAATAATATTTTTGTAAACAGTGCTGGTGGTTTTGCATTAGATGTACAAGCAGGAGCATCAAACTCTACTTATATTTCAAACTTAGATTATAACGTTTACAGTTCATCAGGAACAACACCATTTAGATATAACAATCAAACATATGCTAACTTAACTTTGCACCAGGCAGGAAGTTTATTAGATAGTAATAGTTTATATGGTAACCCTGGATTTGTAGCTGGAGATGACCTTCACTTATTAGGAGCAATCGCTTACGATAATGGAGATGCAACATTAGGAGTTATGGATGATATTGATGGTGATGTAAGACCATTATCTCCATCAACAGGATATGATATTGGAGCAGATGAATACATGATACCATCATGTCCAAGTCCTTATTCAATCCAAGCAGGAACTACAGGAACAAATAACCTTAACGTAACATGGACAAATGGACCAAATGATATTAGTTGGGAGTTACAATACGGACCAGCTGGATTTACATTAGGAACAGGAACAATAGTTAGTACAACAACTAACCCAGTAAACGTTACAGGACTTACACCATCTACATGTTACCAGTTTTGGGTAAGAAGTATATGTTCAGCAGGAGATACAAGTGTTTGGCAAGGGCCAACAACAATTTGTACTGATTGTGCACCATTAACAGATTACTGTACTGATTTTGAATCAGCATCAGTAGGTTCATTGCCATTGTGTTGGACAAGTTTTATCAATACAACAGCAACAGCTGCTTTTATTCAGACTGCAAATTTCAATGCAAATAGTGGAACTAACTGTATTAGAATGTACAACCAAAATGATGCTAATGCAACAATGATGTTAATAGCACCTGAGGTAAGTACCTTATCTGCAGGGACTCACAGAGCAAACTTCTGGATGAGAGCAGATACAACAGTTACAATTGGAACTATGACTAATCCTACTAACCCAGGAACATTTACTCCATTGCAAACACTACAAGGTTTAAATAATGGATCTTATACCAATTTTAAAGTAGATTTTACTGGATATACAGGAACAGATACTTATATCGCATTCCTATGGAATCCTGGAGCTACATTTGATAATGTATACTTAGATGATTTCTGTTGGGAAATTTTACCAACATGTGAAAAAGCACCATCAGTAACGGTACTTAATCCAGGAATTGATTCTACATCAATAAATGTTGGATGGAATAACGATACAAGTCAAGTATCATTTATTGTAAACTATGGACCTGCAGGATATGATCCTGTGAACAACCCAGCAGGAGGGCAAACAACAACAGCAACTTCTAACTTTAAAACAATTAGTGGACTAATGCCATTAACAGAATACTGTTTCTGGGTAAAAGCTATCTGTACCAATGGAGATACAAGTGCATGGTCAGGACCACATTGTGGATCTACAGGATGTCCGGATGGAGTAAGCGTACCTTACTTCGAGGATTTTTCTACCTATGCAAGTGCATTCCCAGAAGACATTACACCTCAATGTTGGACAGAAGCAAATGGAGTATTAGGAACAGCACCTACTTTCTTGGCAGCAGGAGAGAGTTTATGGGAGCCAGACGGGTTGGCAAACAATGGAACAACAGGAGCAGCAAGAATGAATGTAGCATTTACGAATAGAAACGAATGGTTGATATCACCTACATTTAACTTTGGACCTAATCCTAACGTAGCAAGAATAATAGAATTTGATGTGGCATTTACACAAGCATTTGGAACAGGACTAGCTTCTGGATTTGGACCAGATGATACAGTAGCCTTAGTTGTTTCATATAACAAAGGAGTGTCATGGAGAAAAGCTGATATTATCATGCAGTGGGATACTTCAAATGAGCCATCAAATGTACCAAGTCATGTAATACTTGAGATGAAGAATACTTCAGGGTATGTAACATTTGGATTCTATGGAGCATCAACAGTAACAAACCAGTCAAATGACTTCAGTTTTGATAACTTCGAGATAAGAGATACTACCTATTTAGGAGTTGATGAGATTAGCTTTAACAATAGTTTCAAGGTTTATCCAAATCCAAACAATGGAGAGTTTACTATCCAAAACATTGGAGATGCACAGCAATCGAGTGTGAAACTGATGGATATTCAAGGAAGAGTAGTTTACGAAAGTCAGTATTACTTTAACGAGAATGGAATGAAGCAGATTAAAGTTGGAAAACTAAACGCAGGAGTATATTTATTACTACTACAGAGTGATGGAAAACTAGAACAACACAGAATAGTGATTCAGTAAGTTTTAACTAAAACATATAACCACAAAAGCCTCTTGAAATGCACAAGGGGCTTTTTTTATGGATTTCACTATAAAATATTGAAGCTTATTATTTAGAGCTATTCTTATTAATAAAATCTATAACAAGTTTATATTTTAACAACTAATTGTGAGTTTGTTTAAAATTTATTCAGTATCTTGGTGGGATATATAACTCAATACAAAAATATAATATGAAAAAAAATTACTTTTTACTCTCATTAATGCTTGTTTTTATAAGCTTTAGTGGAAACTCACAGTTGACTGCTCCTTTTGTTGAGCAATTTAACACAACTACTTTTCCTTCAACTTGGAATCAAAGTACAACTTCAGGAGGTCCATGGATACTAACTGGAACCTTAGGTTATTCTGGATCTACCATTCTTGATCACACTGGTACTGCTGGTAGTACAAGAGCTTGGATGGATTTCTCAGGAACTGATGTTGGTGTAATTATGTCATCAGATACAATTGATGTAACTAATGTTCCTAATCCTGAATTTTCTTTTTGGTTTAATAACAACTTAGGAACTAATGTAATTAATCCTTTAAATCTTCTTTATGTTGAAGGATATGATGGAACTGCTTGGGTTCAGATTGATGTTTTACAACAAAATAATGCAGGTGTATGGTCAGAACATTTTTATGATATTTGTGGATTTGTTCTTCCAGGAGATAAAGTTTTAATTCGATTTAGAGCTGAAAGTGGAGGAGATGGATCAGATTTTTATCAAGATTTAGCGATAGACGATATTGCTGTAGATACTTTAAGAGTAAATTGTTTTTTACCACAAGCATTAAATGCTGATACTGCTACCATTACAGTTTCTACTGCAGTTTTAAAGTGGGCAGCAGGATGTTCAGATACAGCTTGGAGTGTTAAATACGGATTAACAGGATTTGACCCATTAGTAACAGGAAATTATGTTCACACTAATATTGATTCATTATTAGTGACTTCTTTAAATGATATAACTACTTATGATTTTTATGTAAGATCATATTGTAATCTGGGTGATACTTCAACTTGGGCTGGGCCGTTTACTTTTACTACCCTTCCTTTATGTATAGCGCCTACAAACCAATCTATAAGTAATCTTACTGCTACTTCAGTAACACTGAGATGGAATGCAGGAGGAGGACCATTAGCTGATACCGCTTGGAGTATAGTGCATGGGGCTACAGGATTTGCTTTACCAGCTGGAGGAACCTATGTTCATGTTAATGTAGATTCATTAAATATTTCTGGACTTTTACCTGTTACAACTTATGATTTTTATGTCAGAGGATATTGTAATTCAGGAGATACTTCGGCATGGGTTGGTCCATTTACTTTTACTACTCCATGTAGTTCATACGTTCCAACTTATTTAGAAGATTTTACATCAATGACTTTTGCCGCAACACCAAATTGCTGGGAAGAAGGGCAAGGCTTACTTACTGTAAATTCTTCAATAGTAATAGGAACTTCGAACTGGGGAAGTGATGTTTTTGGAAATGCTACAGGAGCCTCAAATTCTGCTTATTTGAATTTATGGACTACAAATAGAAACGACTGGTTAATTTCTCCATCAATCGATTTAGGAACAGGAGCATTACCATATCAAGTAGAGTTTGATATTGCTTTAACAGATTATGCAAATACATCAGCTACAACTTTAGGTGTTGATGATTCAGTTGTATTTCTTATATCAACTGATAACGGAACAACTTGGTCAGACACAAACATATTAATATCTTGGAATTCTACAAAAACTCCAATATCTCCAACTGGTCAGTTTCAAGCCATTAATTTAACAAGTGCTGGATATACTGGTTTAGTAAGGTTTGCTTTTTATTGTGAGAGTACAGCTTCAAATGCAGATAATGATGTCTTTGTAGATAATTTTTCTGTAAGATTTGTGCCAACATGTCCTAGACCTTTAAATTTAAGAACTTCATCTATCTATTCTGATTCTGTTAATTTAACTTGGGATACTGCTGCTACTGATAGTATTTACTTTTTGGAGTATGGAACACCAGGATTTGCTTTAGGTGCAGGAACACCACTTACATCTAATACAGATTCAACTTTCATTAACGGTTTATTACCCAATACAACATATGAGGTATATTTAAGAAGTTTTTGTACAGTAGGTGATACAAGTTTATGGACTGGTCCATTTACTTTCACAACACCATGTGCTTCTTTTACACCACCATATTTAGAAGATTTCTCAACATATGCATTTAACAACAATCCTGCTTGTTGGGAAGAAGCGACTGGAGTACTTACAGTAGCTTCAACATTATCTGTTGGAACTTCTGGATGGGGTAATAGAGCGAATTTTGCTAACAATGGACTTGGTACATTGTCTGCTTCAATGAATATTTGGAATACAAATAGATATGAGTGGTTACTTTCTCCTTCTATTGATTTAGGAAACGGATCTATTCCATATCAAGTTGAGTTTGATGTAGCAATTACAGATTATTTTACTGCAGCTGCACCAACTGCCCAAGGTGGACTTATGGGACCAGACGATAAATTAGTATTAGTTATTTCAACCGATAATGGTAATACTTGGTCTGACACTAATATTCTTGAGATTTGGGACACAGCTAATATGCCTTCTTTTGCGGGTGATTACTTCTATTATGATTTAACTGCTGCAGGTTATACAGGTCAAGTAAGATTTGGATTGTATGCAGAGTCTTCTATTTCTAATGAAGATAATGACGCATTTGTAGATAATTTTGCTGTAGTTCAAGTTCCTACTTGTCCTAGACCATTAAAATTAACATTTGATAGTGCAACACAAACAACAGCTAACTTAAGTTGGACAAATGGTTCTAATGATATTTCTTGGATTCTTGAATATGGAGCTCCAGGATTTACAAGAGGAACAGGAACTCAGGTTACTTCAGCTACAAATCCTGCTGTAATTACTGGTCTAGTAAATAGTACTTGCTATGATGTATACTTAATGAGTATTTGTGGAGCTGGTGATTCAAGTTTATGGATAGGGCCAACAAGATTTTGTACTGATTGTGCACCTGTTGTTGACTTATGTGAAGGATTTGAGAATTACTCAGCTGGTGAATTACCAATCTGTTGGTCAAGTTTCTTATCAACTACTGGTTCTTCTACTATAGGGATCAACACATTTGGTGCTTACCAAGGAACTAACATGGTAAGAATGAATACTGGAAGTGATGCTAACGCAACAATGATTTTAGTTTCTCCTGAAATGACTGCTCTTGGAGCAGGAACTCATAGGGCTAGTTTTTGGTTACAAGGTTCATTTACACCAGATACTACTATGATTATTGGTACAATGTCGGATCCTACTGACCCAAGTACATTTACTGGATGGGATACTATAAGAGATGTAACTTCAGCTTACCAATTTTATAGAATACCCTTTGATACCTACACGGGAACTGATAGACATGTTGCATTCTTATATCCTGCGACATCTACCTTCAGATTTATGAATATTGATGAGTTCTGTTTTGAAGTTATACCAACATGTGAAAAAGCACCATTTGTAACTGTGCTTAATCCTGGCCAAGATTCAACCTCAATTAGACTAGGTTGGAATAATGATCCATTAGGATTACAAACTAGTTTCTTTGCAGCATATGGTCCAGTAGGATATAACCCAATTACTAATACAGCAGGCGGAGATACAGTATCAAGTACTATAAATGCTGTGACAATAGGAGGTTTAAACTCATTAACAGAATACTGTTTCTGGGTGAAAGCTATCTGTACAAATGGAGACACAAGTGCATGGTCTGGACCACATTGTGGTTCTACAGGATGTCCTTCAGGTACTAAACTTCCTTATTTTGAAGATTTCTCTACTTACCAATCTCAATTTCCATCGGATATTACTCCACAATGTTGGGAAGAAGCAGTAGGAACATTAACTACATCTGGAGGATTGGCTACAATGACAGAATCTAACTGGGAGCCAGATGGATTTGGAAATGTAGGGTTTAATGGAGCTGCAAGATTTAATATCTCTGCTTTTACTCCTAGAGAAGGATGGTTATTATCACCAACTTTTGATTTCGGTCCAAACCCTAACGTAGCCAGAATAATTGAGTTTGATGTAGCATTAACTGATGATTTCAACTCAAATCCTGCGATTAATGGATTTGGTGCTGATGATACAGTAGCTTTAGTAGCTTCATATGATGGAGGAATCACTTGGAAATTAGCTGACATTATTATGCAGTGGGATACAAGTAATGAACCATCGGCTACTGGAGACCATGTTGTTTATACAATGAGGAATACAAGTGGATTTGTGAAATTTGGTTTCTATGGTCTATCAAACATAGGAAACGAAGGAGTAGATTTCTTTATTGATAACTTCGAAATTAGAGATACTACTTGGGTAGGAACAGATGAAATTAGTTTTAACAATAGTTTCAAAGTTTATCCTAATCCAAACAATGGAGAATTTACAATCCAAAACATTGGTGATGCACAACAATCAAGTGTTAAGCTTATGGATATTCAAGGAAGAGTAGTTTTCGATAGTGAGTACTACTTTAACGAGAATGGAATGAAACAAATAAGAGTAGGAAAGTTAAACGCAGGAGTTTACTTACTACTATTACAAAGTGATGGTAAACTGGAACAACACAGAATTGTAATTCAGTAATTACATAAATAACTAAAATTAAAAAGCCTGATTCGAATTTCGAATCAGGCTTTTTTTGTGGCTTATTTTTAAGTAAACCTTAACAGGTTTATTTCTTAACTTTCAATCTTACTATTGGGATTATAACTTCTTCCATAGAGATTCCACCATGCTGAAAGGTGTCTTTATAGAAGTTAACATAGTAATTGTAGTTATTAGGATAAGCAAAGAAAGTACTATCCTTACAGAAAACGTAACGCGTATTCTGGTTTATCTTTGGTAAGAAGGCATCATCAGGATTCTTAACCTCAAATACTTCTTTTTGGTTATAGCTTAGGTTTTTACCAAGCTTGTATCGCAAATTAGTATTCACGTTTTTGTCTCCAACAATCTTAACAGGGTTATCAACCTTCACCATTCCATGATCAGTTGTTAAAACAATATTGCATCCACTTTCAGCAATTTTCTTTACAACTTCCAATAAAGGAGAGTGTCTAAACCATGACTCTGTAATTGATCGGTAAGCCGAATCATCATCTGCCAATTCTTTAATTACTTCCATGTCTGTACGGGCATGCGAAAGCATATCGACAAAGTTGTAGACAATAACATTAAAGTCATTATTTAATAAATCAGAAAAATTATCTACAAGCTTTTTCCCTTTTGTATTGCTTGTTACTTTGGTATAAGATGTTTTTAAGCCGATTCCTAGCCTTTTTAGATGGTCATTAAGAAAATCCTCCTCAAAATTGTTTTTACCTCCTTCTTCGTCCTCTTCTACCCATTTAGATGGAAATCTCTTTCTTATTTCTGAAGGCATTAAGCCTGCAAAAAGAGAATTTCGAGCATATTGAGTTGCAGTAGGTAATATACTGAAGTAAGTATCTTCTTCTTCTACATCAAAATACTCACCAAAATAAGGTTTCAAAATTTTCCATTGATCATATCTAAAATTATCAATAACAATCAAAAAAGTATTTTTCTCTTTTATGAAAGGAGCAATTTTTTTAGAAAATAAAGTGTGAGATAAAATGGGTAATTCATCAGAAGTCCCATTTAACCAATCTAGATAATTCTTCTCAATAAATCTACCAAACAACTGATTAGCCTCCCTTTTTTGCATTTCAAAAATCTCAGCCATACTTTTATCTTCCGAAGCATCCATTTTTAACTCCCAAAAAGTAAGTTGATCGTGCAGGTCTTTCCAATCATCAATATCCAGCCTATCCATTAATCTCATTCCGATTTTTCTGAACTCTTGTTGGTAACTGTGAGTAGTTTCCTCACTTATTAATCTATTCTGGTCAATGTTTTTCTTTATCGCCAATAATATCTGATTTGGATTTACTGGTTTAATTAAATAATCAGAAATATTTTTCCCAATTGCGCTCTCCATTATAGATTCTTCCTCACTTTTGGTAATCATTATAATTGGTAAAGAAGGACTAATTCGTTTGATCTCACTTAAAGCTTCTAAACCAGATATTCCTGGCATATTCTCATCCAAAAAAACAATATCATAATTATTATCACCTACCATATCAATAGCTTCTGAGCCATTGTTTATAGTGTCTACATCAAATCCTTTTTGTTCCAAAAACATGATGTGTGGTTTTAATAAATCTATCTCATCATCAGCCCATAAAATTCTTCCTGCCATTATTTTTTCTTTTTTATTTATCTATAATTTTTTTCAGTCTGGTACATGATTCAATAACCCGTTATTATTGTTATTTTTGTTTTGAAATAGCAACAAGCTATCAATTTATACCATGAAGATACTTAACGACCCAATTTACGGTTTTATTACTATTCGTTATCCAATTATATTAAATTTAATTGACCATCCTTATTTTCAGAGGTTGAACCGAATAAAACAGCTTGGATTATCCTATTTGGTATATCCTGGAGCACACCATACGCGATTTCATCATGCTATTGGTTGCATGCACTTAATGCAAAATGCACTTGAGGTACTAAAAGTGAAAGATATTGAAATTACCGAGGAAGAAGAATTGAGTGTTTTAATAGCTATTTTGCTTCATGATATTGGTCATGGACCATTTTCTCACGCTCTGGAACATACTTTAGTTCATGGAGTAACACATGAGGATATTTCTTTATTATTAATGGATAAGTTGAACGAAGAATTTGATGGAAAGTTATCGTTAGCAATTCAAATCTTTACTAATAAATACAAAAAGAAATTCTTACACCAATTAGTTTCCTCCCAATTGGATATGGATAGGTTGGATTATTTAAAAAGAGATAGTTTTTACAGTGGAGTTTCTGAAGGAGTGGTAAGTAGCGATCGAATTATAAATATGCTTAACGTTTATGAAGATGAACTGGTTATAGAGGAAAAAGGAATTTATTCTATCGAGAAATTTATTGTTGCTAGACGATTAATGTATTGGCAGGTTTACCTCCATAAAACAGTTCTTTCAGCAGAAAATTTATTAGTAGAAATTTTAAAAAGAGCCATTCATTTGGCAAGAAATGGTGAAGAGGTACATTGTAGCCCAGTTCTCAAAAAATTCTTGTATGAAAGTTATGATACTGCGGAGTTTGGTGATTCTACAATTTTAGAGAGCTTCACAAAACTTGATGATTCAGATATTTATAGCGGAATTAAAGCTTGGTGCGACCACAGTGACTTTACCTTGTCTTCAATTTCAAGATCATTAATCAACAGGAATTTACCTAAAGTTTTAATCCAGAAAGAACCTTTTGAATCTGAAAGAATCCAATCTTTAAAAAATCAAGTAAAAGAAGCCTATGGAATTACTGATAGTGAAGTAAACCACTTTGTAATAAATAGCGAAATTGCTAATAATGCCTACAATGCGCTTAAGGATAAGATTAATATTAGATACAAAGACGGAACTATTGCTAACATCACTGAAGCTTCTGACAACTTTAATATCAAGGCGTTAACTGAGCCTGTAAAAAAGTATTTCGTTTGTTATCCTAAAGAGTTTAGAGGCAAATGGTAAAGGTATTTCGATATTTGCTTTTGCCTATATCTTTCCTTTATGGATTGGTAGTTGGTTTGCGAAATATTTTGTTCAACAACAATATTTTGAAGTCGAGCGAATTTGATGTTAAAACTATCCTAGTAGGAAATATTGCTGCCGGAGGAACAGGAAAAACTCCTCATGTAGAGTATTTAATTAGGCTATTAAAAAATAAAAAAATAGCAACTCTATCAAGAGGATATGGAAGAAAAGTCCCTGGATTTCAGCAAGCTAATGAAGAGTCAACAGCTGTTAGTATTGGAGATGAACCGCTACAGTTTTATACTAAACACCCAGAGGTGAATGTGTTTGTTGATACCAGTAGGGTAAATGGAATTATAGGTATAATGTCAAAAGAGGAAATTCCTGAAGTTGTTTTGTTAGATGATGCTTTTCAGCATAGGTCATTAAAAACCGGTTTTTCAATTTTGCTTACCGATTATAATGCTCCTTTTTATAAAGATTTTATGTTACCAACAGGTAATTTACGTGAGTTTACTAAAGGTAAAAAGCGAGCAGATGTAATCATTGTATCAAAATGCCCTTCAGCTTTATCTGATGCTGAGAAACAGCAAATAACAGAAAAAATAGATGCTTTACCAGAGCAAAAAGTGTTTTTTACTACAGTAAAATATGGAAGTTTCAATTCTCTTTTCAACCTTAAAGAACAGGTTGATTTAAAAGGAAAAGAGTTAATTGTTGTAACAGGTATAGCTAAATCAGAACCTTTTATAAATCATTTGACCAAGAATAATAATATTTCAAAGCATTTTAATTTTCCTGATCATCACAGATTTACGGATAAAAATATTCAAGAAATTATTTCTATTTTTGAGCGTAATAAGGATTCTGTGATAGTAATCACAGAAAAAGATGCAATGAGACTAAAAGAGCATAAAGCACTAGAAAGCCTGCCAATATTCTACTTACCGATAGAAGTAGATTTTATTCAAGACAAAGAAATTTTCGAAAAATTAATACATACTTATGTTGAATCAGATTAAAGAAACTGCTGAATTTATCAAGAACAAAATAAATAAAACTTGTGAGGTTGGAATTATTTTGGGAACAGGATTGGGTGAATTAGCTAATGATATAGAAACTACACATAGTTTCGCTTATGAAGAAATTCCAAACTTCCCAGTCTCAACTGTAGAAGGGCATTCGGGAAAATTAATAATAGGGTCTCTTGGTGGTAAAACTGTTGTTGCACTCCAAGGGAGGTTTCATTATTACGAAGGATACTCAATGAATGAAGTGGTTTTTCCAGTTCGAGTAATGAAGTTTTTGGGAATTGAAACTCTTATAGTTTCCAATGCAAGTGGAGGAGTAAATCCAGACTATGAAATTGGGGAAATAATGATAATTGATGATCACATTAACCTATTTGGAGACAATCCTTTAATTGGAAAAAACATGGATGAGTTAGGACCTAGATTTCCTGATATGAGCGAACCTTACGATAAAAAATTGATAGCTAAAGCTCACGAAATAGCTAAAAATGAAAATATAAAAGTGGTTCAAGGAAGTTATGCTGGCTTATCTGGACCAACTCTTGAAACCCCAGCTGAATATAAATATGTGCGAAATATTGGAGCAGATACTGTGGGTATGTCAACCGTGCCCGAAGTAATAGCAGCAAGGCATATGGGGATTCCTTGTTTTGGGTTTTCAATAATTACTGACCTTGGAGTGCCAGGAAAAATAATTGAAATGACTCACGAAATTGTTCAAGAAGTTGCAAGAAAAGCAACTCCAAAAGTTACCAAAATCACTAAAGAATTAATAGCATCTCTTTAAAGAAACAGAGTTCACTTAATTAACAAAAATCGGATGATAACCTCTTGCATATCTAACTATTGGATGTTCTTTTTTATGTAAATTAGTAGCAATTACCAATCATAATGAAAAAACTCCTTCTTTTAGTTTGTCTTTTTTTAATGTCTACAGCCTTTTTAAAAGCTCAAGATAGCTTTAAAATGAACAAACTTTTTCAATGGAAAGATAGCTCAATATCTGCAACATCCTTGTACAACAATACCTATAACGAAATTTGGGGGTACGTTAAAGATGGAAAAGAATATGCAATTATAGGATCTACAAGAGGTACCCACTTTTTTGACGTTACAAATCCATCCTCACCAATCCAAGTAGATTTTGTAATGGGTCGAGATACTGGAGTTCAAATTGTTCACAGAGATTATCACGATTATAGAGGGTATTTATATATGGTTTCGGATGAAGGAGATGCCTCCTTGCAAATAGTTGATTTGTCGTTTTTGCCCGATTCAGTTCATGTAGTTTATGATCAAGACACAACAATTAAATTATCGCATAATATTTTTATCGATACCGCAGTAGGTAAATTATACTCTTGCGGAGGAGGTAATCAAAGAAAATTTGATGTTTTTTCTTTGACCAACCCATTATCCCCTGAGCTATTATTTAGATGCGAAAACGATATTTCTTGGTGGGCATCTACAGTAGGAACTTTGGGCTATGTGCATGATGCTTTTGCCAGAAACGATTCTGTTTATTGCAATGCAGGAACAGGATTGTTTGTAGTTGATTTTAGTGGAACGCCAACATTAATGGGAACTATAACTAGTTATCCAGATAGAGGTTACAACCATTCTGGGTGGCTTAATGAATCGGGAACTATTTATGCAATGGGTGATGAAACTCACGGTAAAAAAATGAAAATTTTAGATGTTTCTGATCTAACCAATATTCAGTTTTTAGATACAGTTGGGGTGCAAGATAATGTTGGGATTATACATAATCAAATCATTATGGGTGATTATGTGTATGTTGCTTACTATTACAATGGAGTTTATGTATATGATATTTCTAATCCTTCAGTACCCGAATTAGTAGGTTTTTATGACACTTCAAAAGAAAGAAATTTCGGAAGCTTTAGAGGGGCCTGGGGTATTTATCCTTTTTTACCTTCTGGAATATTATTAGCATCCGACATGCAAGAAGGTTTATTTGTTCTTGAACTTGAAAAACCTTTAGAAAAAGAGGAAGAAAGTAGGTTCATGATTTTTCCTAACCCTGTTGTTTCTGATTTAATTATTGCAGGATTAAGTAATTATGACGAAGAATATACGTTACAGGTTTTCGATAGTAAAGGAGCAATGATTGTCGATACTAAATTCTACAGTAAGTTTTTAGAAAAAAACATCATTCCTTTACCAGCAGAAATGAATCAAGGAGTTTATGTAGTAAACATATTTAATAGTACTTTTACCGAAAGTATAAAACTAATTAAACAATAGAGTTGAGCACTATATACGATAAATACGAAACAGTAATTGGACTAGAGATTCACGCTCAGTTACAAACAAAGACCAAAGCATATTCTAGCGATAGAAATGAATATGGAGCAACACCCAACACCAATGTTAGTGTAGTAACTTTAGGTCACCCAGGAACTTTACCACTTTATAATAAGGAGGCCGTAAAGTTTGCTGTAAAAATGGGATTAGCTTGTGAAAGTGGCATTACTCAAGACATGATTTTTGCAAGAAAAAACTATTTCTATCCAGATTTACCAAAAGGATATCAAATAACCCAAGACGAAACACCAATTTGTACGGGAGGTTATATTCAAATTACTGATGCAGATGGTAACCCTAAAAAGGTAACATTAACCAGAATTCATCTTGAAGAAGATGCAGGAAAAAGTATTCATGATTTAGATCCTTACAACACACTAATTGACTTAAACAGGGCAGGAACTCCTTTGATTGAAATTGTAAGTGAGCCAGAAATTAAATCTTCGCAAGAAGCATATGACTACGTTACAGAAGTGAGAAAGCTAGTTCGTTACCTTGATATTTGTGATGGAAACATGGAAGAGGGAAGTTTAAGATGTGATGCGAACGTATCAGTAATGCTTAAAGGAGCAAATAAATTTGGGAACAGAACAGAGGTAAAGAATATGAACTCAATGAGAAATGTTCAGAAAGCCATTGATTATGAGGTAAAAAGACAAATTGATTTATTAGAGCAAGGAGAAACTATTGCTACTGAAACAAGAAGTTTTAATGCAGCTGATGGCTCTACTATTTCTATGAGAAGTAAGGAAGGGGCTAACGATTACCGTTTCTTCCCTGAGCCAGATTTACAGCCATTAAGGGTTTCTGAAGACTACATAAACAAAGTGAGAGAAGTAATGCCTCCTCTGCCTAATCAGCTAATTAAAAAGTATACTGAGGAGTTAGAATTATCGGAGTATGATGCACATGTATTAACCGAAAACAAAGAAGTAGCTCTTTACTTTGAAGAAGTAATAAAAACTCAAAAAAACTATAAGTCTGCATCAAACTGGGTAACAGTAAACATCAAGTCTTATCTTAATGAAAAGGCTATCGAAATAGATGAGTTTGGTGTGAATCCTGCTACTATTTCGGAGTTAATCCAGCTTATAGAAGACAATAAAATAAGTAATTCGGTTGCCTCTCAAAAGGTATTTCCACTACTTATCGAATCACCAGAAAAATCACCATTAGCAATTGCACAAGAAAATAATTGGATTCAAGATTCTGATGAAGATGCAATGCTGGAGCTAGTGAATAAAGCGTTAGCAAAATTCCCTGCAAAAGTAGAAGAATACAAAAGCGGAAAAAAAGGTCTTTTAGGTTTGTTTATGGGAGAAGTGATGAAACAGTCACAAGGTAAAGCTGACCCAAAAGTTGCCAATCAATTATTAATGAAACAATTAGAAAAATAATAAGTTTTAATATGAAAAAATTAAGTTTATATATTCTCGTTCTTTTCGCACTATTAAACTGCGAAAAAAAAGCCAATCACGTAATCAATGGATCTGTTGATATGATAGGTTTAGCCGAAAATCAACAAGTGTATTTGTATGCACTTGAAGATAAATTTTTAACACCAATTGATTCGGTTGTTCTAACCAAAGAAGGTAAGTTTACTTTAAATATTAAAGAGCCAAAAAAAGGAGTTTTCCACTTTGGGAGTTCGCTTCGTAATACTTTTCCAATAGTATTGGATTCTGAAACTAAGGAAATGAATTTAGAGATAAATAATAACCAGCAGTTCGCTATGGATTATACTGTTTCTGGTTCTAAATCTTCTGCTCAAATTTCCGAGTTCTACAACAAGGTTTATGACATGATGATTTTTAATCAAAAGAAATCTGAGGAAAGAAATATGGTTTCAAACAATCCAGAATCAATTTCATCAATTGAAATGGAGATGATGAAAAAAAATCAGGAGTTTTTGGAGTATAGAAAAAACTACATTAAAAGCAACAAAGGATCTGAGGCACTAATAGCAGTAATAGCTCAAATCGATCCAAACTCCGAGATGGAATTACTGAAAGAAGTAGCTACAGACATTAACTTAACTCTTCCTAATTCACCATACTCTAATAGTTTAAATGAAGACATTAAAAGATTAGAAGAGCAACAGGCTAAACAAATAGAAGAACAAAGAAAGCAAGAGGGAAAGATGAATGCAATGCTTCCGATAGGAGGAATGGCTCCGGAGCTGGACTTCCCAAGTCCAAATGGCAAGAATATCAAGTTGTCTTCATTAAGGGGGAAGGTTGTGTTAGTAGATTTTTGGGCATCTTGGTGTAGACCATGTAGAGCTGAAAATCCTAACGTAGTTAGGCTGTATAACCAATATAAATCTAAAGGATTTGAAGTATATAGTTTTTCTTTAGATGATAACAAAAGCAAATGGGAGGAAGCGATAAAGACTGATGGTTTAGTATGGAAATCTCACACTAGTGATTTAAAACAATGGCAAACTGAAGCTATAAATTTATATGGATTCAGAGGCATTCCTTTTACTGTTTTAATTGATAGAAATGGAAAAATTTTAGCCCGAGGATTAAGAGGATTAGAGTTAGAAGAAAAACTTAAAGAACTATTATAATTTAGATATTGGCTCAATGAAAAAGCACATTTTTTTACTATGTATCTTAGGGTTTTTCACCCAGCAAATAGTTGCTCAAAGTCAGTTTGCCGTAAAGGGTAAAATAAAGAATAGTAAATCTAAAAAAGTTTGGATTTACAACCTTGATAGGTCTATAAGTGATACACTTGATTTAAATTTCTTTGGAAAATTTAAATATGCCAATACTATTGCAGATAATCAATTACTTTTTGTAAAACCCTTAGATGATGAAGCGCCAATAGTTTTAAAAATCAAGCCAGATTCTAAGATAAAATTGGTGTCTAAGTTACCAGGAGCTCAGCTTAATTTAAAAGTAAGAGGAGCACAAGGATCCGAGAAAATGAATGAGTTTTTAAACATTATGTCTCAATATCAAAGTGATATATTGAACAATGAAGAAAAAATGTATAAGGACGAAACAGCTGATGGTCAGTATTATTACGACAGCATAATTTCGGGACTAAGAACACAATCTAAGAGCTATTTAAAGGAGTTTATTGATGGAGCAAAGAATTCCGAAGTGATTATTGTAGGAATGGAATACATTGATTTTGATTCTGATTACGAACATTTGTTGTCCATGGAGAAGGGGATGAGAAGAAAGTATGAGAACACTGAAATGCATGAAAGAGTTAAAACAGCTATTTATAAGTATGAAATAGCTCAAATTAAAGTTAAAAATATTGGTGAAAGAGCCCCTCAATTAATCCTGCCAGGAGTTGACGGTAAGGATGTTAAAATGGAAGATTTAAAAGGAAATTATATTTTAATTGACTTTTGGGCATCATGGTGTGGTCCATGCAGAGCCGAACATCCCAGATTAATTAGATTATATAATACATACAATGAGCAAGGTTTTGAAGTATATAGCATTGCACTAGATAAGGACAAGCAAAAATGGCTAGAAGCTATTAAAAAAGACAACTTACCTTGGGAGTATCACGTAAGTAATTTAATGATGTTCCAATCTCCAGCTGTAGATATATATGATGTGAAATCAATCCCATTTAATGTACTGATTGATAGAGAAGGGAATGTAATAGCATTTAATTTAAAAGGACAAAAGTTAGAAGATAAATTGAACGAAATTTTTGAAAATGAATAAGACACTAATTATTACGTTACTTATTGGGCTTTTTATTAGCACTGGTTATTCGCAAGAAAACACAGTAATAAAAGGGAAAATGAAAAAGGGCAGAGGAACTGTTGTTTACTTAAACCATAACAAAGGAAACCAAGTAGTAAAAGTTGACTCCTGTAAAGTTAATTTTTTGGGTAACTACAAGCTTGAAACACCAGTTGAAACTGATGATTTCTTTTCTTTATCTACAGTAGAAAATGACAAAGAAACTCAGCTTTTAATTCTTAAAAAAGAGGAGCAAATCAAGATTAAAACAACCACTGATTTTAAAAACAAAGACTATCAAGTTTCGGGCTCCAAGGATAATGAATTAATCCAACAATATTATTTGGTTAAAAGCTCAGATATAACAAAAGATTCAATGTCTAAGTATGCTTTTAATTTCGTAAAAGATAATTCTACTTCACTAGTAGTATTTGTTGCTTTAAACGATATTATTGAGCCTAAAGAAGCAATAAGTATTGCCGCAAAAGGAATAGGAGAAACTTATCCAAAAACATTGTATCACACAAGTTTGTTAACTGCTCAAAGACAAATAGCTCAAGCAGAAAGAACTAAGAGAAATCAACCAAAGCCTAAAACACCAGTAGGAAGTATTGCACCTGAAGTAAATATGACAAGTCCTGATGGGAAACTTATTACTTTAGAATCACTGAGGGGCAAGTACGTATTAATTGATTTTTGGGCATCATGGTGCGGTCCTTGCCGAAGAGAAAACCCAAATGTTGTTAATTTATATAAGAAGTACAAAGATCAAGGCTTTGAAGTTTACAGTGTTTCTCTAGATAAAAATAAAGCTGCTTGGATGGGGGCAATTAAAAAAGATAATTTGATTTGGAAAAGTCATGTGAGTGACTTAAGAGGTTGGGGTTCAGCAGCAACTCAGATATATGGGTTTAGAGGAATTCCTTACACAGTACTTATTGATAAAGAAGGTAAAGTAATAGGAACTCGTTTAAGAGGTGCAGCTTTAGGGAAAAAACTTCAAGAGATTTTCGGTAATTAATTAATAAATCAACAGTTATCCAAGAAGACACTAAAAGAAAACGTGATAATGTTCAATCATTTGAATTACCTAGTGGTAAGAAAATTTATTTTGCCTCAGATTTTCATTTAGGAGTCCCATCTCATGAAGAAAGTAGGAAGCGAGAAGATAGAATTGTGAGTTGGTTAGACTCAGTTAAAAATGATGCTTATAGAATATATTTAGTAGGTGATATTTTTGATTTTTGGTTCGAGTACAAACGCGCTATCCCAAAAGGTTTTACAAGGTTTTTAGGTAAAATTGCCGAATTAACAGACTCAGGAATAGAAGTCGAGTTTTTTACTGGAAATCATGACATGTGGATGTTCGACTACCTCAAACAAGAACTTGGTGTTAAAATTCACAAACAAGAAATAGAACTTAATGTTAACGGAAAATCTATTTTTATAGCTCATGGAGATGGTTTAGGCCCTGGTGACAAGGGTTACAAGTTTATAAAGAAAATTTTTTCAAGCCGAATATGCCAATGGCTATTTGCTCGTTTACATCCTAATTTTGGGATTGGCTTAGCTAATTTTTTCTCAAAATCTAGTCGTAAACACTCCGTAAATGACAACAAGTTTTTAGGAGAAGACAAGGAATGGTTAATTACATTTTCTAAAGAAAAGCTAAAAAGTAAACATTTCGATTTCTTTATTTTTGGCCACAGACATCATCCCATTGAAGTGCAATTAAATGAATCATCTAAGTACATTAATTTAGGAGAGTGGATTTCCTATAATACTTTCGCTAAGTTTGATGGCGAAAATATCGTAACTAATACGTATACAAAGTATTAGGCTCGGCTTAGATTAAAATTATCTTCAAATTTTAATTAGTATATTTATTAAGGTATAAAATGAATTTTATTAACCTTAATAATAGAACTCTTTAGGTGCCCTTTTATACAAAGGAAGTATCCAGCCAACTTGAATGTTCCAGAAGAAATCTTTTCTTTGTCCAAAACGAGGATCATTTATTTCATAGTCTACCTGATAGTCTCTTCTTATTTTAGTAAAAGCTTGATTAAATTCTATTCCACCATAAAAATTCATTAGTTTATTTTTACTCATATATCGATATCCAACATACTGAGTCAAACTTATTCCAGAAGTGTACCTATCATAGCCAGCTACATAATCTGAAGTAAATTGAATAATGTCTCCACTAATGTTATTGAAATTAACCCTATAAGCTAATAAGCCAACACCAGCTGTGGTTATTATACCTGAGTTAGGATTTGGAGAAAAAACAGGAAAAAGCCTACCAACATAAATGCCTAAATGATGCCCTCTCTGTAGCATTTCATAGGAACCGTATTGCCCGTTAACATTTATTATCTCTCCTCCATCATTTGCTAAATCCTTTAGCATTCCAGAATCTTTGAAATTATTACCAAATAAAAAGTCATATCTAGTTCCGATAATAAATTGGTTTTTCAATTTTATTTCCAAGCGAACATTAAGTGAAGATGTATATCCAACTCTATCCTTTAAATCAGCCGTAGGAAAATTATTAGAATAACCAAGTTTAAGCAAAGGCATAAAAATGGAAGAATCATTTATGCTGGATTGACCTAGTGAATTACTCAAAATAAATATGGAAATAAAAAATAAAAATAATGTTCTCATCTTTTCTAGCGGATTAAGTTTATGATATTGCTGTAAATATACATAAATCAATTTTTTGTGAACAGAATAAAGTTTAATAAAACATACAAATTCAAAGCTTTTAAATTTTATTATTTACTAAGTGTTAAAATATGTTATGAAATTTTTGTCTGCGAAACAATCAATCCCTATATTTGCTCGATTATATTTTAGACAAATAACATATTATGAGAAACAAACTACTGTTAACTGTATCGTTTTTATTACTTGGTATAGCTTCTGCATTTGCGCAATTAGCTCAAACCTCAATCTCACCATCCATTTGTGCTGCAGACGGATCTGTGAGTTACACATTCACTCCAGCTTCCGCTTCTGGATTCTTTAGCTTAACTGCTGGCCCAGCAACTTATCCTGGTTTAAATCAGCTTCAAGGTTCTGGAAACTTTTTTGCGCTTCCAGCAGGTAATTATACTGTCACTTATACTGACGGAGCTAACCCTGCATTCACTGACAATTTTACTATTGCAGGAACATACATAGAAGGTATTTTTGGTGTAGATACGGTAATTGACGCAATTTGTCCTAACCAAGGAGAGATTCACGTGTCATTAACAGATGGGGTTCCTCCTTATCAGTATAGACTTTTGCATACTGATTCGGCTGCTGGCAATTACCAGCCTTATGTTTCTTCTGGTATTTTTACAGGATTAAGAGCTGGAACATATTCAGTACAATCGCTAGATAATTGTGGAGTTCCAAAACAGATATCAGGTTTAGTTGTCGATTATCCAAATGGAGGACCTTTGTCTTATAATTTCAATGGAGCAGGTGATGTTCGTGCTTCTGATGAAGCTACCTCATTCCCTACAAGTTGTACAGAGACTACTGTAGCTATTATGGGAAGAAGAAACAATCTTTTTCAAGCACAAAGTACTAATACAGCTTATTATTTTGATGGAAATGGAGTTGGTGTTGCTGATCAAACAGATCCAAATCAAGTTCCTTTAACAATGATTGGTGGATTACCACCATACTCTTATTCTATTGTAGAGTCAGAAGCTTATTCCTTTCACCCTCCAATTACTGATAGGTTAAATGATTTAAGACATGACACTCCATATTCAAGTCAATCTTCTACTACTTCTACAACTTATTTTGGTTTAGGAAGAGGAATTGAATTTGATGTAGCTAATGATTTAACTATTTACTCTGTGAGTATGATAGGTCAAAGGTCTGGTTATAATGCTTTAATAGTATTGTATGATAACCTTGGAAATGAGCTTTACAGGAAATGGGAAGAGCAAGATGTTAATTCAGCAAATGATAACGTAGCAAGTTTAGGTTGGTTTGTACCTGCAGGTACAGGTTATAGAATGACTGTTGAAGCAATTAATTCTCCAGGTAGGTTAGAGAGTGCTTTTTATTCTACAGGTGTTAATTACCCAATTGCTGCAGGTGATATTACGGTTACAGGTAATGCTGATCCTTCTGTGGATGCAAGAATATTAAATTTCTTTGATGCAATAGTTTATACTAAAAATCCATCTCCTGTTGCTACCAATTCTACTCCAATATTTTCTAACATTCCAAGAACAAATGCTAACACACACACTGTAATTGCAGAAGATGGATGTGGTCAAAAGATTTATAGGTCTATCACTACTAAAATTCCATTAGAATATGTTGGGATGAGAAGATCTGCCGCAGAATGTGGAATCGGTCCTGATCAATTATACCCAGATAATAACGTATATACTTTTTTACATTATGATCCAGCCCAGCATTTTTATACCTATGTTCACAAGGGTAACTCAGTGGGTGGTACTTTTCCTTATACTTTTACTGTAACTTCGGATATTGGTTATTCGCCAGACCCTATTACAACCTCAAAAGGATTTATTAATGCAAATACTACTTCTACATCTGCCTATTATGATGATGTAAAATTAAGAAACTTAGATGGTAGTCAGTGGCAGCCTACTCCTGGTTCTGTTGTGTCTGTTAATATTACAGATGCCTGTGGTGAGTCAATCACAGAGGTTTTTGGTCCACCTTCAGGAAATACACCCATTGAAGAAATACTTACAAATAATGACCTTTCAGGTTGTGCACCTTGGAGAAGATATAGAATTTATCATAATCCTTATGTAGATACTTTTGAGAATTTTAAATTGAATATTAATCCTTTAACGGGAGGTGCTCATGCAAGAGTACTTACAAGCGTTGATTATTTTAACCCTGAAATTGATTACTATCAAGGGGCGACAATGAGAGGTAATACTTCTCTTTATCCTTATTTTTTACCAGGTGATTACGAAATAGTTTTCACAGGGGTATGTTCAGGGGATGAATTAAAAGACACCATCACGGTATTGCCAAGTAGTTTTTCTTTCAATGCTACTGCAGTTCAGCCTTGTTCTAGCACACCTACTGGACAAATAATGGTTGACCATACTGGTAGTCAAATTTATACTTCGCCAGTAGATTTGATTTATGCAGGACCTTATGACGCTTCTATCAACTATGCAACTGCAACACCATTAGAACAAAGAGTTGTTTCAGGTAATATGACAACATTTAGCGGTTTAGCTCCAGGAACTTATACTATTATTCATGGAAGTACAAATAACGCGTACAGATTTACAATGAATTGTGCAGAATACAGAACGATAACTATTATTCCTTATAAGGACCCAAGCATAGTATTAAATTACGACCCAATTTGTGCACCTGCAACTACAGGAAATGTTTACGTAACTGTTTCAAACGGAATACCTCCTTTTGTATATGAGTACAAATTAGCATCTAACCCTAATGTAGCTGATTACTTATTAACCTCTCAGTCTTCTCCAGTATTCACAGCATTACCAGGAGATGTATATAACATAAGAGTTACAGATTCTTGTGGACAAGGTACAGTAGGTACTATTGATAATGGTCAAGCATTTGTTTTGCCTCCATTAACTTCTAATGCACCAGCAGGTATTTGTGTAGGAAGTCAATTAAGAGTTTCTACAGTTTATTTCCCAAATGCAACTTATGTTTGGAACTTTAATGGATTACCAATAGCTGGTGCCGCAGATACTAGTGTTTACATTAAGAATAACACTACTGCTGCAGATGGAGGGAATTACTCAGTTGATGTAACCGTTCCAAGCTGTGGTACTTCAACAGCCTTGCTTGCAATAACAAGTGTAGTAGGAACTACTACAGCATTAAGTAATGCTACACCTGATAGATTTTGTGAAGGAGCAGGTTCAATTCTGTTAGAAGGAGGTGCAACAACTCCAGCAGCTTTAACAACTGCGGTATGGAGTCAAGTTAGTGGTCCGATCTCCCCATTAACTCCAACAATCACTCAGGTAGGAAATGACGCTACAGTTACTGATGTATCCAATACTGATGGACCTCCAGAAGATCCTTACGTTTTTATGTGGGAAATAAATGACGGTAACTGTACCTCAAATTCTTTTGATTCAGTTTATATTCATAGAAACCCACCAACTGCTTATTCTGGTTTCGATCAGAATTTGTGTGAAGCATCAACTGCAACTATGAGTGCAACTGCAATTCCTTTCGGATTTGGATATTGGACTCAAACTTCAGGTAATCCTGTTATAATATCAGATACTACGGATCCAGCTGCAACACTTACTGGAATGATTTGGCCAGATACAGTTGTTATGAGATGGAATGTAGTAAATGATTCTGCAAATGCAACTTGTACTAGTTTCCACGAAATAATGTTAATAAACAAAGTGCAACCAATAGCCTCAACTGCTAATGCTGGAGCTGATGATACTGTATGTGGTGGTACTACTTATGTTTTACAAGCAAGACCGATACCTGCAGATTCAGGAATTGGAAGGTGGTCGGTTGTTTCACAACCAGGTATTGCACCAACTTTTAATACTAATACTAACCCAAATGCAACTGTTACAATGTCAACTGGAGGTGAATATATCTTTGTTTGGGCAGTTAGCAATGGAGTTTGTAGTGCAGTAACTGATACGGTTAAAATATTCCTTATTAATGCAAATGCAGGTGCAGACATTGTAGTTTGTATGGATAATTTAGCTGGATTAAGAATGAATGGGGATACTGTTGCTGGTTTACCAGGAACATGGTCTTCTGCATCTCCTCTTACTTTTACACCTAATGGAGTTGCTGGAGTAGATACTGCTTTAGTGACAGGTATTACGGCAGGAACTCACATTGTAACTTATACAGTTACTTCAGGTTTATGTACTCAAACTGATGATGTAACTATTTTGGCAAGTAACCCACCTTCAGTATCAATGGCTGGTACAGATCAATTAGGTCTTTGTAAAGATACTGCCGTTTTAGAAGCAAACATTCCTTTAGATGGTTCTGGAGTTTGGACACAAATTAGTGGTCCTAATACTGCAATAATGACGGATTTTGATTCGGCATTTAACATTATCGAAGGATTAATTGTAGGGTCTTACGAGTTTGTTTGGACTATTAGTAATCAGCCTTGTGCACAGGAATTGGATACAGTTGTGATTGAAGTAACTTCTTTACCACCAACAGCAACAATTGTTGCTTTAACTAATCCTACTTGCGTAACTACTGGCTCTGTTACCTTAAGTGGTTCCCCAGTTGGTTCTTATGAGTATTCTTTGGATACATCAATGGGTTATCAACCAACAGCAACATTCTTTGGACTAGATACTCTAACATATAGAGGTTATGTAAGATCTTTAACTAATCCAGCATGTATTTCAAGAGCTTCTGCATCAGTAACTTTAGTAGATACATTGCCGGGACCTATGTTTGATACTGCTTTCTTTACACCAGTTAGTTCTTGTAATGGAACTACTACTAGAGGTTCTATAACAGCAGTTGCTACAGGAGGAAATGGAACTTTAACTTATAATTTAACAGGATCTTTTACAGCTACTAATAATACTGGTATCTTTACAAATTTATTACCAGGAACATACACTGTTATTGCTACAGACAGTATTAATTGCCCTGTAGACATGGTTACAAGTTTTGAAATGCCAGTAATTTCATGCGATACTTTATTTGCAGGTATTCCTGTAACTGGAGGTACTGATACTACTTGTCTTAATACACCTAACACAGGTGGACCTTATTCAATAGGATCTTGTACAGGAACTGATGGGACGTATGATGGTGTTTTATTTAACAAATATGATTCATGTGTAGTTTATCCATTTAATATTGCAACACTTGTTTTACCATTTGCTGGTGATACAGCATGTGTTGTTATTTGTGATACTGTTGATAATGCAGGAATGAATCAAATACTATGTGATACAACTATATTAATATACTACCCAATACCAGTACCAGATACTACGGTAACTTTATTACCAAGTAATGGTGGATCAGTTACAGTATGTGTTGATACGAGTCAAGTATTGGGAACAAACTTAACTTATAGTTCATGTAAAGGAGCAACAGCAGGTGTATTCACTCCATCAACAGGAAATTGTTATACATACATTCCTTTGATTAATCAGATTGACACTACGTGTGTAATTGTTTGTGACGAGAATGGAGTATGTGATACTTCGGTATTTGTTTTTATTCCAGCCTTATCAAACGATACAGTTATTTCAACTAATCCTGTAACTTGTGTTGATACTACAGAAATGCCAGCACCATTCCATACTATAACTGGATGTGATGGTTTGTCACCAACAACTACTTCAAATGGAGGGACTGCGACAATAGATCCAGTAACAGGATGTGTAACAACAACACCAGATTTCACATCTACAAATTCAGATACGACATGTATTATAGTATGTGATACAGTTAATGGAATATGTGACACAACTATCATTATTACGGTTCAACCTCCAACACCAGATACGGTTGTTCAGTTTACAAATGGAGGTTCAGTAGATAGTTGTTTATCAACAAGTGAATTATTAGGAAGTATGTTTACTTACTCAAGTTGTGGAAGTCCAGTACACGGAGTACTGAGTAACAACAATGATACTTGCTTTACTTATATTCCAATAAATGATAATATTGATAGTTCATGTGTAATCATTTGTGATGAATACGGAATATGTGATACTACTTATTTCTATTACTTACCACCAGTAACACCAGACACAATTGTAACAACAAATCCAATAACATGTGTTGATACGACTGAGTTAATGGGAGCAATGGTAGATTCGATAGCAACATGTGATGGAATGAATATGAGTAGTAATGGCGGAGCAGTAGTAATAGATCCAATAACAGGATGTGTAACAACAACTCCAGACTTCACAAGTTCAAACTTTGATACAACATGTATTATCGTATGTAAATCAGTAGCAGGAGCAGTAATTTGTGACACTACGATTATAGTAACAGTAGCACCACCAACAATTGATACAGTAGTTCAGTTAACAAATGGAACAACAACAGACAGTTGTATTACAACAAGTCAGTTACCAGGAACTATGTTTAATTACACGAGTTGTGGAGCACCAGCAAATGGGGTATTAAGTAATGTAGATTCATGTTACAGATATGTACCAACAACAAATGTGTTAGATACTGCCTGTGTAATTATCTGTGATGAGTTTGGAATCTGTGATACAACAATCTTCATTTATGTACCACCAGTAACTAATGATACAGTTATAACAACTAATCCAATTACTTGTGTAGATACTAACGAGTTGATGGGAGCAAGTGTAGATTCAATCTCAACCTGTGATGGAATGAACATGAGCAGTAATGGAGGAGCAGTATTAATAGATCCTGTAACAGGATGTGTAACAACAACTCCAGATTTCACAAATGGTATTACTGATACTACTTGTATTATTGTATGTAAGAATATTAGTGGAGTAGTTGTATGTGATACAACAATTATCATCACTGTTCAACCACCTACACCAGATACAATTATCCAATTAACTAATGGTAATCCAACAGATAGCTGTTTAGCACAACCTGAATTGCCAGGATCAATGTATACTTATACCAACTGTGGGAATCCAATAAACGGACTTTTAACAAACAGTAATGATACTTGCTTTACATACACACCAATAAATAATGTGTTAGACACTGCCTGTGTAATTATCTGTGATGAGTTTGGAATCTGTGACACTACGATTTTCATTTATGTACCACCAGTAACTGTAGATACAATATATACGTTAGATACAAATGTATGTGTAGATACGACAGAGTTACCAGGAACAAGACACACAGTAACAGGATGTGATGGATTAAGTCCAACAACCACTAGTAATGGCGGAACAGTGACATTAGATGCAGAAGGATGTGCAACAATCTCACCTGTATTCACTACTAGTAAGACTGATACAACATGTATTATAATCTGTGATACGGTATTCGGAATCTGTGATACAACTTTAATCATCAACATGAGAAGAGCAGTACCAGACACGATAGTAGAGTGTATTCCAAGGGATGGCCAAGCAAATGATTCAAATATGAATACTAATGATTTACTAGGGCCAGTAACAACAATTAGTGTATTTAAGCTACCAGCACATGGTCAGTTTACATTAACAAACGATACTAACTCTAGTTACCAGACTTCACCATTCCCAGTATTGGATACGGTACAAGTTTCTTTCTGTGATGAATATAACTTCTGTGATACTTTCACATTCATTTATATTCCACCAATGACCAATGATACTATCTACACGCAAGGTGCAGGAGTAACATGTGTTGATACAACAGAGATGCCAGTAACTTATACTAGTATCGCTACTTGTGATGGAATGAACATGACTAGCAATGGAGGAACAGTGGTAGCATTACCAGGAGGATGTGTAGATATCACTCCAGACTTTACAACAAGTATTGTAGATACAACATGTATTATTTTATGTGATACAATCTTACCAATGTGTGAGTGTGACACTACTTACATCATTAGTTTTGCACCAACAATGCCAGATACATTTGCAATACAATTACCAAAAGGAACAAACACAGCAGATACATGTTTAACAACAGCAGAATTGTTTGGAACAACTTATACTTATAGAAGATTAGGAGCACCAACTCCACATGGACCAGTAACTACACATAATGATACGTGTATCAACTATGTTCAGACATCAACTACAAAGTATTTAGATACAGCAAGAGTATTAATCTGTGATGAGTACAATAATTGTGATACGACAGTTATCATTTATGTACCAACACCAGATCCAGATACATTATTAGTAGGACCTGTAATTCCAGTAAGTAATGTTGATACTTGTGTGAGGTTAGAGTCAACATTTATGACAGGTCACTTTATAAGTACTTGTGATAGTTCACTTACAACCAATTCAGGAGTTCCAGTAACAATTACAGGACTATGTGTAAGGTATCCAGTACCAGCACCAGTATTTACAGGAGATACTGCTTGTATTATAGTATGTGATACGATTTTAAATATTACAATTTGTGATACAACATTAATCGTATACTTACCAGATACAACACCACCAACAATTATCTGTAAAGATGATACAGTATACTTAGATAACTTTGGAACTGTAACAATTGATACAAGTAATGTAATGGATACTGTGTTTGATAATACATTGATAAACGCAGTTTGGTTAACACCAACTTCATTCAACTGTGCTAATGTTGGACCAAATATGGTAACAGTATACGCAAGAGATACCAATAGAAATATTGATAGCTGTATGTCAACAGTGACTGTATTAGATACGATATCTCCAATGGTAATGTGTCAGAACATCACTATTCAATTGGATAGTAATGGAAACGCATCTATCCTAGCAGTAAATGTAGATGGAGGA
>CALLII010000032.1 GCA_938009745.1 uncultured Flavobacteriales bacterium
TTTAGAGAAATTTCTTCACCTGAAATTACAAATGCCATTCAAGATACCGCAGATGAAATAATTGGGGCCGAGAGTTTAGTTTTTGGTTCAGGAGCCGTTTTTGGAGGTTCACCTATTGCGGTTTCTTTATTAGGAAATAAAATTGATGAACTAAAAGCTGCAAAAAAAGAGCTAAAAGAAGCACTTGGAGATATTGAAGGAATAAAAGATATTACAGACAATGATCCGCAAGGAATAAAAGAAATAACAGTAAACCTTAAACCAAATGCTTATTTGCTTGGGTTCACATTAAATGATGTGATGAGTCAAGTTCGAAGTGCATTTTTTGGTGCTCAAGCTCAAAGATTCCAAAGAGGGGAAGATGAAATAAAAGTATGGGTTCGATATGATGAAAAAGAAAGGAAATCGATTAATAATTTAACTAACATGCAACTTGTAGCTCCCTCTGGCGCAAGAGTTCCCTTTGCAGAAATTGCCGATTACTCTATCGCTCGTGGAGAAATATCCATCAATCACCTTGAGGGACAAAGAGAAATACAAGTAAAAGCTGATTTGGTAGATCCAAAAGCAAGTGCTACAGATTTTATGGCTAATGTTAAGGATTCGGTTATGCCGCCAATTTTGGCAAAGTACTTATCTGTTACACCACTTTACGAAGGACAAAACCGTGAAGCAGTTAAAACTCAAAAATCCCTGAGCCCAACTGGACCAATAATTTTGATATTTATCTACATTGTAATTGCTTTTACTTTTAGGAGTTACAGCCAACCTTTTGTACTTATCGCTTTAGTACCTTTTAGTATAATAGGAATAGGTTGGGGACACTGGATTCACGGGTTTTCCATCAATATACTTTCGGGATTAGGGATTATTGCCTTAATAGGAATTATGGTAAATGATGGACTTGTTTTGATTAGTAAGTTTAATTCTAATCTAAAGCAAGGAATGACATTTGATGAAGCTTTAGCAGAAGCTTGTAAATCAAGATTTAGAGCTATTTTCTTAACAACAATCACAACAGTTGCAGGGCTTACCCCCCTTATTTTTGAAGTAAGTTTACAGGCTCAATTCCTAATTCCAATGGCTATTTCAATTGTGTACGGAATTATCATTGCTACTGTATTAACCCTTCTTTTACTGCCAATATTCTTATCATTTGTAAACGGAGTTAAAGTATATGCACTTTGGTTTTGGAATTCGGATGAATGGGCATTTTGGAATACCGACAAGCCAACTAAAGAGTCAGTAGAAAGAGCAGTGAAAGAATTATCAAGCGATTATGAATATAATGACTCAAAAAAAATTAACTCCACCGAAACATTATTAGAATTAGAATAAAATTTAGAATCAATGAAATATTTAATATTACTTCTGTCCTTATCGATATTTCCATTAATTGGAATATCTCAACAAAAACTTACTCTTGAGGATGCTATTTCTGTAGCTCTCAAAAATAATTACGACATTCTGTTAGCAGAAAACTCTGTTCTACAAGCAGATAATAACCAAAGCATATACAACTCGGGTTATCTGCCAACTGTTACTGGAAGTGGAAATGCCAGCTATGCCAACAACAATGCTAAACTTACTAATCAAGCTGGAGCACAAACCGAAATTTCAGGGATAGAAGCCACACAGTTGAATGGTTCAGTAGCTTTAAACTATGTCTTATTTAATGGTGGAAGCAGGAAATATAATTTTGAAAGATTAAAAAATCAATTCGAATTATCATCTGCTGCAAAGAAAATACAAATAGAAAACACGTTAATTGATGTGTACACCACTTTCTTTAATGTAGCTCGAAATCAAGAACAAAAAAACACCTTGCTAGAAGCTTATAAAATCTCCAAAGAAAGATTAGATAGAGTAACAGCTCAGCAAAAATATGGGCAAAAGACAAGTCTTGATGTATTAAATGCAAAAGTTGATGCTAATGCAGATAGTATTACTTTGTTGAGTTTAACCGTTCAATTAGAAAACAACATTAGAAATTTAAACTTCCTTTTAGGAAGAGATATAACTACACTTTTTGAAGTAAGTAACGAAGTAGTACTAGAAGAAAACTTAACTTATGAAGGTTTGCTAGAACAACTGAAATCTCAGAACAATCAGCTTAAACAAATGCAGATTAATCAAGCTATCTCTGAGCAAACACTCAAAATAAATCAAACAGGTTGGTTGCCCAGTGTAACAAGCTCTATTGGTTATGGAATAAACTATAACGACAATGGTCCTGCGGGATTTTTTGCTGTTCAACAGAGTAATGGGTTTAATGCTGGACTTAGCCTAAGCTGGAATATTTTTGATGGAGGAGCAACTAAAGTAAATGTTCAAAACGCACAAATAGCCATTCAAAATCAAGAGCTTAATGCAAAACGATTGAGTTTGAATCTAGAAAATCAATTGGCTAGTTTTTGGGCCGAATACAACACTCAAAAAATAATCATCCAAAACGAAGAAACTAACGTAGAGATAAGTAACCAAAATTTCTTGAAATCAAAAGAATTATTCAATTTAGGAAAAATAACTTCTTTGGAATATCGCCAAGCACAATTGAACTTGATAAATAATAAGCTAAACTTATTAAATGCAACTTACAATGCAAAACTAGCTGAATTACAACTGAAAAGGTTTGCAGGACTCTTATTAAACTAAACTCTAAAAATTTAACAAGCAATTGATTTTTTGTGTATTTTGTACAGAACAAAAAATCAATCTTATGAAAAAAATTTACTTTTTGTTGTTCATGCTAAGCATTGGACAACTATATGGACAGGTAGTTAACCAAAATATTCCAGCTGTTTTGGGAGCCCCATCAACACTTAGGGCACCAAATGGGACTACAGCTCACACTACCATTAGAGCACACTACATGATTTATCCTGCTGAATTGGCTGCTTTACCTAATGGAGCAAAAATTACTTCTGTTGGTTTTGTATATAACAATGGTGTAAATACACCAGTTACTGGAAACTTGAAGTTTTATTTGGAAAATTCTGTCGCTACTAGCAATACAAAATCCACAACATGGGCAACTGCCATAACTGGAATGGACTCTTTATATGATGGTACCTATGCTATTCCTGTATCCACTACTCCAACCACAAGTAGTTTTGTGTTAAACGATACTTTTACTTATTCTGGAAATGGAATTCAAGTCGCTTACGATTATTTAGGGTCAACATTTGCCACAACCCTTGCTACTTACGATTGTAATAATAGTGTAGCCAGTGATTTAAAAATGATTGCTACTACGACTACTACTCCTGGCACAACTCTAACTGCAGCTTCAAGTTGGAGACCAGGACTTTACATAACTTATGTTAATCCTTTTACAAATGATGTTGCAGTTGAATTTTTAGTGTTAGAGGCTGGTCATCACAATAAAGTTTATGATACCACTCAAACTATTGTAGGCTCAATAACAAACAACTCAATTGGTGCACTTACATCAGTTCCCGTAACTCTAGAAATTACTGGTGCTAATGCTTCAACTACTACTCAAACTGTAGCAACAATTGCTTCAGGAGCTTCACAAACTGTTACATTTTCTGGATTATCAGCTGCAAATAGTGGAATTCAAACAATAAAATTATCTGTTCCTAGTGATCAATTTACAAATAACGACTCAATTGTATTAAATCAATCCATTAACTGTGATAGTATTGGATATGCTGATAACTCAGCTCCATACACGTCAATTGGATTTAATACAGGGCAAGGGATATTGGCAGCAAAACATACAGGAAGCTCTACAGTAAACTCTTCCGTAAAAACGATATATGTAGATCTTGATATAAATCCAAATATTGCAGGAAATCAACTTCAGGGAGTTTTACTTGATACAGGTGGAGTAATTATTGATTCTTCGGCTGCTATTACCATAACTACTGCCCAGTTAGGAACAAGAGTCTCTTTCCCTTTAACAGGAAACAATGTAATTACCACAGCAAATCCAGATTATTATATAGGAATAAGGCAATATGCAAATGCTACTGTTGGATATTTCCCTTTAGCTTCAAACAACCCTGCAATTGTGCCTACAGATAGATACTATGGCTTTAATTTTACTGGAGGAGGAATCTCTGCACCATATACAACATTGGGGACAATAAGCGCAGGCGCACTTATAGAAGTTGAACGAATTACTTTAACAAGTTCAGTTGCTAACGATTCTATTTGTGAAGGACAAAACATTGTTTTAACAGCTTCTGGAACTTCATCAGCAACATATGATTTCCAATCTGGAGGAACAAGTGTTCAAAACTCAGCATCAGTTAATTACACTACTATACCAACTGCAACTTCAATTATGTCAGTTGAAGGAGAATACAATATTTGTCCAATCCTTTCTAATGAAATTAATCTAGTGGTTGTAACAATTGATAGCTCTGCATCCAAGACAAATGATTCTACTGGAGCTGCAACTATGACTATGGCAGGAACAAGCTATCAGTGGATAGATTGTGGTACAGGTTTAGCTGTTCCAGGAGCAACATTCCAAGTGTTTACAGCTTCAGCCTCAGGAAACTATAAAGTGGCTGTATCATTAAACGGTTGTAGCGATACTTCTTCATGTTATGCATTTACTCTACCTACAGCAAGTATTGCTAATAACGGAATTAAATCTTTATCGGTTTACCCATCACCAGCCAATAATTATTTAGTTGTAGAAACTGAAAACATTGCTATTACAACTTTAAGTATAGTGGATGTAAATGGAAAATTAATTTCTACTAACACTCCTCAAAATAGTTCAGTAAAACTAGATGTATCTAGTTTAAAATCTGGAGTATATTTATTAAAAATTGAAACTGCAAACGGAAGCGAAGTGAGACGATTCATTAAGCAATAAACAGTTATATATTCTATTTCAAAACTCTTCCATTAACTTGGAAGAGTTTTTTTATGACTTGTTATTCATAAACCATTGTGGAAAGAAGTTACACTTACAGTAAAAAGTGAAGTGCTATTTCCTTACTTTTAATAGAACAAAAATTACTGAATGATATTTCTAGCTATTTTTATTGGAGGAGGATTAGGAAGTTTGGCTCGATTTGGCGTTTCACATTTTTCTTCGCCTAATTTCCCCTACGGAACTCTAATTGCAAATGTGCTTAGTTGTGTAATTATGAGTTTAGCTATTTATAGTTTTTCAGCTAAAATAGAAGCGTCAAGTTTTCTAAAATACTTAATTGTAATAGGTTTTTGCGGAGGATTCAGTACATTTTCTACTTTTAGTTTCGAAACGTTTGAACTCATTCGCAATGGAAATATCCTCATTGCCGGAATCAATATTTTAGTAAATATTACGTTTTGTTTACTTGTCTTTTACATTTTTAGAAACTCTTTTTTCTCTGCTTAAATGACTCAATCCAAAAACATCTATTTCATTGCTATTGGCGGAAGTGCCATGCACAACTTAGCCATTGCTCTTCACTTATCTGGCAACACAGTTTCAGGATCGGATGATGAAATATTTAACCCATCAAAAGCAAGGCTAGAAAAGTATGGATTACTTCCTGATAAAATGGGTTGGGATGAATCTAGAATTAGTAATAATATTGATATAGTTATACTAGGAATGCATGCCCGTGAAAACAATCCTGAGTTAATAAAAGCACAAGAAATAAGTTTGCCAATCTTTTCTTATCCTGAATATATTTACGAAGCAACCAAAGAAAAAACAAGAGTTGTAATTGGAGGAAGCCATGGAAAAACAACTATTACTTCTATGGTTTTGCATGTATTAAATTTTCATAAAAAGGAAAATGATTACATGGTTGGTGCTCAGCTCGAAGGGTTTGAGGTAATGGTTAAATTAACTGATTCGGCAGAAATTGCCGTGCTCGAAGGAGACGAGTATTTATCTTCGCCTATCGACCGTAGGCCTAAGTTTCATTTGTACAATCCTAATGTGGCATTACTCACAGGAATAGCTTGGGACCACATTAATGTATTTCCTACATTTGAAAACTACTGCGAACAGTTTGAAATTTTTATCAATAAAATTGAAGAAGGTGGAAGTCTTGTTTACTTCTCTGGTGATAAAGAAATTGAAAAGTTAGTTTCTAATTCTAAAAGAAATATTGACTTTATCCCGTACTCAACTCCAGAATACACAATCGATAATGGAGTAACAACTTTAATCTCCAATGAAGGAAGTTACCCTCTTGAGATTTTTGGCGAACACAACCTTCAAAACCTAAATGGAGCACGATTGGTTTGTGAGCAAATTGGAATTTCTTCCAAAGAGTTTTATTCTGCAATCCAAACATTTACTGGGGCTTCCAAAAGATTAGAAACGATTACAAAAAACGATAAAACGCATATTCTGAAAGATTTTGCTCATTCGCCTTCTAAATTACAAGCAACAACCAAAGCAGTAAAAAACCAATATCCCAATAGAGAACTTATTGCTTGTATCGAGTTACATACTTTTAGTAGCTTGAATCAGGAGTTTTTGAGTGAGTATAAAAACACCATGCTAGATGCGGATAGAGCTTTTGTATATTTTAGCCCAAAAGCTATAGAACACAAAAAACTAGCAATGTTGAGCGAAAATGATGTGAAAAATGCATTTTTTAGCGAAAATGTAACTGTTTTTACTAATTCTGATGAATTAATGAAAACCGTAAAAAGCATTAATTTTGAGAATAAGAATTTACTATTGATGAGCTCAGGAAACTTTGATGGAGTAGATTTTGAGGAGTTGGGGAATGAATTGATAAATCGATAAACAATGAAAAAAACACTTCTTTTAATAGTAATAACCTTCTTAGCTAGTTTCTCTTTTTCACAAAAAGAACTTGCCAAAAAACTTATTGATACTCTTGCATCAGATGCATTTTATGGAAGAGGTTATGTAAACAATGGCGATAAAATTGCTGCAGATTACATTGCTAAAAAATTCAAAGAATACGGAGCCTTGCCAGTAAATGGTGACTCTTACTTCCAGGAGTATTCTTATCCAGTAAATACTTTTCCAACTAAAGTCGAGGTTTCTTTTGACAACAAAACTCTAACAACTGGGTTAGATTTTATAGTTGCTCCTAACTCTGGTTCGGCAAAAGGTGTTTTTAATCTAAAAGAAATTACCCTCGAAAACTATATTGAAGTAGTTTCAAAAGAAGAGTTTCAGAGCGATAAAAACTTGACGGCTTTTGTGATTAAACTACCTAAAGCAAATGGAAGAGATGAGTATTTTAAACAACTAAAACTTAAAAACTCGGTAGCTGATATTGCTCCACTTTTTGTAATTAATGATGAAAAATTTACTTGGTCAGTTGCTCAAGAAGCACTTAATTTTCCTGTTATTGAAATCAAAAGCGAGTTCCTGAGAGACAAAAAATCAGTCACATTAAACATTGTAAATAAACTAATTGCCGATTATCAAACTCAAAATGTATTGGGATATATTCCGGCAAAAAGAAAGTGTAAAAGAAAAAAATACTTTGTGTTTACTGCCCATTACGATCACTTAGGGATGATGGGAGAAACTGCAACTTTCAATGGTGCTAATGACAATGCAAGTGGAATTGCCATGATGCTAACTTTAATGAAATATTTCTCTGAAAACAACCCAGAATATTCGGTTCTGTTTATTGCATTTGGTGGAGAAGAAGCTGGATTGTTAGGCTCCAAATATTATGTAGAGAACCCAATTATTGCACTTAACAAAATGAAGTTTTTGTACAATGTAGATATGATGGGAACTGGCTCAGAAGGAATTCAGGTTGTGAACTCAACAGAACATCCAAAAGAGTTTGAAAGACTAAAAGCGATTAATAAAAAGTATGATTTAGTTAAAGTAATTAAACCAAGAGGGAAAGCTGCAAATAGCGATCATTATTGGTTTGAGGAAGCTGGAGTTCCTTCGTTTTTCTCCTATACTTTGGGTGGTGTAACTTACTATCACGATATTCAAGACAGACCAGAAACTTTGCCCTTGACTGAGTTTAATGATTTACACAGGTTAATTGTAGAGTTTGTAAATTCGTTTTAAAATTAAAACATGGAATCTAGTAAAGAAATTTTAGACACTTTTGGAAAATTAATCGTTCAGGAAGTATTCGATAATCAATTCCGATTTATTCTAAATAAAGTTGAAGATCTATCTGCAACAAAGGAATATGAAAATTTATTCTCTACAATGAATAAAGTTCAGAAAGTAGAAATGGAGAACTATACTAAAGAAATTTTAGAGGGAACTCTGTTTGATTTTTTAAGGTTATTCGAAGAAAACGATCAGTTTAAAATTATTTTTAAAAATAGTAATCAACAACAAATAGATTTAAACAAAATTAGTGAAGTTCTAAAGTCTGAACCTATAATTGAAAATGGTTGGATAGATAGGTTTAGTAAAGAAATAGATAATCAATCTACCCCTTAGGAAACTTCATGAAAAACGAAGTCCCTTTATTTACTTTACTCTCAAAGTAAATAGATCCGCCATGATTTTTAAGTATGTTTTTTACAATAGCTAATCCCAATCCACTTCCAGATGATTTAGTTGTGAAATTAGGTGTAAAGATGTTTTCATATTGAGACGGGTCGATTCCTTTTCCATTGTCTTTTACCTCCACAAAATAATGGTTTTCATCTTCAGTTAATATTACTTGAATAACTCCTACTCTTCCATCTGGGATAGATTGCGCAGAGTTTTTTAATAAATTATTAAACACTCTTATCAACTGACTTTCATCTCCTTTTATCATGGCAGTTTCAATGCCATTAAGGTCTTTTGCAACCTTTATTTCAGTATCAAAAGTACCAGCAGCTCCTCTTAGTATTATTCTTAAATCTACAGGAGCTAATGATGTTGTAGGCATTTTGGCAAAACTAGAAAACTCATTAGCTATCTCAGAAAGAGCATCTATTTGTACAATCATTTTTTGTGAAAAACGAGACATTTTATCTTTAAATTCTGGATCCTCGGGTTTTAGAGATTGCTCCAAATACTGTACATTTAATTTCATTGGAGTAAGAGGGTTCTTTATCTCATGAGCAACCTGCTTTGCCATTTCTCTCCAAGCCATTTCCCTTTCAGATTCTGCTAATAAGTTGGCACTCTGCTCCAACTCATCTACCATGGTGTTGTATCGATTTACTAGCTCTCCTATCTCGTCCTTGTTTTTCCAAGAGATTTTTTCGTTCTTTTTGTTGAACGAAACATTTTTCATTTTATCTCCAATTAAAGTCAATGAACGAGTAATGTTTTTGGATAAGAAAAAAGCGAAAATCCCTGCTCCAATTAGTAATGCAATGTATAGCTCTATTAATGTTTCGTAAAATTTATTTGTCTCAATACTATTTGTAGAAAAGTCATAGTCGGGCACATTTAATATTCCTATGTTTTCTCCGTTCTTATTTTTTAAAAAAGAATAAGTAGAGAGCTTGTTTTTTTCTTTTTTAAGAATATAAAATGAATCTTGAGAAGCATAAATTTGTTTAAAAATTGAAACCGGTATACTATCATCTGGGTTTAATTCCTCATCCAAACTTAACAAGATTTCTCCATCCGTATTGTAAATCTTCAGCTCCATTTCATTTTCCTTGGATAGCTCTTCTATTTTTTCGTAAAACTCTCTTGGTACGGAGTTTAAGTCCTTTTCAATGTCATATTTATCAGTAAAATATTTAATTGAATTCTCGACTCTTTTCTCTTTCCTTTCCAATCTTGAAAGGTGGTACTTTTCATTTTGATTTTTGAAAAAATTAGCCGTTACCAAGGCTATTACCAAAGATGAAATTACAACAAGAGCAAGCATAGCGATATAAATTCGCTTAGATAATCCTATATTAAAAGAGGGTCTTTTCATTGCTTTAGTACCTACAAATATTATTCCTTAATTTTTTGTGAAATAAATATAGGTATTTGAGTTTCAATCTGGGGTAATAACCTAAAATTGTTTTAAATTTGAAATGCTATACCCAAAAGCCAAAAAACATTTTATGAAAGAAAAAATTCAACATTTAAAAGACAAACAAGCTGAAGCTAAGCTTGGAGGAGGAAAAGAACGTATTGAAAAGCAACATGCAAAAGGGAAATTAACTGCCCGCGAGCGTATTCATTTCTTAATGGATGAAGGTTCTTTTGAAGAAATTGGAATGTTGGTTACCCACCGTTCTACAAATTTTGGGTTGGATAAAACTAAGTTTTTAGGTGATGGTGTTGTTACTGGATACGGAAAAATAAACGGAAGACTGGTTTACGTATTCTCTCAGGATTTTACAGTTTTAGGAGGTTCACTTGCTGAAGCTCACGCTCAAAAAATATGTAGAATAATGGATTTAGCAATAGAAAACGGAGCTCCAGTTATTGGGCTTAACGATTCGGGTGGAGCCAGAATTCAAGAAGGAGTAGTTTCTCTTGGTGGTTATGCCGATATTTTTTATAAAAACACAATGGCAAGCGGAGTAGTTCCTCAGCTTTCGGCAATTATGGGGCCTTGTGCCGGAGGAGCGGTATACTCTCCTGCATTAACGGATTTCATATTCATGGTAGAGAATTCCTCGTACATGTTTGTAACTGGGCCTAACGTAGTTAAAACTGTAACTCACGAAGAAGTAACCTCCGAAGAATTAGGTGGAGCAAGCACACACTCTACGAAATCTGGAGTAACCCATTTTACTAGCGAAAATGAATTAGCATGTATCCAAGGATTGAAAGATTTGATGAAATACATTCCTCAAAACTGTGAGGAAGAATCGCCTCAATATGACTATGAGGCTGGAGACGAAACTCGCCCAAGCTTAAATGATATTATCCCTGCTAATCCTAATCAACCTTACGATATTAAAGAAGTGATTTCTTCAGTAATTGATAAAGATACTTTCTTTGAGGTGCATAAAGATTATGCTGAAAATATTGTAGTTGGTTTTGGATTATTAGGAGGAAAAAGTATTGGAATTGTAGCTAACCAACCATCATTTTTGGCTGGAGTTTTGGATAATAAAGCATCTGAAAAAGCAGCAAGATTTGTAAGATATTGCGATTGTTTTAATATTCCATTATTAGTCTTTGAAGACGTACCAGGATTTTTACCAGGAACTGACCAGGAATGGAATGGAATTATAAAAAATGGAGCCAAATTATTGTATGCTTTCTGCGAAGCAACTGTTCCAAGAATTACTGTGATTACGCGTAAGGCATATGGTGGAGCTTATGATGTAATGAACTCTAAGCACATTGGTGCTGATATGAATTACGCTTGGCCAAGTGCAGAAATTGCTGTGATGGGAGCAAAAGGGGCATCAGAAATTATATTTAAAAGGGAAATAAAAGGAGCCGATAATCCTGAAGATAAATGGAAAGAAAAAGAAGCAGAATATGCTGAGCTTTTTGCCAACCCATACAATGCTGCA
>CALLII010000033.1 GCA_938009745.1 uncultured Flavobacteriales bacterium
CTTTATACCTTACAATTAATACAATCTCTGCAGGAACCATCAGTTTAACTTCAGCAGGCTTGGTAGTATCTGGAGTAGGAACAAACTACAAATGGTTAAATTGTGATAGTGGATATGCAGTGATAGTAGGAGCAGGAAACATTCCAACATATAATCCAACACAAAATGGAAACTATGCATGTATAGTATACTCAGTTGATGGATGTATTGACACAACAGCTTGTTATAACATGAACAGTGTAGGAGTTGAGACTGTAGCTAAAAACATGGAATGGAATTTATATCCAAATCCAGCAACAACAGATATTACTATTAAAATTTCAGGTACAAATGAACAAGGCAATATCAAAATATATAGCACAACAGGACAGTTAGTATACGAACAAAGAATAGGGCAGGAGCAATCAGAAGTTTCTATTGATGTAAGTAATTTTTCTGCAGGAATGTATACGGTAATGTTACAGTCTGGAGAAAGAGTTTCTACTAAGAAATTGATTGTGAAATAAAGATTAATAAGCTTTAAAATACAAATCCATCTTGAGAAATCGAGATGGATTTTTTTTGTTATTTAGATTTCAAATATACGTAGTACTACGTATATGAATTGGCAAGTTTTATTTGGAGATTTGTAGTTAAGAAATTTATCAAATTTATGACTTATATAAAAGCTTTTTTACTCCCTTTATTTATTTCTGCTACTTTATTTGTTAATGCAGCTACTATTACCGTTCAAAACACGAATGATTCTGGAGCAGGATCTTTGAGAGATGCTGTTACTAATTCTGTTGAAGGTGATGTTATTCGATTTAATCCTAATTTGATAGCTAGTGGAAGTGTAACTATAACATTAACCAGTGTTATACCAATAACGAAAAATTTAACAATTATAGGGTTGTATAACTCTATGGATACATTGGTAATAAGCGGAAATAATACAAATGGTATTTTTAATGTAAATCTAACTTCTTCAGCCAACAAAGATTTATTTCTTGATAGTTTGGTTATGAAAAATGGAACTGTCAATGGATCAAATGGAGGTGCTTTATCTTTTGTGAATGGAAATTTATTATCCATAAATAATAGTGTTTTTTCAAATAATAGCGTCTTTTTTGGTAGGGGTGGAGCTATATTTTGTAGTTCAATTTTAACTATTTCTAATAGTACTTTCTTTAATAATTCATCCGCAGATGAAGGAGGAGCAGTTTTTATGTTTTCTTCTTCTCCCTTAACTATAACTAACAGTACTTTTTCAGGAAACATAGCAGGTGCTAGTGGAGGAGGTGTTTCTATGTTTTCTAGTTCAACGGTTAATATAATTGTAATAAACAGTACTTTTTCAGGAAATAGTGCGAATAACTATGGAGGAGGAATCTTTTCCTTCAATTTTTCGACTACCTCTTTTACATCAATAGCAAATAGTACTTTTGCTAATAATACTGCTAGCATAGGTGGTGGAGGTATAGCTTCTAACGGAGCTACTGTTTCATCAATTATTTCTTTAAGAAATAGCATTGTTGCACTTAACGGAAGTAGTAATGTTTTTAACAGTAAAACACCCACTATAGCATCTTCAGGATACAATATTTTTGAAGATACAACTCTTAACGGAAGCATTGCTTCGGATCAATTAGGAGCAGATGCTACTCAGTTAAATTTAACTTCTTTGCAATATAATGGAGGTACAACTAAAACCTTAATGCCACTTGCTGGCAGTATCGCCATTAATGCTGGAGATCCAGCAGATTTTAGTAATGCTCAAAATGGGCCTTTGGTTTTAACCAGAAGAGATATAGGTGCAGCTGAATATGTTGGCTATTGTTACACTTATTTGATTGATACTCTCAAAGGGCAAGACTCAGTCTTTTTTGGAGGGACTAAATACTTTGCTAGTCAATCAATAAACGACACCTTGTTGGGTCAAGCAGCAAATGGATGCGATAGTATTGTTGATGTTGAAATACTTGTAAGAGTTAATACGTTTAGTACTTTAATTGTCTCGTCTTGTTCAAGTTTTTTGTTTAATGGAATTACTTATACCACAAGTAACAATACTGCAACTGATACTTTAACAAATACAAGTGGTGGAGACAGTATAATTCAATTAGACTTAACTATTGAAAATATTAAAACTGTTCAAAACACCAATGATTCTGGCCCAGGTTCGCTAAGAAAAGTCATAGCAGATGCTTGCCCAGGAGACACCATCCGTTTTAACCCTAATTTGATTGCAAGTGGAAGTGCTACAATTACATTAACAAGTGAAATATTTTTTGGAAAAAACTTAACGATAATCGGTTTGTATAATTCATTTGATACACTTTTTATAAGTGGAAATAATTCTAATAGAATTTTCAGTATATCTTTAACTTTTAGTACAATTAAAACAGTTACATTAGATAGTTTAGTTATAATTGATGGAAATGCAGGGAGTTCTTTAGGTGGAGGTATTGCTTTTTCAAATGGTGGTGATTTATCAAATATAAGTAATTGTATTATAAGGAATTGCAGTTCAAATAAGGGTGGTGGTCTTGCTTTTAATTTTACGGTTTCAGCTGTAATAGATAACTGTATTATTACTGGTAATAATGCTACTGATATTGGAGGAGGGATTTATGCATATAATAGCATAACGTCATTGTTAACAATCAATAATAGTATAGTTTCAAACAATACTGCAACAAATGAAGGAGGAGGTATTCAAGTATCTTCCTTATCAGATCTTGGCGCTTTTAGTTCTTTGAGGTCCACACTAAACATGGATAATTGCATAGTTTCAGGAAATTTTGCAACAGAGGGTGGAGGTATTTATTCATCTTCATTTTTATCCACAGTAAATGTAAAAAACAGCAACATTCACGGGAACATAGCTTCTTCAACTGGAGGGGGGATTCAATCTTATTGTTTTAATAATTCCATAGCTACATCCTCTACAAACTCTACCGTAAATTTAAAAAACACAAGAATTTATGACAACAAAGCTCAATCAGGAGCTGGAGTCTATTCCTATTCAGAATCGCCAAATAGACCATCAAAAACTAATTCATCTAATGTGATAATGGACAGTTGTTCTATTTTTAATAATCATGCAACTTCTAACGGTGGTGGTATTTTTTCGCTTTCAACTTTCACAACTTCAATAGTTTCTAAAAATAGTACTATATCAGGAAACTCTTCCATTGGAGGAGGAGGAGGAATTTATTCAACAGGAGGCTTTTTTACTCCAAACACTATTTCTTTGATTGATATAACTAAATCTACCATTACAAATAACTCTTCAACTCTTAATGGTTCAGGTATATATTCTTATGGTTCCAATTCAATTTTTAATATAGATAAAAGTACCATCTATAAAAACACT
>CALLII010000034.1 GCA_938009745.1 uncultured Flavobacteriales bacterium
TAAATGCTCTAATACTAGATATGCTATAATTTACTCCAAAAGGTGGACAATAAGGTCCCCATTAATCGCATAAAGTGGATGTTTTTTTAGTATTTTATATTGAACATTATTTATGATCGTATCTCCCTCAAAATAAAAACGCTCTCCTCCGCTCACAGTACAAAGATGTTGCCCACTTCCATGATTTTCATCCCAGTAGGTATTTTCTCTGATTAGAGGTTCGTAAGCTTGGCTCATCAAAACAGAAATAAATATTATTGGTTCTTTTGCAAATCGTGTGGAGTTTTAAATTACAGGTAGCTCTTAACTAATTTTTAGATATTAGATTTTAGATCGTTTTGCTTTTAGATTAAACAGTTGTTAATCATTTTTTTTAGTCTAAAATCTAAAATAGTTAAACTCGAAGCCTACTTTTAAGTATTACCACACGATTTGTCAAAGAACGATATTATTTTTATAAAGGAAGTGAGTAATAACTTTTTCATGGTTCAAGGGTTGGTTTGTTTTAGGATCGTTTATTTTTTGTTATTTCCGATTAATTTGAAATACTTTAGACTTAAAAACTTCTCGATTTGACTTAGCAGATAAAATATAAGTCCCCTCCTCTAGCCCTTTTAAATCAAGAAGAACTTCAGACGTATTTGAATAATCTTTGTGTTTAACCAATCGTCCATCCAATGTGTACATATCAATCGTTATTAATTCTTCAACTGCCTCAAATTTCACAATAGCACGTTCTCGTACAGGATTAGGAAAAAACTCCATTGTTTGCAACTCTATATTTGTCAAATCACTTCCCATAGGCACTGCATACAATACAATATTATCAATCATCCAACCTTCTTTATTGGTATCTATAGAATCTGACATGAAATTAAATCGAATATATAAAGTATCCCCTGGCACTATAAAATTAGACTTTACGGGAGGAACATGCCATCCAAAAGAAGTAGTAATCCACCCATTGGAATTCCCAGAAAAACCAAACTCTCCATTATGCAAAGAGTCAGAGTAGTTATTATACAAATTCCAACTATAATTATTTGCCTGCCAATAAAAATTATCATCCTCTACAATATTCACCCATGTTTGCCCTGAATCATAAGAAACGGTAATATAACCACCATCTTTAAATCTATCGGTATCATATTTATGCTTCATATCAATGTAGACATCTACTGGATAAAAAGAGCCATAATTAAAGTCTCCTACTTTAAGCTCAAAATAAGAATAGTTATTAGCAGGGTAATTATTAATTGTATCTGTTATAATTACATTTACAGGGCTAAAAGCACTATCAAGGATTGTTTTCTGAGGCACTCCTATTTGCCAAATATTTTGAGGTGTAGTACCTATTTCTATAAAAGGATATTGACTTTCAAAAGTTATGGTATCTAAAATATAATTGAACTGAGCAGATACTTCTAAATTAAGAAATAATAATATCCATAAAATAAACGTTTTTTTCATTATTAGTAATTATGTAAATTAAGAAATAACTCTCTATCAAGTAGATTACTGCTTCACAAACTGTTCACTACCCACCAAAACACCCTCCTGCCGAACCTCCAACACATACATCCCAGCCACCAAATCCGACACTGGAACAATATACGTCTTATCTGACTGATCATAAGTCTCAAAACGACTCAACACTCGCCCCTGTAGATCCACCACAGAAAAAGTCAAATTTTCCTTTGTTTCATTATTATAATAATGCACATTCAAATAATCTACCGTAGGATTTGGATACAAGGACAAAGAAATAGATGCTCGCTCGGCTATCGGCAATACACTCGTTATAAGATGACAACCAGGCACCAAACAACCTTCTTCATCCAACTTGATCAACCACCCTTGTTGATAAATTACTGGATTGCTTGGGATCGTATCCACTCCATTTGCTTCGCCACAGATCAAAAAGCCGCCATCGGGCGTGCGCTCGGCATCGTAGACCGTGTGTCTTGCATTTGCAGTACTTAAATACTCATAATCTCTACTCCAAATACTGTCGCCTTGAGGCGATAGTTTAACGATGCGACCATATTGTATAAAACTACTTGTAGGTGAATGCCAGCGATTTACTTCCCCAAAGGCTACTAAACTACTATCTTCTAATTCTATTACTTTCTGAAAGGTTGCAGCATCATAAACTGTAGAGCGCAATCGTGTTCCCCACAAAAAGTTTTGAGCACTATCCAATTTGTACACATAACTGTCGTGTAAATAAGTAGCAAATGTTCCCGTTCCGTTTAATTGTTCATAGCCCCAAGCACTTGCGATCACTAAGCCCCCATCTTTGGATGGAATCAAGTCGTTTACGCCATGTATTTGTTCGTTACTTGGGCTTTGATACGTCCATACTGAGTTTCCTAAAGGGTCTATTTTTTCTAGTTTGCTGCGTACCGTGTAGTTCATTTGTACACCACTTAGATTATCTTGCTGGTAACCTATTATATACCCGTTATTATGTTTACGAACACAAGGAGCTCGTTCTGCCAATGCATTTGTTCCCCTAGAGGTGTGCCATTCCTCTATTCCAAATTTATTTAATTTAAAAACTCCTATATCTTCCCCTGTAGTTTGTGGGGGAATATAGACACCTGCTACAAATATATAACCACT
>CALLII010000035.1 GCA_938009745.1 uncultured Flavobacteriales bacterium
TTCACTATTCACAATTACTTACTGTCCTTTAGCATTAAACCCAAAGGAGATACCAGCTCTAAAGCTTTTCTTTTGCATTACAGTAAATACGTTTACAGGAATATTTAAATCTCCACTTTTAAGGCTGAAACCTGCACCAAATAAGAATCCTGCATTTAATTCTACAGTTCCTCTAGAGTCAAGTCTTTTAAAAATATCGTTAGGATTTGGTTCTCCAGACGTCCATTCTTTTCTTAGTTTCCATTCTCCATTGTCATAATACCCTTGAGCCATAGTTGTAAGTCCAAAAGTAGGTCCAAACGCAAACTCAATTCCTGATTTGTTATCTCTTAATCCATGTAAAATGGTAAGTGAAGGCAGAAACATTCCTTGTTCTAATCCAGTTACAGTAGGAATAAACTCAAACAATCCCTGAACTCTTCCTTGGTTTAAATACTGACGCTCGAACTGGTAACCAAACTGAAACATTGTTGGGGCAGCATCAAACCCACCAGCAGTTTCTGGTGATTTTAATATAGAAGCATTATCACCAAAAACATGAACAACTCCCATCCTAACTCCAGATAAATTCAATCTTTTGGTGTTTGGGTTGTTTTGGGCACTTTCTCTACTGTCTTCTTGGCTAATAAATATTTCCATTTGTTTATTTACTTCTAGGTCGTACATATCCTGAAGTGTAATTAAAACCATATTTTTAATCTGCTCAGGAATGTCTCTGTACTCTCTCGAAATAGATCTTGAAATTCTTCCTGTTTTCACATCAAATTCACGGAAAGAAATAATGTAATTATTCCTAATTAACTCAATGTAACCACTTAGCATTTTATCTGAACCTAGTATTTTTCCAACTTTTTCCAAACATTGAATACTGTAGCATTCGTAAGATACTTCTCCAGATTTTTCAATTAGTTTTTCTTTTTTAGATGTTTCAATATCGTAAAATGCATTATCAATATTAGTAAGAACTTGAGCTCTTTTGTTAGTGATAGAGGTATCACTTATTACATTGGATTTTAATGTTTTTTTAAACTCATTCTCATATACTTTATAGTTTTTAAGCTCTTCTTCTTTTAAAATATAATTAATGTCTTGGTCGTAGCTAATGTTGTATAAGCTTAACTTATTCATTAGATGTCTGGTTAAATTACCAGCTTCTTTAGCACTTAAATGTGCATTTCCTTTCACTTGAATATCTAATACAGTACAAGTTTCTTTTAGTTGTTCTTGAGAAAAAGTAAGATTACTAATTATTAATCCTGCTCCAATCATTATTCTTTTCATTGTTTTCATAACTTTAGTTTTTGTGTTATTGATGAAACAAAATTGCGACAAACGGTTCCCATATAAAAAGGATAAAACAACATTTATGTACCTATAATAGTTCAAATAATTTAAATTAATTATTGATTAACAATATTTTATATAAATAAAACTGACATTAAAAAGACTATTGAGACTAACAAAAAAACATAAAAAAAGCAAGAATCCATTTTGGTTTCTGTTCTTATGGCTGTTAGGTACAGGGATTTTTGTTGCAAATGAGTACTATCCTCTGAGGCAAGTTTATGAGCAATTGTTTCCTATTCATTATAAGCGATACACTCAGTTCGGAATTAAAATACCAACTCAATATCAAGTTCATGGGATTGATGTTTCCCACCATCAAGGACGAATTAATTGGAAAATGGTAAAGGGAATGAAGGATAAAGATATCCAATTAGACTTTGCAATCATTAAAGCCACAGAGGGTTTGTCCCACAAAGACACCAGATTCGATTATAATTGGAAAAACTCCAAAAAGGAAAAGCTGATTTGTGGAGCTTACCATTATTTTAAACCCAATATAAAAGGAGAACTTCAGGCCAATCATTTCATCAGAAATGTAAAGCTCACCAAAGGTGATTTTCCTCCTGTTATTGATGTAGAAGAAAAAGGAAATATATCTTCAACACTTTTAATGAAAGGCATAATGAAATTTGCTAAAAAAGTAGAAACACATTACGGAGTAAAACCAATTATATATACCTATCACGATTTCTACAAACAAAACTTTGATGATACATTTAAAGATTACACCCTTTGGATAGCTCATTATTACGTTAGCAAACCAAATAATAAGCAATGGAATTTTTGGCAGCACAGTGATAGAGGTAGAGTTTCAGGAATTAATACTCCAGTTGATTTCAATGTCTTTAATCGTAGTTTGGAAGAAATGAAAGCTGGGCTCATTAAATAAATATTAATTCATTTAAAACCTATCTAAAAAGATTAACAGTAAACTGATCGGTAACTTCTCTGCTACCATAAAACCCTTGCAAAATTATGAAATAGGTGCCTGGGGAAACTTCTTTTCCTTCATTTGTTTTACCATCCCATTCAAACTGAGGATCATCTGACTCAAAAATAAGTTGTCCCCATCTGTTATAAATTTTCACAGTTAACACATCTATACATTCATCAAAAGAAGCAGGGTTTAATCGGTATATGTCATTTATACCATCATTATTAGGAGAGAATACATTTGGAACTTCATGGGGTGGAATAGAGGGGTTATCTACTATAATGTTTATAGTTCGTTCTGATGTGTCTATAATTCCATCACATCCTCTTCCTACAGCAAATAAGTCTATTTTAAAAGTATCGATTTCAAGGATTTCACACATTTCTGGCTTCCAGCAAAATCTTACTCCAGTAGTTCTTATTCCTGCATATTTACGTTCGCTAATTTTTATAGGGCTTACGTCAAATGTGGTGTCTTTAGAGCTGGTTGTTGTATTGTTCCAGTAAAAATCATATTTTAAATTATTCTTTCTAGGTGGTAATGTTAAAAAAGCTCCGAAGTCAAAAGCATTTGAGGCAATATCAATTTCAAAGGTATCTTCACCATTGCTAAATGCTACAATATCATAACAAAATTCGCCTTTAAATCTTACAGTTTCATCTTCTGGACTAGGAACAAATGAAACTTCGCTATTTAAAAAGTCGAAATCTATTTTAAATACTGTTACATCAAATCCAGCAGCTCCTGTTGTTGCATATGCATTTGTATTAGTTGGAAACCCCATACTTGTGCAGGTTGCCTGATATACAATTCCTTTTTTATCGAACCTACTTGTGCCTCCATCTACGTGGGATCCAGAACCTCCATAATACGTTCCAAATAATAATCCTGTTGCATTAGGATTGAGCACCATTAAGTAAAAGCCTGCTGGGGTTAATTGAAAAAAACCAGCAGTTAGTTCAAAAGTTCCGTTTAGCGAAGAGAGTCCACCATGTCCCGAAATATAAATATTTCCGCAATTATCTACTAAAAAAGCTACTGGAGCCATATCGTTCGAAGCAGAGACATAATCTAAGTTGGTTAGTGTAGAATTAAATTTTGCGACATATAATTTATTTCCTCTAGAGTATCTCCCAGGAGTAGAATTGATAGAACCACTTGTTAAACCTAAAATATATACATCATTATTTCCATCAATTTCTATAAAGTAAGCTTCTTCATCAGAAGTTGTTCCAAAATAAGTTCCAGATGTAATTGCCGTAGCATTAGAGTTTAAAGCTACAACATAAGAATCTCTTCCTCCATTATAATTAGAATATGAGCCACTTGGAGGAGTAAAAAAACTAGTTCCTGCCGAACCGCAAATATAGGTTGTAGAGCCATTTACTTTAACACCAAATCCACTATCGTCAGATGCTCCTCCAAGATAAGTGCTGAATGATAAGTTGGTTAATGTTGGATTTAATTTAATAGCCACACCATCTTGAGAGCCACCATGAGTAGACTGAAAGGCATTTGCTGTAGTTGGAAAATCATTAGAACTACTAGAAGTAGAAACATAGGCATTTCCATTTCCATCAACTATAATTTCACCTCTATATCTATCTCCATAATTTGGTGTAATAACATTTCTTCCATCATCATTACTACCACCTACATAAGTAGAGCCTAATAATGCACTACCGGTAGGATTAAGAACTGTTACCACTATATCTGACTGACCATTATGGGTAACGTCATAAGCTCCTGTTGTTACAGGGAAATCTGATGATTCTGAAGAACCCAAAACGTACAAATTATTATTATAATCGAACATACTATGTGGATAATCACTCGAGCTCCCACCCAAATAAGTTGCGTATATTAATGCACTTCCCGTTTGGTTATACTTTAAAATACACATTTCTCTGTTGCCCCCAAATGTAGTTTGGTATGCACCTGTTGTTACAGGAAGACCACCTGGTGAAAATCCCGCTCCGGCTGAGTATATATTTCCGCTTGAATCAAATGTTGCTGTATGACCATAAATGGTAGAAGTACTTCCAGAATATGTTGAAGCAATTACTGTAGGATCAATAATTAAATCATAACGAGAATTATAGTCTCCAATCTCGTAGGATACAACTCCATTTTTTAACTTATAAGAGGATGAGATTTCAATTTTAATTCCATTTATTATTTGGTAAACATAAGGTTCTTGCTCAATAATTTCGCCATAAGAAATACTTAATTTAAGTCTGTTATTGTATATCGAAATCTCTTCAATTCCTTGGTAATTCATTTTTATGGAAGATACGTCTCCTCCGGGGTGAACTATAAAATCATATTTTAAATTTCCGTCTTTTGTACTTGTTTTTAAGTCAATATTTTTATAAACATTATTAGTCTTTATTTCTTGATATAGAGGTACATTAGAAGCCCATTTGCTTTTGTCATTGCCTAAAAAATAATTGTAGTGATAATCAAATTTATTAGTACCTAACCAATTAAAATTATTGCTGTTAATTAAGTTCCATTTATATGAATGTCTATTAAGTTTTGCGTCTTTTAATTTTACTGATTTCGAGTATTCTTGATGATGAATATCTTCAGATAACTGGTTAAACTGATTTAAGTCATATAAATCGAAAACTAAAGAATTGTCAGTAAAATATACATTACCACCTTTTATTTCTGTTTCATATTGAACTTCTTTTTCCCACTGATTTATATTTTCAACAAAAACACTTTCTTGTGAGAAAGAAATAATAGAGAATATACATAGCGAAAGTGATATGACTAATTTCATGTTTTGTTAATTAAGCGATTTATTTCGAATCAATTGTTTTTTTTTTTTAAACTGTTATCTAGAACCTAATTTAGCTAAGATTTTTAAAATAATACAATTAACTTCATGAAAGCTACTATTTTATTCATGAGTTACATTTTAAAAAAATAGACATAATGAATTAATTCTATACTAAATAAAATTAATAATGACTCAAAAATTCGTATTTCATAATTGGTAATTCTTAATTTTGCATCATGATTTTAACTGATACCCACACCCACCTTTACGCCAATCAATTTGATGAAGACAGAGAACAAATAATTAAGAACTGTTTTGATGATGGAATTTCTCGTTTGTTTTTGCCAAACATTGATAAAAGCTCAGTGGATGGAATGATGAAATTGGTAGAGCAATATCCAGAAAATTGTTTCCCTATGATTGGGATTCACCCTTGTTCGGTTAATAAAAACTGGGAGCAAGAATTAGCTGAATACAAAGAACTACTTAAGAAAGAGAAGTTTTATGCCATTGGTGAAATAGGAATTGACTTGTATTGGGACAAAACCACTCAAAAGATTCAAGAAGAAGCATTTGAATCCCAAATAATACTAGCTAAAGAATTAAAACTACCGATAGTAATTCACGCAAGAGACTCGTTTGAGGAGATTTTCGCCATAGTTGATAAACACAATGACGATAATTTAACTGGAATTTTTCATTGCTTTAATGGAACCATAGAACAAGCCAATAAAATTATAGATTACGGAGGCTTTAAATTAGGAATAGGAGGGGTGGTTACTTTTAAAAATGCAGGAGTAGACAAGGTTGTGAAACAAATTGATTTGAAACATTTAGTATTAGAAACTGATTCACCTTATTTAGCTCCACATCCTAATAGAGGAAAGAGAAACGAATCTACTTATTTAACTTTAGTTGCACAAAAAGTTGCAGACTTACATGAAGTATCTCTTGAAAAAATTGCGGAAATAACTACTGTGAATAGCAAAGAAGTTTTTGGAATCTAAGTTTTGGAACAACTTTTGTAAGTTTTATAACGTATTACAGACTATTAAATTATTGTTATTAGAAATAACAATTTTATAGATATTAGTATATTTGAAATAAGATTAAAAACAAAAAAGCATGAAAAAGTATAGTTTATTAATTGCATTGGCAATAATTATAGGAGCAGTTTCTTCTAGTTTTATAACAGATAATAAAACAAATGAAGAAATTTCGATTTCTGAAGTGATTGATGAATCAGGATTAGAATGGTTCACTGATTTTCAAAAAGCAAATGAAGTTTCGAAAAAAACTGGAAAACCAATCTTTGGTTTCTTTACAGGAAGCGACTGGTGTGGATGGTGTACAAGACTAAAGCAAAACGTATTTGCTAAAGAAGCATTTATAAAATGGGCAAAAGAAGAAGTAATTTTATTGGAGTTAGATTTTCCTAGAAGAAAGCAATTGCCAGCAAATATTGCTAAGCAAAATAGAGAATTGGCTCAGTTGTTTAAAGTTAGAGGTTACCCAACAGTTTGGATTTTTAACACAACTAAAAACGCTACAACCAGTCAAGTAAGTATTAATGCTTGGGGAAGTGCTGGTTACCCTCAAGGAGCAGTTGCAGGAAAAGAAGAAGTAAAGTTTTTGGCAGATATGAAAAGGATATTTGCTACTCAAAAGAAGTAACATAAATTTAATGTAACATTCGTATTCTTTTTTCATAGTTTTCTATCTTTGGAACTATGAATAAGAAAGGAAATATTTCGGAAATAGCTCAAGTTTTTTTTAAACTTGGGCTATTTGCTTTTGGTGGCCCTGCTGCACATGTTGCAATGATGGAAGATGAAATTGTTGAAAAAAGAAAATGGATGGATCGCCAACATTTTCTTGATTTAATGGGGGCTACAAATCTTATTCCTGGACCCAATTCTACAGAAATGACAATGCATTGCGGATACACTCGTGGTGGTGTTTTAGGACTATTTGTTGCAGGGTTTTGTTTCATATTTCCAGCAGTTGTTCTTACAGGTTTCTTAGCTTTTTTATATGTTGAATATGGAAAACTTCCCCAAATAGAACAATTCGTTTACGGAATTAAACCAGCAGTATTAGCCATAATTGCAGGAGCAGTTCTTAAGCTTGGCAAAAAAGCAGTAAAGAATTGGCAATTAGCAGTACTAGGTGTTTTAGTAATTATTGCCTCAGGATTTTTAGGTGTAAGTGAAATTTTAGCATTACTAGGTGCTGGAGTTTTGGGAGCAGCATTTTTTTATTTACAAGATGATTCACGTAAAAAAATAGAGATAAAGCAATTACTTCCTTTAATTGTAGCTAATACTTCTGCAGCCTCAATTCCTCAAATTTTATTACCATCAATGAAAATCTTCTGGATTTTCCTTAAAGTAGGAGCTGTACTTTACGGAAGTGGATATGTGCTTTTTGCCTACCTAGAAGACGAACTAGTGTCTACAGGGTATATGACAATGCAAGCTTTGCTTGATGCAATTGCTGTAGGTCAATTTACACCTGGTCCAGTACTTTCTACTGCAACTTTTGTTGGATATCAATTAGGAGGATTTTGGGGAGCGGTAGCAGCCTCAATAGGAATATTTCTTCCATCATTTTTATTCGTTTGGATGCTTAATCCTTTGGTAAAAAGAATGAGAAGCTCTAAGTTTTTAGGATTCTTTTTGGATTCAGTAAATGTAGCAGCAGTAGGAGTAATGCTAGCTGTATTATTTACAATGAGTACTAGTATTTTATTTGTTGATTGGGTTCCAGAGTGGAAAGCTATAGTTATTGCAGCATTAGGATTTTTCTTTGTATTTGGGCCTAAAAAACTAAACTCAATGTGGATAGTACTAGGTGGAGGAGTTTTAGGTTATTTATTGAGTTTGATTTAAGGATATTTTTTTATAATTTATAATGAAGTTTATTTCGTATATTTGGTAAGTTCAGATTATGAAAATAAACCCAACATATAGAGTTACAAGCCTTTTATTGGCTTTACTTATATTTATTTCTTCTACAGGAATAAGTTTAAGCATGCACTATTGTGGAAATGAATTATTCGAAGTTGCTGTTCTTGGAAAGATAGAACCTTGCAAAAAGAAAGAAAAGATTGTAAGAAAAGCTGACCAATCTTACTTTCAAAAACCGGGTTGTTGTTCTTTTGATAAATTTGAAGTAAATACTTCAGACGACTATCAACTTTCTGATTATGATGCTGTTTCTACATTAAAATTAAATATTACAACCACATTTATTTTAGTTAAAAACATTTATTACAGTGAGTTTAAAACTGAATTCAATGATTTTAGGAAACTGCAACCACCCCCCAATATTAAGAAAAACGATATTTTCAGATATATTGAGTCTTACCTTATTTGATTCTGCTTTTTAGTCTATTAATTGATTTTCTCAATTAATACATCATAAAAAAGTAAATTAAATTATACCCAAATATTATAAAATCAATTAAGATGAAAAAATCTATACAATTAGCTATTCTATTATTTGTAAGTAGCATAGCCATTTCACAAACAAAATTAAATATAAAAGTTAATCATAAACTAGGAGCAAGTGCATTTGCTTACAATTCTCAAAACACTAATAACTTAGGAAATTCATTAGACTTTACAAGATTAGAATATTACTTAACTGTGGTTTCTATAACTCATGATGGAGGAACTGTGACTCCAATAAATAGGGTGTTTCTTGTGAATGCTGGAACAACTCTTTTAGATTCGTTAACTACATTAAATATAACTACTTTAGAAAAAGTAACTATTGCAGTAGGAGTAGACGCTTCTTTAAATCATTTAGACCCATCATTATATCCTTCTACTAATCCTTTGGCTCCAAAATCACCAAGTATGCATTGGGGTTGGACTCCGGGATACAGGTTTACCGCTATTGAAGGAACTAGTTTTGGAATTACACCAAATAGAGTTTTTGAAATTCATTCATTGGGTGATGTAAGTTATTTTTATTCTACAATTAACACGGCTGGTATTAGCGGAACAGGAGAAAAAACAATTGAATTAAATGCAGATTACTTAGAATCAATTAGAGATATTGATGTAACAAATGGACCATTAATTCATGGAGAAGCTACATTAAATAAGAAGAATCTTGAAAATTTTAGAGATTATGTTTTTACTTCAATTGAAGGAAACCCTTCAGTAGGAGTTAAAATGGAAGAAAGAGAATCAATTGAATTTACTATTTCTCCAAACCCAACTACTGAGAGTGATAATGTTACAATTACTTTTAAGGAAGAACACCAAAATTTATCTATAGTAATTATAGACATGGCTGGTAAAGTAGTATTTGAGAAGAAT
>CALLII010000036.1 GCA_938009745.1 uncultured Flavobacteriales bacterium
CCATTAATCATCATGTCAGCACTAAACGAAGTATTTATAAATAATGACATTGGAAGCAGAACCAAAACACCAAATAAAAGCTTTTTAATTGGAAGAAAACGAAAGGTCAAAACCATCATCCCAAACCAAAAGAAAAAGGCGAAAAATCTTACCAAATAATATATAGAAATTGGCTTTAAATTGAGCCACAATCCTATTCGCATGGCAATAACCTGAGGAATGTAAGATATTGGCGAATAAACTCCAGTATTGGGAAAGTGCATGTAAACTTGGTCGCTTTCATTCAATTCTATTTGCCTTGCGCTATCCAAAATTGCACGTTCCATTTTGTGGTAAGAATTGTAACGATACGGAGTAAACGTATTTTGTAACTCATAGAAAGAATTTGGCACCAAACCTCCTACTGAGTTATTTTCAGTACTCGGAGTTATTTGACCTGTTGCTAATTGGTAGGTTCTAAAAAAATGGTTAGGAGAATCTGGAACTTGAAATGGTGGAGAAATATAGATGTAAGTTAAACCCATCACAAAAGTGATAACAAGAATGATGTTCTCGAGTTTTCCTTTAAATATTTTCTCAACTAGTTTCATTGAGATAAAAGTAGAGATAATTTAATTATTCATGAATCTTAATAGGGATAGTTAGTTTAAATAAGTGATAGATATCATGATTTTAGGATATCAGCTTCTCAAAAATTAGATTTATGAAAACAAACTAGCATGGCTGAAGTAAAAGTAAGACCCAGAATAAGAGAAGAAATACCTTTGAAACCTGATGAAGTTAGGAGGGTATTAATTGCTAACGAGCAATTTCATTTGGAGGATTTTACTTTTAGCAAAAGACACAACCACTGCACTATAGATATTCATCCAAACCACCAGCATTATTGGTCGCCACACGCAAGTTTCAACCTTGAAGAAACACCAGAAGGAACAATTGTAAGAGGAATTGTTGGTCCTAAACCCAATCTTTGGGCTAGTTTTATGGTATTGTATGTATTTGCAATTGCAGGATTCACAATTTCTGCTGTAATTGGTTCAGGAATGCTAACTATTGGTAAAAGTGGAATTCTACTTTATATTTCTCCTGTATTTTTACTTATATTTATTGTGACTTATGTAGCTGCTCAAATTGGAAAAAATAAAGCTGCAAGACAAACTCAACAGATTAAGGATTTTATTAAAGAAGCATTATCAAAAGCAAAATAAACTATCGAGTATTCTTCTTAATTTTTGTTTCCACAAGTTGCGTAGATGGAAATGAACTAAATAATTCTGAAAAAGAGATAACAACTGATTTTTCGGATATAGAATTAAAACAAGACTCATCCAATCAAGTTATTGTTAACGAAATATTTAAAGATACTAATTTCAATCTCGACTCATTAGCTTCTTATTGGTTACAAGTTGATTTAGGAAATGACAAATTAGATTTAATTGAATTAAATAAAATCTCCAGAAAAAAGTTCGAGAGAATTAATTCAGAAACGAATTGGGATAAAATTGAAGAACGAGATATTTGGGAATCGTTAGAAGGTGGAATTGCAACTTATTACACTAAAAACAAAAAGATTGAAAAAATTCATATCCGAAATTTTGGAGAAATTTATCAATTGGTTCAGGAGTTTTATGTGGAAAATAATGAGGTTTTCTTTGTGTTTGAAATGGAATATAAGTACAATAGACCAATGTATTATGATTCCGTTATGATGAAAGAAAACAATGACAATCAAGTGTTTGAATTTGATGAATCAGTGATTATTGAAACAAGAAGTTATTTTAAAAACGGAAAATTAATTCGACAAATAAGCAATCAAGATTGCGGAGCTCCCAACTCACAAGGATTAAGGGATGAAGAGCAAATACGATTATTAACTAGTTACTCTGAACTAATTAAAGCTCTTAAAAACAAAGAAGATTTATCCCCAAATTAAGGTTCATATCTCAAACCAAAACACAAACCTAAAGCTTCATTTTTTCTTACATTTGTGTAAACATTGAATAAAGAATGACTTTAATAAAATCTATCTCGGGAATACGAGGAACAATTGGTGGAGAAATCTCCGAAAACCTTACTCCTATTGATGTGGTGAAATTTACTTCGGCTTATGCCCAGTTCATTAAAAACCGCTCAAACAAATCAAAAATCAAAATTGTAATTGGTCGTGATGCTCGTCTTTCTGGTGAAATGGTTTCCAATTTAGTTTCGGGAACATTAATTGGAATGGGAGTAGAAGTAATTGATTTAGGCCTCTCCACTACTCCAACTGTAGAAATTGCAGTACCAATGGAACATGCTGATGGAGGAATAATCATCACAGCAAGTCATAATCCTAAACAATGGAACGCGCTTAAATTATTGAACGAAAAAGGAGAATTTATTTCTGGAAGCGAAGGCGAAGAATTAATAAACATTGCTGATAACGGAAATTATTCCTTTTCAGAAGTAGATGATCTTGGAACATACACTAAAGACGATACCTATTTACACAAACACATTAATGCAGTTCTGGATTTAGAATTGGTTGATAAAGATGCTATAATAGATGCAGGTTTCAGAATTGTGGTAGATGCCGTAAATTCTACAGGAGGAATTTTTATTCCTGAACTTTTAAAAGAGTTTGGAGTGGAAGTAATAGAATTATATTGCGAGCCAACAGGACATTTTCCTCACAATCCAGAACCATTAGCCGAGAACTTAACTGAGATTTCTAAACTAGTTGTGGAACATGATGCTGATTTAGGAATTGTAGTAGATCCAGATGTGGATAGACTGGCCTTTGTTTGTGATGACGGAACCATGTTTGGCGAAGAATACACACTTGTAGCAGTTGGAGATTATGTAACTAAACATACACCTGGTAACACTGTTTCTAACCTTTCTTCTACTCGTGCATTGAATGATGTTACAGTTAAGAATGGTGGAAAATACTTTGCTTCTGCAGTAGGGGAAGTAAATGTGGTAGACAAAATGAAAGCTGAAAATGCAGTAATTGGTGGAGAAGGAAATGGAGGGATTATATACCCAGAAAGCCATTACGGAAGAGATGCATTAGTTGGGATAGGATTATTTTTAACCCATTTGGCTAAAGAAAAAGTGACTTGTAGAGAATTAAGAGATTCTTACCCAAATTACGAAATGAGCAAGAACAAGATTCAATTGACTCCACAAATTGATGTGGACGATATCTTGTTGAAAATGAAAGAAAAATACAAAAACGAAAGAGTAAATGACATTGACGGAGTTAAAATTGACTTCGCTAATGAATGGGTTCATTTGAGAAAATCAAATACAGAACCTATCATCAGAGTATACTCAGAAAGTGGAACTGAAGAAGGAGCGGTTAAAATAGCGCAACAAGTGATTGATGACATCCACGAAATTATAAATAATTAAAAAAAAGAAAATGTCAATATATTTAGATAGTGCAGCCACAACACAGCTTGATCCAGAGGTTATTAAAGCTATGACTGATTTTATGAATGATAGCTTTGGAAACCCTTCTGCTACTCACTCATTTGGGCGAAAAGCCAAAAACAAAGTAGAAACTTGCCGAAGAGAAATTGCTGCACATTTTGGTGCACAACCTTCCGAAATTATTTTTACATCTTGTGGTACAGAGTCTGACAACATGACGATTAGATGTGCGATTGACGATTTAGGTGTTACTCGAATTATTTCTTCTGAAATTGAGCACAAAGCAGTATTGAGCACAGTAAAAGTATTATGTGCAGATAAAATTCAAGTTGATTATGTTAAAGTAAATGAATTTGGAGAAGTGGATTTAGCTCACTTAGAAGAATTACTTGCTGGATCGGATAAAAAGACTTTGGTTACTCTAATGCATGCCAATAATGAGATTGGCACTATATTACCAATGAAAAAAGTAGGCGATTTATGCAAAACATACAAAGCTTATTTCCATTCGGATACAGTTCAAACTGTTGGGCATTTTCCTCTTAATTTTGAAGAAATGGGCGTTCATTTTACTGCATGTTCGGCTCATAAAATTCACGGACCTCAAGGAGTTGGATTTTTGTATTTGAATAAAAAAATCGGATTAAATTCTATGTTAATTGGCGGAGGTCAAGAACGAGGATTGCGAGCCGGTACAGAAAACATGATTGGAATTACAGGATTACACAAATCAATAGAGTTAGCTTATAAAACTTTGGACGAAGACAGAGCTTATATTACTGAGATTAGAGAGTACATGAAAGGTAAACTTATTGCTCAGTTTGGTGATCAAATCCGATTTAATGGAAGTACAACTGATTACCTGTACACAGTCCTTTCAGTTTCTTTTCCAAATAACGAAAACAATGCACTATTAACTTTTAAATTAGACATGAAAGGAATAGCAGTGTCTGGAGGAAGTGCTTGTAACTCTGGAGCTAGTCAAGGTTCTCATGTAATAAGAGGTATTTATGAAAATGCGAGTGATTACGTTCCTTTAAGATTTTCTTTTAGTAAGCACACATCTAAACAAGAAATCGATACTGTAATGGAAGCTTTAACAGAATTGGTTGAATTAAACGTACCTGCCTAATGAAAATCACATTTTTAGGAACTGGAACTTCGCAGGGAATCCCTGTAATAGCATGCGAATGCGAAGTATGCCAATCTAAAAATGAAAAAGATAAACGATTAAGAGTTTCAGTATTAATCGAAACTGAAAATAATACTCTAGTTATTGATTCTGGTCCAGATTTTAGGACACAAATGTTACGAGCAAATGTTCAAAATATTGACGGAATCCTTTATACACACGAACACAAAGACCATGTTGCAGGAATGGATGATGTGCGCCCATTCTGTTTTAAACACAAAAAAGAAATAGAGATATTTGCTCACCAAAGAGTATTAAACCAATTAAAACAAGAATTTCATTATGTGTTTGACGAACGATTTAATTACCCTGGAATACCAAGAATTAATGCGAATGTAATTACTAATTCTCCTTTTGAAATAAATGGGGATATGATAACTCCTATTGATGGATTGCATTATAAATTACAAGTATTTGGGTTTAGAATAGGCGATTTCACTTACATCACAGATATGAATGCTATTTCTGACGAAGAAATAGAAAAAGTAAAAGGAACAAAAGTTTTGGTATTGAATGCTCTTCAAAAAACTCCTCATATTTCCCATTTTACTCTGGAAGAAGCCATAGCAATGGTGAAACGAATTAATCCAGAAAAAGCTTATTTTACTCATATGAGCCATACTTTAGGGTTACATGAAGATATTATGAACGAACTACCAGCTAGTGTTGAACTTGGGTTTGATGGGTTGGAGATAATTATTTGATTATGAAAAATTTACTTCTACTTTTAATTCTTTCAATTTTATTTTTTTCTTGTACAAAAGAATTTAAACCGCATTACAAAATAATAATCGAAAATAACGGAGAAGTTATTGAAGATATAACTTTCAATAAAATCACTTCTCGTATTAAATCGATTACAAATAGGTTTGAGGGGACAAACGAAAACTCTCAAGTCGCTTTGTATTTTGAAGAAGATTTTGATACAAATAAAATAAATGAGCTCGTTTTAAAGAATATAAAACTTGAATTTTGGCATACCTACAAGAATACTGATATTGGAAACAATCTTTATGAAAATTTAAATAAAGTATTATCAGATTCAATATATCCTGGAGCAATTGCAAAATATGAAGAAATGGATTCTGTAGTAAAATTGAATTTATCTGAAGAGGAAGAAAATTTTTATTTCAGAAAAGTAAACCCATTATCTGCATATTTGTATCCAAATTCAAATGCTGAATCTCAATGGAACGAGGGACCAATTTTGGGATATGCTAAACTAACTGATACCGCTCAAATAAATGAATATTTGAAAAAAGAATATATAAAGTATTTATTTCCAAACAAATTAGAATTTATGTGGGATGCTAAATCTTTAGGAATGACTAATGAAGGTATTCCTCTATATTATCTTTATTTAGTTAAAAAAACTAAATCTGGTCGTCCAGAAATAGATCAAAATGATATTATATCTGCCGAACCAAAACTTGAAGAAATAAGTGAAAACCCATACATTTCTGTTCGTTTTAGTAAAAAAGCGACTATTTCTTGGGCTGATATGACTGAACGAAGTTCTGTGGAACAAACTGGAATTGCTATCTGTATTAATGATAAAGTTTTTCTCGCACCAATAGCAATGGCAAAGATAGAAGGCGGAAGAGCACAAATATCTGGTGGACCATTTAATGATGACAATGGAATTGATAAAGCTCGAACTTTTGCCACACTTATAAGTATTAGCGGTTTACCAAAAACTCTTTCGTTAAAAAGCATTGAAATTATAGATGGAAATGCAAAATAACCTAACCTGGCAAGAGTTCGAAAAAGTAGAAATGAGAGTTGGTACAATCCTTACAGCTACAGATTTTCCTGAGGCTCGAAACCCTTCCTATATACTAACTATTGATTTTGGTGAGTTTGGAATTAAAAAGAGTTCTGCACAAATAACCAGCCTCTACTCTACTAAGGAACTTATTGGAAAACAAATAATTGCTACTATTAATTTTCCTAAAAAGCAAATTGCAACAATCCAAAGCGAATGCTTGGTAATGGGAGCTGTGGGAGAAAACAAAGAGGTAATTTTATTAAGCACAGATAAACCCGTAAAAAATGGATTAAGAATAGGTTAATCGCTATTTTTGAGACAACAAAACCAAACTATGACCATACACAAATTTGAAGCAAACAAACCCAATGGAGAAACTATCTCTATGGAAGAATATAAAGGAAAAGTAGTGTTAGTAGTAAATACAGCTACTAAGTGCGGCCTAACTCCTCAGTTTAAAGGATTAGAAAAGCTTCATCAAGATTATAAAGGAAAAGGACTTGTAGTACTAGGATTTCCCTGTAATCAGTTTTTAGGGCAAGAGCCTGTAACAAACGATAAAATGGAAGAAACTTGCCAAATTAACCATGGAGTTACTTTCCAGTTAATGGAAAAAATTGATGTAAATGGTAGTAAAACTCACCCAATCTATAAGTATCTAAAAAACAAGATTAAATCGGGAATTTTCTCTAGTAGGATTAAATGGAATTTCGAGAAATTTTTAATAGACCCTGATGGAAAGCCGATAAAAAGATATTCACCTAAAACTAAACCTTCAGCATTTGAAGGAGATATTATCAAAGAATTAAAAAAAATATCTTGATGAAAAATATAATTTATGCAACTCTTTTAATGGGTTTATTTGCTTGTGAGTCAACTCAAAAAGCTACAACCGAAACAGAAATTACTAACACTGAAAATAATACTGAGATGGAAGCAAAATCAATTTACACATTAGAATATGAAACTCCAACTGGAGAAAAAAAGCAATTTTCTGAGTACAAAGGAAAAGTGCTTTTAGTAGTAAATACTGCTACCAAATGTGGACTTACTCCTCAGTTCGAAGGATTAGAGTATTTGAATAAAACATACTCTGATAAAGGATTAAAAGTATTAGGGTTTCCATGTAATCAATTTGGTGGGCAAGAGCCATTGACTAATGAGGAAATGGTAGAAACATGTAAAGTAAATCATGGAGTTACTTTTGAACTGGCTAAAAAAATAGAAGTAAATGGAGCTAACCAGCATCCTCTATACTCTTATTTAAAAGATGCTCAAAAACTAGAAGATGAAAATGACATCAGGTGGAATTTTGAGAAATTTTTAGTGAATAAAGAAGGTACGGTTGTAAGACGCTTTTCTCCTCAAACTACTCCTTTGGAAATTGAAGATGAAATAAAATATTTTCTTTAGAATAGCATTTTATTAAATACTAAAATGGACGAAAAAATTGAATTATTATCAATTAAAAGCCTAACTAAGATTTGTGAATTAACACAGCAGTTAAATCCTAATCTTGAAAAAGAGGAACAGTTAAAACGCCAAACAGAGATGTTTGAGTTTGAAAACTATAGATGCTTTGGGTTTTATTCTGATGATGCTTTAGTTGGTGTAATGAGTATTTGGATAACAGTTAGGCTATACTCTGGTAAGCAAATAGAAGTAGATAATTTCGTTATAGATACTAGCCATCACAATAAAGGTTACGGCAAAAAATTTTTAAACTTAGTTCAACAATGGGCTCAAGAAAAAGAATGTATCTCTATGGAATTAAACACGTATATTGAGAATAGTAAATCGCATAAATTCTATTTTAACGAAGGTTATCGAATTATGGGACTTCACATGCAGAAAGATATTTAAAATAACACCATGAGTAGAACCAAAAATGTAATGAATACTGTGAATGAATATGTACAAATATTCATTGGTATAGTATTAGCCAGCATTGGATTAAAAGCATTTTTATTACCAAATGGATTTTTGGATGGAGGAGCAACTGGAATTGCTATTTTATTAAGCGAAGAGTTTCCTATTAACATCTCTTTCATTTTAATTTTTGTAAGTATACCCTTCCTTATCATGGCCTGGTACACAGTATCAAAAAAGGTGTTTTTTAAATCTATTGCTTCCATAATTGGCTTGGCAATTTTTATTCATTTCGAGAACTTCCAATCCATTACTGACGATAAGCTTTTAATTGCAATTTTTGGTGGGTTATTTTTAGGATCAGGAATAGGATTAGCAATTAAAAATGGATCTGTGTTGGATGGTTCAGAGATACTAGGGATTTATGTGAACGAAAAATATGGAATTAGCATTGGTAAAACAATTTTGATTTTTAATGTGATACTTTTTGGAATCACAGCATTTCTTCTTTCAGTGGAAGTTGCTATGTATTCGGTACTTACTTACCTAGTTACAAGTGTTGTTATTGATTTTATTATCAAGGGGTTCGAAAACTATGTAGGTATAATGATTGTGTCCAAAAAATCTGCAGCTGTTCAGGAATTGCTAGTAAAAGAAATTAAAACAGGTATTACTGTATACAAAGGTAGCCATGGAATTGGAAATTCTGGAATTCAAAAAGACATGGATATTATTCACATAATCATTAATAGAATTGATATTCGTAAGACTTTTAATTTAATTGATTCGGTAGATGTATCGGCTTTTGTTACCGAGTTTGATGTTAATCACGTAAAAGGTGGCATTAAGCGCAGAACTCTTTTAAATTAGAGTTATGAAACTACTAAGCACTATTTTATTCATATCAGTAATGGTAAGCACCACAGTTGTTTTTGATTTTAAATCTGACTCCAATTTTAATAAATGGAAAGTGGTTGATGATACTGTAATGGGTGGAAGGTCGAAAGGAAATTTAATTCTTAATGAACAAAATAACGGAGTTTTCTTTGGTACAGTTTCTACCGAAAATTATGGTGGGTTTTCTTCTATAAGGTATACTGGTATGCCTGTTTCTACAAAAAGTAAAACTCATGTATTACTAAGAGTAAAAGGAGATAAAAAAAACTATCAGTTTAGAATAAAGAATGAAAATAATCTCAGATATTCATACATTACTGAGTTTAAAACCTCTGGAGAATGGGAAACGATTAAACTCTTTTTGGGTGACTTCTACCCTTCTTTTAGAGGAAGAAAACTAGATAAACCAAACTTTAATCACTCTGAAATAGAAGAAATTGCCTTTTTAATTGGGAATAAGAAAAACGAAAGTTTCAAATTAATAATTGAATCAATTACTTTGGAATAAGTATAATTTTTAAAAAATTAGGATAATTTTATTGTAACAAAAAAACAATTTGTGAGTTATATTTAATAACCAAACTTCTTAATCTAATTGTTATGAAAATTATATATTTTGCTCTCCTCCTATTTATCTCATCATTTTGCTTGGGACAAAACCAAGAATTTACAATTCATAGTAATGGACTAATTTATGATTCCATTACCATGAATAAACTCTCCTATATAGTTGATTCACTAAATGTAAGCTTCGGAAAATGTGAAATGAACACAGTTTATAAATCTAAAAGTCAAAACATTGGTCATATAATAAGGCTGGAGAATGGACTAAAAAAAAGAGCAATGAAAGATATGGACAATGCAATATCCTTTAAAGATTTCATTAAAAAATACCCAAATGCTACTGTAAAAAAGGACGAGTTGATTATTAAAAATTATTACACTAATTATAAAAAAGAACAACTTATAGAGTTTAGTCAAGTAAATGTTATTAATAAAAGATATAATTACTCTGTAGAAAAGCCTGTTAACTGGGAACAAAATGGAAAAGATTATTCAAAAACTTGGGTATATGAGGAATCACATAATTCGATAACAGCAATATATTTTCCGAGTAACTTTACCTCTACAACATTAAAAGAAAAATATGCTAGGATGGTTGGTTATGCTGATTGTTTAATTGATACTACTGTATCTAAATTTAAAGAGGATGCGAAAAGAGGATGGGTTGCATTACCCGAAAACTGGCGTGATTTAAACATTATAGAAAAAGATAGCATTTTGGATACCTACAGGAGTACGAAAGTAATTGGTTCATGTAGCCAAGATGAAAGCCCAAGGCGACAAGCTCTTGAAATGGCACTTTTATCAGCAGAAACTGTTAATTGGGAAATATTCTTGAAATCTCATTTAGACATTATGAACGATAGGTTCCAAAGTGTAGCCTACAGTAATGCAATGGAAGGTTATAGAGAAACCTATATTAATGAATTAGAAATGCTAAATATTGAGGTTTTTAATCTAATACTTGGTATAAGCCTAAGAGTAGAAAATCCAGCAGAAAACCACTACCATTCGAGTATTTACAGAGTTGGAAGAGCATTGTCTGAAACTAAAAACAAAGAAGAAATTGAAAAAATACTATTAAAAATGATTGCTGATAATGAATTGGATTATTATAATAGAGTTTTGACTTATTATTTATTTCTGAACTATAATGCGAATTTAAAGAATGAAGAAAGTAGAAATGAAAATATAGAAAAACTGAATAAAGCGGTTGAGTCTTTACCAGAGTTTTTAAAAAATAAAATAAAATCTAAAGACGATTAAATTCTATAACTTCTGAAACTCAAATTTAGGGAATCCTTTTACTCCTGAAGAGTTGTAAAAATCTATAAATCTTAGTTTGTAGTAAAGCCCTTTTCTATCAAGAATAAGGTAGCTTTTATTGAAATCAATCTGGTATAATTCTGTATCAAAATCAAATATTTTCCAATCGTAACCTATTGTATTCCAAAATCCTGATAATGGATGTGTAGAAACTTCATTAATGGTTATATCCGCATAGTTTTTATCAGAAACCAAAGCAGCTTTTACATTCTTAGGGTTCAATAGAACTCCATTAACCGAATAGTAAACTGCTGGATCCGAATCGTAAAATGTGTGCAAGTATTGAGTAAAAACTAAATCCCAGTCATCTGCATCTGGCTCAGCATTTACTATATCACCATTTCCAGCTAAACTAAAGCAAGTGAAATTCTTATCTGTCTGCTTAGGAATCGTTTTAGTTTGTTCGTTAGAACCATTCACATTAGCATATTTAATCACATACTCCGTAGCATTAACACTAATAATTTGTAATTTTTTAAACCCTCTTACACTTAGTGATGGTGTTTCTCCTCTGTCAATAATAAATACTTCGTTCGTAGGAATTCCTCCCGATATCCAATCTAATAAAGCTACTGAGTCCTGTGAACCACTTGCTCTATCCCAGTCAAATGTTAAAGTAAGCGAGGTAATATTGGTAATAGCATTAAAATCTGTTATTCCAGTTTTAGAAGCTTGCATTTTGTTCGCTCCATTTAATCTCACGGTTGTTCCCGTAGGTGATGTCTCGAATCCTAAATCCCAAGAAGTACGATCAATTACTTTCACTACTTTGTTTCCAGAAATATCATAAAAAACCTGATCGCCATAATCTCCATTATCTCCTGTAGAAATAACTTGTGTTATTGAATCTCCTCTATCAAATGGTGTAATTGGATCTTCTTCTTTAAAACAAGAAGTTGCAACAACCATCAATACTATGTATAATAAAAATTGTTTCATTTTTAATTAAAAATTATAAGCCACACGAGTAAAATAAGTTCTTCCCCAAGCTACAGGAATGTTATTACTACCTGCTGTATGAACACCTCCACCAATTGCTTGGTCGGATTGTATTGTTCCAATGTCAAAAATATTTTTTGCTCCTAAAGTTACATTCAATTTTTTATCAAAGAAGTATTTTATCACAGTAAAATCCATCATGTTATACGAATCTAGCTCATACTGAGTAACACCATCCAATTCACTTTCGAAATAACCCAACACTTTCCCAGTGTGTTTAAAAAATAAATTAAAAGTAGCTTGCCATGATTCGACTTCGTAGCCAAAACTAGCCATTAATTCTGGTGTGTAAAAGAATTTTTGAAGATTTGGATTTCCCTCAGATTCGATATTATATCTTCCTGTCCAAGATGCACCAAAATTAGTCTTGTAAGTCTTATATCTAAATCCAGAATTAAAATTTAATCCTTGGCTATAAAACTGACCTATGTTGGTATAAGTATATAATTGAGTAGCTTGATCAACCAAAGCCAAGCTAATTTGGTTCTGAACTGAATTATAAAATCCGCTTAAATCAAAATTGTAAACTCCTCTTTTAATCCCTCTTTTATAACTCATTTGGAACATTAAGTTATCCGATTTCTCTGCCAATAACTCAGAGTTTCCTGCAATATTATGATTAATATCTACAAACAAAAAGTGAAGCTCTTTAAGCGAAGGAGCTCTAAAACCTCTTCCCCAAGAAAAACGAGTAGTCATATGTTTAGTAAACTTATGCCTAATGTTTAATGATGGAATTATTGGTGCTTGGTAAGCAGTATTGTAAGCATATCTTATTCCTGGTCGGATAATAGTTTTGGTTGTAGGCCTGTACTCCATACTTCCAAAAACCGCATAATCTCCTATTTGCTTTTCTCCATCAGTTATCCTTCTTCCTCTGTTGGATTCTACATTTATGTCGTACCCTAATTGGTAATTTATTTTTGCCGAATCTTTAGCAAAAGAATAAGTTCCTCTTGAAAAAATTAAATCAAAAACACTAGTATCCTGCTGATTTGCTGCATCTACTAATTCGTAGGACACATTTACCAAATCTTTTAAATACCTGTTTTTAATTCGGTTATAGTAGTTGTAACCACCCAATACTTGTACTGAAGAGTTTTTATTTGGAGTAAATCTAAAGTTTAAAGCATTAGAATATCTATTTGTTGTAAAGTAATCATCAAAGGCAAATTCTTTATATGGCTGCCTTGGTGCTCCTCTAGATTCTAGTTCTTCGTTAAAAATATCTGAAGTAAAATCGTAAGAAATCTTTTTATAGGTATTTGAGTATTTAAAGTTACCAAAAACTTGTTCTTTTGGCTTCCACTCCATTACTCGCGAAGTATCTACTTGCGAATAACCATCAAAAAAGTTACGCCCCAATGAGAAAGAAAATGAATGAGATTTCAATGCAAAATCAACTCTACCATTTAGATTGTATTGACCTATAGTTTCATAATAAGCATCTACATTTCCACCAAATTTCTTTTTATTCTTCTTAGTAATAAGATTTATGGTTCCTGCTAAAGCATTGGTTCCATAACTGACAGAGAGTGGTCCTTCTACAATTTCAACTCGCTCAATATTATTTAGGTTAATTTGAGATAAATCAACACTTCCATTCAATCTTCCAACTACAGGAACTCCGTCAATCAGTATTTTTACATTCTCACCTGATAAACCCTGAACACTCATAGAAGCACCCAAAACATTATCTTGAGAAACTCTAATGTTCATTTCTTGCTCCATTAACTCTTGTAAAGTAACAGCTCCTTGCGCTTCTATTCTTTTACTATCAATAACTCTCACTTTGTGTGAGGTATTCTCATCAGAACTTGGAGTATACTGCCCAGTAACTACAAAATCGGTAAGTTCAGTTTGATCTAAATAGAGTGTTACTTTATTGTTAGTTGCAGATACTGAAGTAAATTTAGTTTGATAGCTAATGTGCTTTAACCTAAGCTTAACCTCTTTCCAATTGGTATCTATAAAAAGAAAACCATTCCCATCTGTTATAGTTTGTTTTGATTTTTTTTCTGAATTAACAGAATAGATAATCTCAGTAGCAACAAAGGGTATAGCAACATTATTTTCATCTACAACAGTTACCTTATAGCTCTGTCCAAAACCAAAGGAAGAGATAAAAATAAGCGATATGAGAGAAAAATATTTCATAAAAAAAGAGCAAGATTTCTCTTGCCCTATTTAACTATTGTTTAATAACTCTTTTAGTAATTATAGCATCTCCAGATTGAATTGTCAAGAAATAAACTCCTTGATTTAAATCAGAAATATCTTCGCTAATTTGGTTAAATCCTTGAAAGCTATTTCCGTTAGATATTGTTCTCACAATTCTTCCATTCACATCCATCAGCACAATACTAGTTTCTTGGTTAGCATTAACTAACTCGAAATTAATGTTTAGTATACCAGTAGTTGGATTTGGGAAAACACCAAGATTTGTAACCGGAGAATTTTCTTGAATACTTACGTAAGCAATTGCTTCTTTGGTAAAATACATTTTTCCAGTTGCAGAACCACCAGTTCCAGTAAAGATAATTTGGTATACATCACCATTATAATCCTTCATTATATAGGATAAAGAATCTGTTATTGTCCATGTATTTGTAAATCTATCAAAGTTTTTCCAGTCTCCACCAACAACATTGATTGCACTGTCTAACGGATAAGAACTGTAGTTTGCTTTTGCTGTGTTTACTTCTACTCCATTAACTTGTGATATACCTAAGTTGTAATTTGATAGTGCGCCAGAAATAGTGTAATAAAGAGGCCCTATTTGATCCGAGTAAGTTCTAAATACTAATTCCCATGCAGTTCTTGCTGGTTCGGAATCTAATACTGAATCATTTTCTACATCATAATAAAAGTGTCTTTTAGTAGAATAAGTACTTCTGTTTACTGTTTTGTTCACCAACCCAGTTCCATCAAGATTAGCTACAACAAAGTCAAAAGTACCGTTTGTCTTCATTTCTTTCATCCAGATTTTTTTGTAAACACCTGAAGATAATTTAATAATATAAATTTTTATTCCTACTATGTTTCCAAGACCTAAATAAGTTCCCCAACCATAATTTGGATGTCCAGTTTGTTGAGTTGTGAATGAGGAAGATTCCCAAGATGTATATCCATCTCTCATTATTGTTAATGAACTTGTATCTATGGTTGCAGATGCAAAGTTTGAAGTATCTGTACTGTTACCATAATACAACTCCACTCCTGCACCACTATTTACTCTGATGGAAGCAGACATCAAACTAGAAAAAAACTGTAAATCCCAGTCTAGGTTACTAGCTGTAGTTTTAGTTCCTGTTGATAATTGATAAAATACTTGATTAGCATATCCTGGACCTAATGTTACAGAATCGGATACTACTTGAGCATTTGATAATTGAAATAATGACACTAAGGCCGCAATGAGAGTAATTTTTTTGATCATCTTTAATTGAGAAAAATTTGTTAGTTATTGTTTTCTGATACAAAAGTCAGGCTTTGTTTTACAAGTTACTATGACAAGCGTCATAACTTAAACTGATTGTAGTGAATAGCCTTTCATTTGTTCATTACAAAGATGATACTTCTAAAAAAAGAAAACCATGATACTGGTCATATGACCTACATCATAAACTCTAAAATTAAGCATCAAAACAAATCAATTACAATCCTTATTGCAACTTGGAAACTTTAAAATAAATTTCTAATTTTGAATTAGTTATAAATAAAACCAATAAATGAAAAAAACAGTATCCCTCCTATTAGCATTTGGAATGCTATTTAACTCGTTTTCTCAAGATGAAGAAAATGAAGAATTTGACATGAGCGCTTTTCAAGAGTTACTAGAATATCAATCTTATGCAGATAGTATTGACTCAACTTTTGTATACCAAACAGGAATAATATCATTAGGGAATGGTGTTGCAACACTTACAGTTCCAAAAGGATATAAATATTTAGATTCAAAACAAAGTGAGTTTGTATTAACTGAATTATGGGAAAATCCACCAGCAGAAAGCTTAGGATTGTTATTCCCAGAAGACGAAAGCCCTATGGATAACGGTACTTATGTTGTTGAAATACAATACGAAGAAGAAGGATTTGTGAATGATGATGATGCTGCAGATATTGATTACTCGGACATGATGGAGGAAATGAAAAAAGACCAAGTTAGCATGAATCTAGAAAGGCAAGAAGCAGGTTATGAAACTGTTGATATTGTTGGTTGGGCTTCTTCACCTTATTACGATAGTGAATCTAAAAAGCTACATTGGGCAAAAGAACTAAAGTTTGAAAATTATGATGTAAATACATTAAACTACAACATTAGAGTTTTGGGTAGGAAAGGATTTTTAATTCTTAATGCTATTGGAGATATTAATGTTCTAGAGACTTTTAATGAAGATAGAGATAAAATTATAGCTAGTGTAGAATTTGAAGATGGATACAGATATGATGATTTTACTCCTGGATTAGATAAAGTTGCTGCATATGGAGTCGGAGGATTGGTAGCTGGTAAAGTATTAGCTAAAGTTGGTTTCTTTGCTTTAATAATTAAATTTTGGAAGATTATTGCAATCGCAGTAGTTGGATTTTTTGCAGCCTTTAAAAACAAACTATTTGGTAAAAAGAATAACAACCTTCCTTCTAACAGAGAGTAATTATGAATAGAATAACTTCTTTATTTAATGTAGAGCTTCCTATAATCCAAGCTGGAATGATTTGGTGTAGTGGATGGGAACTTGCATCTGCTGTCAGTAATGCTGGTGGATTAGGAATAATTGGTTCTGGGTCCATGTATCCAGATATTCTTCGTGAACACATTACTAAGTGTAAACAAGCAACTGACAAACCTTTTGCAGTAAACTTACCTATGTTGTATCCAGATATTGACAAACACATTGCCTCTATCATTGAGCTTAAAGTACCAATCGTATTTACTTCGGCTGGAAATCCTAAAACTTGGACTAAACATCTGCAAGATCATGGAATTAAAGTTGTTCATGTTGTATCTAGTGTAAAATTTGCATTAAAAGCACAAGCTGCAGGAGTTGATGCTATTGTTGCAGAGGGCTTTGAAGCTGGAGGGCATAATGGTAGAGACGAAACCACAACACTTTGTTTAATTCCTATGGTAAAGGAAGCTATTGATATTCCATTAATTGCAGCAGGAGGAATTGGAACAGGACGAACTATGCTTGCAGCAATGACTTTGGGTGCTGATGCAGTTCAAATTGGAAGTAGGTTTGTTGCATCCAAAGAATCATCTGCTCATAGTAATTTTAAGAAAACTGTTGTTGATGCTAAAGAAGGTGATACTCAACTAACCCTTAAAGAATTAACCCCTGTAAGATTAGTTAAAAATGAGTTCTATGGTAAAGTTGCTAAGGCCTATGAAGATGGTGCAAGTAAAGAAGAATTAACTGAATTACTTGGTCGAGGAAGAGCAAAAAAAGGAATGTTTGAAGGTGACTTAGTTGAGGGAGAGCTAGAAATTGGACAAATTAGCGGATTAATTCATGAGATAAAATCAGCAAAGGAAATTGTAGAAGAAATTGTGTATGAATTTAATTCTAGTAAATTAGAAATTAGCAAATTAAACAACTTATAACATGAAGAAAATTATAACATTAGTAATAATATTATTTACTGTAAACTCATTTTCGCAGGAGTTTTTTAATATAAGTGTAGATAATCCTAACCCAAGAGTTGGCGATATTGTAAAACTTACTTTTGAAATTGATCCATTTAAAAAAGAATTAGAAACTCAAATTCCAGATGGAGTAATAGTAACAAGCAGTAAAGACATTTTTGGGATGAGTGATAATAATTTATCTAAGTCATTAGAGTTTGAAAAAGCTGGAGAATACATGATTGGTCCATTTATTTTTGAATTAAACGACAGCATTTACATTACAGATTCTGTAAAAATTGTTGTGTCACCAAGACTTCCTTTTGAACCAGGTGTTTGGGTAAGATATTACGAACAAGATGGAAAGCGTTTTCTTGTTTTGGAGCAATACACTGAGGTTAATACCAAAGTAAAAAAAACTAGAAAGGAAACAACTTATTATACAGGAGGTGATTTAGATGACTTTACAAGCATCAAAGTGAATCCGCAAGAGGGTGTTTCCATAAGTAGCGGAAGATCTATGTCTACTACCAAAAGAGAAAAAGGAGCTGATGCATTTACTTCAGGCTTAAGATATTCTCGTAAAGTGTATGAAATAACTTTTGATTCGAGTTTTAATGGAACCTTTAAGCTAAAAAAAGAACATTTTGAGGATTTTCCTAGAAAAACAGATTTAGATGTTATTTTGATTCAACTGTAGTTTTTTCTTTAATTGAATTATACAAAATGGAACTCTCAAGACACTTAAGCACTAGCTATACAAATAGTTTTAAGCAATTTAACTTTTATATTTATACTGTTACAGTATTGCTAATCGTTTCTTCGTGTGCTTCATTAAAAGCACCTAAATTAACTAAAGAATATTATCCTAACGGAAAACTAAGATTGGAGTCGCAATTAGTTAAAGGAAAAAGAAATGGAATTACAAAAGAGTATGACGAAAAAGGAAGGTTGAAATTTGAGTGGAATTTTGAAAACAATGTACTTAATGGAATCTCTAAAGAATACCTGAAAGATGGAAAAGTAATGGAAGGATTGTATACCAATGGAGTAATTGGCGAATACAAAGTTTACTATGAAACAAAAGAATTATATGAAAAAGGAAACTACAAATCCAATGAATTAGATGGATTAGTAACTCAATTTTTTAAATCTGGAGTGAAATCATTTGAATATACTTATAATGAAGGTAAAATTGTAAATGCTATTGGTTATTTTGAATCTGGGGAGAAAAAAACTGATTACGAATACTCTAACAACAAACTTAACGGAAGAACAACTGAGTACTACGAAGATGGGACAACTCACTATGTATGGAACTACAAAAACAGTGTTCTTAATGGAAATACATACGAATATCCTAATGATTCTACTTACTCTATATGGGAATATAACGAGGGAGATTTAAAAGCAGGTAGGTTATATAATTTTGTAACGGATGAACTTTTATATTACACTCCTTACGTAAATAAAAAAAGGCATGGAATTGGTTATAAATATGATTCTGAGGGAGAAGTTACTACTGAGTTTGTTTATACTAATGATACCCTTAAAAAATCTTTTGTTTACTACGAATCTGGGCAGGTTTGGTTCGAGTACAAGTATGAAAATGAAAAATTAAATGGAATTACCAATGAGTATTACCAAAATGGAAATATAAGGTTTCATTGGAACTACATTGAAGGAAAAAAAGAAGATATTTCTACACATTATTATTTAGATGGGGAAGTACAGGTTAAATGGCTGTATGAAAATGATAAATTAAATGGGATTTCTATTCAATATTTCAAAAATGGTGAGATTGAGTTTGAAACTAATTATAAAGATGGATTGCATCATGGAGAGATGATTAGGTACGATAAAAAAGGAGAAATTCGTTACATCAATCATTACATTAATGGCGAATATCAGGAAGAAGATTAAGGTTATAATACTTTTCTTATGCGATTAAAGTAATTTAGTAAAGATTATTAAATCAATCTTATGCTCTCATTCCTAAAAAACAAAAAAATAAACATCAACTCTATCTCCTTCCCAACTTTTGATTGGGAGGTTGTAAAAGAAGACAACTATTTTAAACAATGGATTAATAAAGAACAAACTGTTGCTTTATCAATTAACTTTTTTGATTCTAAACCGGACTTACCTTATTTAAATGAAATTGATGTAGTAAGAGAATTTTACCGCAAAGAACTCTCTGCTCATAATGGTGGATTAATAGAGGTTAATCTTAAAGAAATAAAAGGCTACAAAACGATAAAAACCATTTTTAAAATATCCCAAGAGCCAACCGGTATTTCCTATTTATCTTCATTAACTTTTCCTTTTAAAAACTACAGCTTTGTTGTTAAAATTCAGTCACTTGAGTATGGAATGAGCGGAGCAAGAGAATCTGAAATTATAGATTCTTTGTTAGAGAATAATGAACTTACACCAAGTGGAGATAGCTACATAGAATGGTCGAAAGATCCTTATAAAAAAGAGTTTAAAGAAGGACTCTTAATGAACTTATCTGAACAAGAAATTTATGATTCATTATACTCTAATCATGCGTTAAGTAAAGCCAGAAAATTGATTAATACTATTGAAAACCAACTTGTTTTTGATGATGAATTAAAGAATTTGAAACGATTAAAAAAGTAAACTTATTTGACCTAAATAGTTTAATTTTGTAACACAATGGAAAACAAATTTTACATAAAAGCACTCGAGAAAATCGCAAACAAAAAATTAGCAGAAGCTATTCTCTTTTTGGATAAAGCTATTGAAGAAGAACCTAATAACCCTATTTATTTTAGCGAAAGAGGTGTTTGTTATTTGAACCTAGACCAAACTGGTCGGGCACTAGAGGATATGAATCAAAGTGTGAAACTTGACCCTGATTACTCCTACCGATACGCCAGCAGAGGTTTTGTAAAAGACCGAATGGGAGATATTGAAGGAGGAATTGCTGATTATGAAATTGCAGTAAAACTAGATCCTGAAGATGCTATTGCCTATAATAATCTTGGAATGCTTCAAGAAAAACTAGGATACAAAAAAGCCTCAGAAAGAAACTTTAAAAAAGCAGATACTCTTGCTGATGAAAATCCTAACTCTTTGCCAGATATGAGTGAAGAAATGGCTAATAAAGAAGCCGATACACAAAAAAAAGACAGTACCCTACCTCCTATTAATTCTAGTTTAAAATCAGTTAAAGAAGTAAAAAAAGATAGTTTTGGTTCAGTTTTTACAAAAATAATCACTGATAAAAACACCAGAAAAGATTTCTGGAAGTTTATTAAGAATGGGTTCAAGATTAAGTAAGCTTTTCACATTTTTTTTCTTTCATCCTTTGAAAAAGCTAATCTTATTCATCATTCTGACTCAAGCATTAAAGATTCCCGCTTTCGCGAGAATGACACTGTGAGTTTTATTATTAAATAAATAATTAAGAATAAAATAACTTAAAACATTATCCTCAATAAAAATATGTAGTACTTTTGC
>CALLII010000037.1 GCA_938009745.1 uncultured Flavobacteriales bacterium
GATAGAGAAGATTTTAGAAACAAATCACTACTATCAAAAAACTGTTCAGGACACATTTCTGGATTTGGACTAAAGAGTTATGAATTGGGATTGCAAGCTTTGGTTGAATTATAGATTAAAACCTACTCAATAATTAATTTCTTAGTTACAGAACTCTCTTTTTGATAAAAAGTAACTAAATACACACCTTTAGATAAATCATTGATATTAATCGATTTATTATAACTATTCTCGGTAATTAATACTTTTCCACTCACATCTCTCAGGATTATTAAAGTGTTATTTTCAACTCCTCTAATATTTAATATATCAGTATTATTTGGATTTGGAAACATGCTTATTAAAGCTAAATTATTATCTGAAACTGAACTGAGACTTGAAAAAGTAATAGTAATTGTATCGTAAAACACACAACCTAATCCATCAGTAATTTGAACCCAAATTGTATTGGAACCCACTATTGAATTTGATGTATCTAAAGTAATTTGAGATGAAGTAGCCGAATTACTCCATAAATATGTTGCTCCAGAGATTGGAGAACCAAGCGTAATGGATTGATTAAGATTTAACGAAGTATCATTACCTAAACTAAAATTGGAATTTGACACCACAATATCTACAGGTGCTCTAGGAGATTTACAATCGCCTTCTGGCCTAAAACCGTAATGATAAAATACTTCTCCGCTAAAATTTCTTGGAGAATACGAAGTCCCATAAGTGTGACTAATTCCCGTTCCACTTAATACTTGTATGGAGGAATTTGATACATTTTGGGCACCCCCTGAGTTCTGATAGGACAAATTAGAAGAACTAGTTTGTAAGTATAAATAAACTCCCAAAGTATCATTTGGATTAAGGGTGACCGGAGAAAAATTAACTGTTTTAAAATCACCAGGATTAGCCACAGTAATATTTTCTGTTCCCCAAGGAATCCATCCTGTATTGCTCGACTCATGTCCAATATGACTTCCTATTCTATTTAATCCAATTACGGTTTGCGATCCTACTGAATTCATATTTATCTGAATACTGTCGATAGTTAACGTATCATTCGCAACAATATCAAACATAAATCCATTCCAATTTGTTGATGCATTGGAGGTTGTAAATAAGGAATTTTTATAAAATAAATCTCCTCTTACAGCCTCAGGGTAATAAGTTATTGAGGTTAATGCAGTAGCTAAACTAAAGTTGTTTCCATATCCAATAATTTGACCTCCAACCAAAGAATCATACCATATAACTGTATCGTTAATAGAATTACCTTGAGCTAATAACATTGCACTATTTCCTTTGCAAACCGTGTCATTTTGTACATAGATTAGTGGATGACCCACAGTTACTATTCTTTTGGATTGTGAAGTATCGTTAGTTTTAATCGTATCACTACTAACTAAATATGCTCTCACAGAGAAATCGATAGCATTATAAGTATTAAGAACTAGACTAACAGTATCAATACTGCAACTGTTTATTGGTGAAATGGAAAAAGGAGTTATTGAGGAAATACCTGAAGCATTATCTTTAATCTCAAAATTTACATTTAAATTACTTGAATTATTAGTTCCAATATTTCCAACAACTGCATTGATAATCGTATTACTATCTCCACATACAGAGATATTTTCCAGATAAATATCATTTAATACATAATCTAAATAAAGTAGTGTATCCGAAACTAGATTTACAATATTCTCTGCTACTACTCTATTGTATAAAATTCTGTGTCCAGCATTGTTAAGGTGGGTTCCATCACCAGAATCATATAGGGTATCAATATCATTATTAGTCCCTACAATTGTTGTCCAAAAGTCAATTGCATAGTTTCCAAAATAAGCCAGAATAGAATCTCTTACTTCTGTTTGAATTAACTTTTTTGCTGTATTTGTATTTTTTGGTTGAGTTGTACAAACCCACATTTGGACTCCCGCAGTATCTGCTTCATTATAAAGAGTTATAAAATTTGACATTTGTTCATTCACATCAAATCCATTTGCTCCATCATTAGAGGGCATGTTCACAATAATAGCATCAGGATTAAGACTAAGGGCCATTGTTACATTTTTGGCAGGAGTTACTGCTGGTTTCCCTGTAGGTGTAGGAAACCAACTTGGCATAATGTGATAAGTTGTAGTACCCCCAACCGCTAAATTCGTTACTTGATTAGCTGGATTTATCGATTGTAAATATTTTCTATACCTATTAACCCAAGTACTATCAGATGAATTTGGTCCAGTACCAGCAGCAGTTGACGAACCTATAACTACCACATGGATTGGCGATAATTTTGCACAAGGGCTAATTGTTACTTGAGAAAATGAGAATATACTCATTAAATAAAAACAAGCGATTGATGTAAACCTTAATAAAAGTGATTTATACATTCTTAAAAATACCTAAATCAATCTAATTATACTAAAAAATCAAGAGATGCTTTTTTAGAGTCTAAACTAGAAATAGAAAAATGAGCTTGCTCATAATACCTTTTCCTTTTCTTAAGAAGATTATTTATCTTCTCTTCTAATTCAGATACAGATAAACCAATTAATAGTGGTCGTTTTTGTTTCGCATTTTTAAGCCTATTGATTACACTTTTGGCATCAATTTCAAGATAAATAACCTTTCCATTATTCAGCATTTTATTCAATCTATGTTGGTTGCAACTCATTCCACCACCAGTTGAAATAACAGTATTGCTGTCTCTTTCAAGAATTTCGCTTAAAGAATATTTCTCAAGTAATCTGAAATATTTTTCTCCGTATTGATTAAAAATTTCAGGGATAGATTTCCCTTCTTTTTGTTCGATATAGGCATCTGTATCAATAAATTCATATTCTAATTCTTTAGCTATTCTTTTACCAAAAGTAGATTTTCCACTAGCCATAAAACCAATAACAAAAATGAATTTAGGATTCTTCATTCGATAAAGATTTTGTGTTATTTCGTGCAAAAAGTTCAAAACCTAGAATCAAAATAGTAGTAGAAATATTTATCCAAATAAGAAATACTATTAACGAACCTATTGAACCATACAACTTATTATAAGAATCAAAATTATCAATGTACAAACTCATTCCCATAGAGGCTAAAGTTATTAGAATAGTGGCCCAAGTTGCACCAGCAGAAACAATTTTCCATTTTTTTCTGTTGAGCAATGCCACATTGTACAAAGTAGATATTGAAATGATGAATAAAAACAAAACTGCAATCCATTTAAGAGTTCTCATTCCTATTGTAACCCAATCACTTTCTATTATGTAAGAACTTATTAGGTATGAAATAACATTCTCACTAAACAGGATTAGAGCAAATCCAATAATCATCATTAGCGTTATTACAATCATCAGAAATAAAGAAATAACTCTTTGCTTTACTGGATTTCGCTTTACCTCTACTTGGTATGATTTAGAAAAAGTATTAAGTATGGAATTTATAATTGTAGAGGAATAATAAATCGTAAGGATAAAACCTACAGAGAGAAATCCTGTGTGTTTTTTAAAAATTAAATCCTCGATAGTTTGGTTTATAATATCACCAACATTATTTGGCAAAATCCCTGTTATTCCGTTTAAAAGTTCGTTCTGAAAATCAGGGATAGGAACATAAGGAATAAGGGAAAGAAGTAATATTACAGCTGGGAACAAAGAGATAAAAAGTTTGAAAGATATTGCTGCACTTTTAGTGGCAATATCACTTCTTAAAAAAGCTTCTACTGTAAACTTTATTCCTTCGTAAAGACTCATTCCTTCCAGACCGGGAAGCGAGATTTTCTTAAACAAATTTCTCCCTGCGTTAACAGGCTTGCTGTATCGTATGTTATTAAGGATTTCCTTAAAGTCCATTTATTTAAGGTTAGAAATATAGCTCTCTAGTTTCTTAGGACTTGGAATTCTGTTTTTATCCCATTTCCCAAGAATAACTCCACCTTTCATTAACACAACTCCTGGATTAGAACGAATAATTGTTTTCAATATTTTTTCATCTGCCGAAGCAAAATCAAACTCTACATTGTTAGCTTTTTTGAAATCTTCAGCTAAATAATCTTTTGCAGTAGCAGCATAAAATTTATATCCTTTTGCTTGAGCATGAGTATATAACTCATTGATTTTCAAAAATGCTTTTTCTTTAGATAAAGATAAATCCCAAGTTACTACAAGCAATAAATACTCTTCGCTTCCTAGTATATCGGCATTGATTGCTTCATCATTAAAATCGAAATCAAGAGGTATTTTAGGCTCATATCCTGGCACTTCTACAAATGGAGCTGAGCTTTGCTTTTTGTATCCTTTAGCAGTCCATTCTTCCTCTTTGTAATCCTTTTTCTCTACTTCCACTACATCACCCGTTTCTTTGTTTATTAATACGTAAACAAAATCCCAGTTTTCCCACAATTTCTCCGAAGAATAAAGCGTACTCGAAAATTTCTTTCTTTCACCCGTTTCTTTGTTTTGCAAGTAATACATAGTTGCATAAACTGGTGGTAATAAGTTTGCTCTTTTTAGCGAATCCATTGCAAAGGCTTCAGCATTTTGCATTACTAAGTCTTCGTATTTGTATATTACTTCTTGCTTTAGAACATTTTTTCTTTCATTTTTCAATGAATCTGAAAGATTGGCACTTTGATAAATACTGTCGTTAGCTAATAAAATAAGAACATCTTTTTCGATTGCTGAAGCATAAGTAGGCATGTTCTTAGCAATCTCTGCATCCATTATTTCTTGTTTAAAATCATCTGATGATTTTCTTAATTCAGCAACATTGTTTCCAACTGCATAAGGTCTGTAATCTTTTACTGGCAAGTAAGTTAAGGTGTACCAAGCAAATGCACTTGAAATACCAATAAGCATAGTTATAATTACCCATTCTCTTCCTTTACGAACATAGAACCACTTTATAATTACATACAAAATAGTTGCTATTGCTATAAAAGCCAATGGCATCCACCATCCAAAAACGTAACCTCCAAAACCTGCCGTGAAGATTAAAGCACCACTTAAAATGATTCTATCTTTTCTTTCGTTATTAAGTTTTTGAGATTTAAATCCAAAGAATAAAAATATAGTAAAGAATAAGAGAATCATGTCCTTTTGGAATGATTCCCAAGGTGTTAATGATCTTCCCAAAGATCCTTTGAGTGCATCACCAAAGCAACCACAATCTAATACACATTGCCTGTTAGTAGTTATATTTTCTCCTGTATCATTTACGTAAGTTACTATTTCATAAGGATCACATTGTGCTGTGTAATACGTTAAAAATCCGAAGAATACCAAAAAAGCTGAAATAAGAATTACTGTGAGTTTGTATTTAGTTCCAAATAATAAGGAAAGCCCCAAAACTACTTCGGCTACACAAACCAAAATGGCTATTGGCAGTGCAAAATCTTCGAACATAGTCCAGAAAGAACCTAGAGCTGCAGGTTCAAAATACTCTTCTAATTTATAAGAAAAACCTAAGGCATCATTAGCCTTAATTAGTCCAGAAACAACAAACACAGATCCAACAACAATTCGAGCTATATAAATAAGGTATTTCATAGTATTTTGGTTTAAAAATTTAAATTAAATTTAAGTATAAATTATCTGCAATGTATTTAAGATAAGACGAATAACTAATTGTTAACTTTCTCACTCATTTGTATTAAAGCGAATACCGCATAATTAATCATGTCGTAATAATTAGCATCAATTCCTTCGCTCATTATAGTTTCTCCTTTATTATCTTCTATTTGTTTTACTCGTAATAACTTCATCAAAATTAAATCAGTAAATGAAGAAACGCGCATGTCTCTCCAGGCTTCACCATAATCATGGTTTTTAGTTTCCATGAGTGATTTAGCTTCCAAAAAGTATTTTTTGTACAAATTTTGAGCAACTTCAGTTTCCAATTCAAGATTCTTATCGTCAGTTAATTCTAATTGAATGATTGCCATTACACAATAGTTAATGATTCCAATAAATTCATCTCCTATTCCCTCTCCAACTTTGCTGTATCCATTTTCTTCAAGCGTTCTTATTCTTTGTGCTTTTATAAAAATTTGATCCGTTAACGAACTTGTTCTTAATATTCTCCAAGCAGTACCATAATCTTTGGTTTTTTTGGTAAAAATGTCTTCACATTTACTTATAATTGTGTCGTATTGCTGAGAAGTATTCATCTTGGTAGAGCTAATGTATTTAGAATGACTATTAACTGTAAAGATAAATTATTAAATCTGGATTCCCCAATTGTAATGGGAATTTTAAATGTAACTCCCGACTCATTTTATGATGGTGGAAATTACCTGTTAGAATCAGACATTTTGCAACAGTCAAAAAATATGTTGTTGGAAGGTGCAACTATAATTGACATTGGAGGTTATTCCTCTAAGCCTGGAGCAAAAGAAGTGAGCGAAGAAGAAGAACTTAATAGAGTTATTCCTGCTATTAAAATCATTATAAAAAAATATCCTGAAACAATAATCTCGATTGATACTTTTAGAAGCGAGGTTGCAAAAAAAGCAATTGAAGCTGGGGCAAGTATAATTAATGATATTTCTGCTGGTGAATTGGATAGTAACATGTTTAATACAGTAAAGCAATTACAAGTTCCTTATTGCATAATGCACATGAAAGGAACTCCACAAACTATGCAAAAAGAGCCAAAATATGATAATGTTGTTACTGATGTTTATCAATACTTGCATAAAAAAGTAACTGAACTGAATAGACTTGGAATAAATGATGTTATTATAGATTTAGGATTTGGATTTGGAAAAACGATTGAACACAATTATGAATTACTAGCTAATCTCTCTCATTTTAAATCGCTTAATTCACCAATTTTAGTTGGCATTTCAAGAAAATCAATGATATACAAAACTCTTGGCATATCATCCAAAGAAGCTTTAAATGGAACTACTGCTTTAAACTCTATTGCACTTCAAAATGGAGGAAATATTTTAAGAGTTCATGATGTAAAAGAAGCAGCTGAAGTAATATCGCTCAATAATAAATTAACTGAAAATGAATAAATTAATTGCACTTTTTATCTTGATAACACTATCAAGTTGTACTTTGACTCAAGAGCCTGATTTCGTAAAACTAGATGATTATAAAATAATAACTCTTAATACAAATGAGATTAAATTGAGTGCTAATTCCTATTTCCTAAACCCAAATGATGTGGGGTGTGAAGTAGTTAAAACTGATATAGAATTATTAGTAAACGGACTATATGTTAGCAAAGTGAATCAACCAAACTCCATTTCATTAAGTGCTGGTAAAGAATTTATTATACCATTAGTGGTATCTGTTCCTACAAGTGCCATTGTGAAAGATAAAAAAGGAATACTTGGAGGAGTAATTAGTGGATTATTCAATAAAAACTTAAAAATAAAATACAAAGGAATTATAACCCTAAAAAAAGCTGGATTTGAATATAATGTAGATATTGAGGGAGAAGAAGTGCTTAAGGATTTTAAGAAAATTTGAGAAAATTGAAAGCTTTCTTTTTAAGAACTAGCTAATTTTGTGTAGATTTAAGGATTAACCTAATAAACAAAACTATGAAAAGGAATTTAATAATGGCATTTGCCACAGTGGGTATACTTGCATCATGTGGAGGCGGAGCTTCTAAAGAAGAAGTGAAAGCTGGAGCTGATAAAATGTGTAAATGTATGGCAGATAAAACTGCTGAAAGAGGAGAAGTAAGTGAAGCACTTGCTGCATCTTCTGCTGCTATGGATTACGCTTTGTGTGGATTGGATTTAGCATTTGATGGAGTAGATGCTTCTACAGATGATTTTACTGCTGCTATTGCTGAAAGCTGTCCAGAATACTCAGCAACTCAAGCTGAATATGCTGAAACATTAAAAGAAAACTAAACTAAATTAGTTCTATATAAATAGTCCGATTGTTAATTCAGTCGGACTTTTTTATTGTAAAAAAAGTATAGATTCCCCAACAACCTTAATCAAATCATTAGGTAAATCATTAGATTGATATGGATGATTGGCGCCAAAAGTATGTCCAGCATCTTCAATAATTATAATTTGTGAATTTGGGATTATATCATTTAATTTTTCTGCCTCTTCCACAGAAACCACAGTATCACCAGATCCATGAATGACACAAACAGGAATGGTTATTTTCTTTCCAAATCTTTCGATATTTAGCTCATCTTTATTCATTTGGGTATTTTCATAAAACTGAAAATATAAGGGCATTTCTTGTTTTGTCCTTCCATTTTTTTGGTATACAACACCATTCTGTTTCCATTCTTCAATATCTCCAGGTAGCCTTTCGGTCAAGTTATATACACTTGCCCAAGTAATTGCTTTTTTTATTCTAGAATCCTTAGCTGCTGCAAGGCTCACTATTCCTCCTCCTCTACTGTGGCCAATTACGAATATGTTATTTATATCAAATAAATCCTTAAACTCATTAACCTCAGAAACTATCCAATTAATTACTACATTTAAATCAAATAATTCTTTACTATAATTATTATTCCCAAATGCTTCTAAATCTTCAAAATCAATTGGATTTTCTGGAGTAACCCCATTGTGAGAAAAATTGAACTTAATAAAATTAAATCCTTGATTAGCAAATTCTTCAGCTACTAAATTCCAACAACCCCAGTCCTTAAATCCTTTGTATCCATGACAAAAAATCACAACAGGTTGCTTAGCTAATTCTTTGGAATTAATAATGATATCCATTCCCATGTCTCTAGCGTTAGACCCTCTTAATACCAATTCTTTTTTTGTGAGTATCATAATTTTAAATATCGATTCCCTTAAATTTAATCAAAACTTACCATTATTACTTATCTTTGAGTTAAATTATTACCCAATTATGATTGAGACTGTTCAAGACATTATAAACCATGAAGTGAAAGCACTTCAGAATTTGGTGGCAAATGACAATTACCAAAAAGCTGTTGATTTAATTGAAGAACAAGTTCACCAAAAAGGTGGGAAAGTAGTAATTAGTGGAATGGGAAAAGCCGGACAAATTGGGGTGAATATAGCCACCACTTTGGCTTCAACTGGAACACCAGCAGTATTCCTTCATCCCAGTGAATCACAACATGGTGATTTAGGAATAGTTCAGAAAAACGATATCTTAATTCTAATCTCAAACTCAGGTAAAACAAGAGAAATAGTAGAACTAGAAGTGTTAGTTAAAAGATTGTACCCATCAATTAAAATTATTGGGCTAACAGGAAACTTAGAGGGAGACTTAGCGGGATTTAGTGATGTAGTTCTTTATACAGGAGCACCAAAAGAAGTTGGTCCTTTAGGATTAGCACCAACTACTTCAACTACTGTAATGACTGTAATTGGAGATATATTAATAGTATTATTAATGAAGAAAATAGGATTCACCAAAGAGCAATATGCCTTGAGGCACCACAGTGGTTATTTAGGTAGTAAAGCCAGAGGAGAACAATAAATATTAAAATGAAAAAATTTACACTTATAGCAGGGCCTTGTGCCATTGAAGACGATATGATTCCTTTTAAAATTGCCAAAGAAGTAAAGGCGATTTGTAATAAATTGGATATCGAATTTATATTTAAAGGAAGTTACCGAAAGGCAAACCGTTCTAAATTAGATAGTTTTACTGGAATTGGTGATGATATTGCACTAAATATCATCAAGCAAATTGGAAAAGATTTAAGAGTAGAAACAATTACAGACATTCACGAAAGCCATGAAGTGGCTCATGTTGCTAAGTTTGTAGATCACCTTCAAATACCTGCATTCCTATGTAGACAAACTGCTTTATTACTTGCAGCAGGTGAATCAGGTTGTGGAGTAAACATCAAAAAAGGACAATTTTTATCGCCAGAAGCAATGGTTTTCCCACTGGAAAAAGTACTTTCTACAGGAAACAAAAATGTGTGGTTGTGCGAACGAGGAACTACATTTGGTTACTCAGATTTGATTGTAGATGCTACAGCAATTCATAGAATGAAAAAGCTAGGAGCTCCAGTAATTATGGATTGTACCCACTCGGTACAAAAACCTAACAAAACTGAAGGGGTAACTGGTGGCGATCCAACATTAATAGAATCAATCGCTTTATCAGCAATTGCAACTGGTGCAGATGGTTTTTTTATGGAAGTTCACCCAAACCCAAGCGAAGCAAAAAGTGATCCTCATACTATGTTACAATTAGATAAATTGGAAGGAATTTTGACAAAGTGTATGGCTGTTAGGAAGGCTTTGAATTCTTAAAAATTATCAAATGAAGAAAGTAATCATATATATTTCAATATTACTCTTCTTCATGTCATGTAATTATATTTCTGAAGAAGAAACTGTTGCTATTCAACCAAGAATTTTAATTGGTAAAGTTAAAACTACTACTTCTGATGCTCAATTTTTTGAAGTAACCAATCCTGTTGTTTGCAAGAAATATTATGATTTATTTTTAGATTCTCTTGACTACAATTATAAGCCTCAAGAATATGATTATAGAATTCAAATTTATGATGGAAATGATATTAAAAAAGAGATCTATGTTTTTGAATTAAATGGAAGTTATTCTTTATTTTCTAGGAGAAATTTTTCTGGCGATACGAAAGTTATAAATTCTTTTTGGAAAGAAATCTCAGAAAATTCTGAACCTTTAAACGATAATATTTATAAATTTAAAAATAAAAAAACAGCAAATGACTTTTATTCTTTTGCTCAATCTAAGAATGCATTTTTATCAATTCCTCATTTCAGAAATTGGAAAAAATATGATGGTGAATTACATTTCATGGCAGATATAAATGGAATACCAGTAAAAATAGATAGTTTAAAAAAAGTAATAAAAGAAAAGTATTCAGATTATGACGTGAAAATCAAAATATCTGATTGTTATTTTGGAGGCTGTGAATATACAAGTAGAATTAAATTATTTTCTTCTGAAGAGTTTTTTAAAGAGTTTACATATAATGATAAAATATTTCCCGAAAGAATACGTCCTGATTCTGTAAAAGAATCATACCTAGAACATGTATATCAAGACTATACTATTTTTGGATTGAGAAACAATAAAGTAAAGGAAGAACAAGACCTTATTAACGAACGAAATAAAAAGACTAAAATTAAAATAGCTGAATTTTCAGAATCTAGAACTTTAAGATTTAATAATGCAAATTATGACTTTTATATAATCTATGACCCCTTAATTGAAGTGATTTCTGATAGTGCAACTATCAAAGAATTAGACAAATGGATTATAGAAAATAACAATCTATAATACATCTTATTTGATTAGGGAATAGCTTTAAAAACATATCGTTATCCAACTTCCTCCCTTGAGGGAGGATTGAGGTGGGTGACAGCTAAGCCAACATAACATTTATTAGTTCTATGAAAAGTCACCTCCCCAACCCTCCTCAAGGAGGGAATTAGCTTTGAAAATGAAAAAATATACTAACAATAATTATAACAAATCCCTCAAAAATTTAGCTTCCAAAAACCGTAAAAATGGAACTAAAGCTGAAATTAAAATTTGGAATGATTTATTAAAAGAAAAAAGGCTTGGAGTTAAGTTTCTTCGTCAAAGACCTATTGACAAATACATTGTAGATTTTTTCAGTAAAGAAGTAAATCTAATTATCGAAATTGATGGATACAGTCATACTTTGGACGAAATCAAAGAAAATGACAAAATTCGTGAAGAAAAATTAATTTCTTTAGGCTTTTCCATATTAAGATTTAGCGATAAAGAAGTTTTAGATGAAATCGATAATGTTGAAAGAAGGGTTGTTCAATTTATAGATGAAAATAGTCACCTCCCTAGCCCTCCTCAAGGAGGGAATTAGCTTTGTTAAATAAAAAATCTTACCTACAACTTCTCCATCAAATACTCATACAACTTTACCATTTCCAAAATATCGGACTTATTCACTTTTTCAGTTGGTGAGTGCACATTGTGTTCGGCTGCTCCAATAAAGCACCAATCGAAAGGATAAGGAGATTTTTGAAGCGCGTTTCCGTCACTACCTCCTGCGTTTTCTACTTCTAATTGATAGTGAACTCCACTTTCTTTAGCTAAGTTTATAATTCTATTGATATAACTTCTTCTGGGGATTCCAGAATCTCTCATAGAAATGGCTACTCCTCCTCCATCACTTACTCCATCAGTAATCCAAGTAATGTCAGAAATTAAGGCTTGTTTCACGCCCCAATTCTCGAACATATATTTAGCTAAATAACCTACAGAACCTCCTCCGTGTTCTTCCCAACAAGAAAAGCAAATCACTCCGTTTTCTAAGTTTTCAGCAACTTGTAGTGCATTCCAAACTCCCAATCTGTTATCCATGTAACAAGATTGTACATGAGAATCGGTTTCAATAAAATCTCTTTTAAAAACTAAATCTGTTCCTCTATCAATTTCTCTATCGCAAACGTATTCGTAATGTTCGCGACCATTTTCATGCTCCACAATTAGCAATTCACATTCTACTTTTCCTTTACTGTCCTCTCCTACTAATTTTGTTCCTTCGATAGTTCTTGGCCCTCCAACTTTCACAATTTCCTTGTTATACTTTACAGTAAATCCAATAGAATCAATATGAGCAAAAATTGCTGTGGTTGGTTTTCCAAATTTCAGCATAATACAATCCTGAAATCCATCTCCAAAGAAAATCTCTGGCTGTACTTTCCATGATGATTTATTCTTTTCGATATACTTCAACAAAAAATTAGTCATCTCAATTTCATTCCCCGAGGGAGCATGAATACCGCACATTTCTTTCAATAATTCCATTTAATCTTCTTTATTTATCAATTGATAAAACAATTCTGTTTCCCACTTACCTTCTATTCTTACCCAGTCTTTCTTCTCGCCAGTTTTTATAAAGTTATTCTTCTCAAATAACTTTATACTATGCTCGTTAGACTCAAATATATTACAGAATAATTGGTGTAAATCCAACCTATCAAAACTGTATTTAACCATCAATTTGACTGCTTCATTGGCATATCCTCTGTTCCTTTCGCTTACTTCATCAATCAATACTCCTACCCCAGCTTTTCTGTGTAATGGATCGTATTCAAATAAATCAATAGTTCCAATTGGGGTGTCATTTTCTTGCAAACAAATGATAAAACGCAATTGTTTTGTCTCAAAAATATCTTGAGCCGAGTTTACATATTGCAATATCAAATGCTCCGAAAATGGAACTAGAGTATTACTTACAGCCCAGTTTTCAGGGTTGTTTTCCCATTTAAGCATTAGTGCTGCATCTCTAGGTTCTATTGTTCTTAGGTATATATTTTCTGAATTTAACATAGTCTATCTGTATTGAATTTCACTTAAATTTCTGTAAACACCATTTTCAATCTCCACAAGTTCATCATGCTTTCCAGACTCTACAACTTCGCCATTTTCCAGAACTATAATAGTATCTGAGTTTTTAATTGTTGATAATCTGTGCGCTATCACTAAGGAAGTTCTTCCTTTCATTAATCTATCAAGGGCTTCTTGCACTAACATTTCACTTTCAGAATCCAGAGAGCTAGTGGCTTCATCCAAAATTAAAATAGATGGATTTTTCAATATCGCTCTTGCAATGGCTACTCTTTGTTTTTGCCCTCCCGATAATTGAATTCCTCTGTCACCTACATAGGTATCATATCCATCAGGAAATTCAGAAATAAATCCATGGGCATTTGCTCCTTTGGAAGCCTCAATAATTTCATCCTCGCTTGCTTTTAAATTTCCGTATGCTATGTTTTCTTTAATTGTACCTCCAAACAAAATAACTTCTTGTGGTACAATTGCCATTTCATTTCTTAATTCGCTCAGTTCATAATCTCCGGCTGGTTTTCCATCAAATAAAATTTGACCAGAATTAGGTTTGTAAAATTGCAACAATAAAGCCGAAAGAGTTGATTTTCCTGAACCAGAAGATCCTACTAATGCTATTTGTTGTCCAGATTTAATTTCTAAAGAAACATTTTTGATAACCTCCATATCTGGTCTAGTCTCATAGGAAAACTGAATATTTTCTAAAGTAACATCACCTATAAGGTTTAGCGGGTTTTCAATAACTTCTAGTGCCAAATTCTCTGTATCTCCTTCTAGGATTGTCATCAGTTTTTCAGTAGACCCAATAGATTTTTGCAATTTAGCATACAGCTCAGGCAAACTACTAATTGCAGTTCCTACAAATAAAGTATATAGAATGAAACTAATAAAGTTTTCAGGAATCATTTCACCTGCATCCACCATTAATTTTCCTTGCCATATTACAAATACAATTGAACCAAACATGCAAAAGATAATGAAAGTTACAAAAAGACCTCTCCACAATACAATTCGCATAGTTTTGTCTCGAACTTCAAAAACAGCTTTCTTGTATCTCAATATCTCGAAGAACTCATTTGCAAAAGCTTTCACATTATTAATCCCCATCAAACTTTCCTCCAACACAGAGTTAGATTCTGCAGAAGCATCTTGAGTCTCTTTGGCTATTCGTTTTATAAAACGTCCAAATATTACAGCTACAATAGCCACTATCGGAACAACTCCAAGCATAATAAAACATAACCTTGGAGACATAATAAACAAGGCTATTAAACTTACCAATACAGTTATAATTTGACGTATAAAAGTAGCTAACACTGTATTTAGAGTATCTTTAAGTTGTTCAATGTCATTAGATATTCTACTAGTTAACTCTCCTACTTTATTTTTATTAAAGAAATTAAGTGGAGAAGAAATTAAGATACCAAAAGCCTCAACTCTTAAATCTTTTAAAGCGTTTGCTGTAAAATATCCAAACAAATAAATTCTGAAAAAAGAAAATATTGCCTGTGATCCAAAAACCACCATCATTACTATAATCAAAGTAGAGGTGTCGTTTAAGTCTAACCATTGAGATGGTTCTGGTATCGCATTCGTAATTGAAGGTAGATCAGAAGGTGTGGCTTTCCCTATTAATTTCCCCATTAAATATGGGAAAATCATAGCAGTAAGACTTGATAAAAATAAAAAAATCATTCCTACAGTAAATGCTAAACGATAAGGTTTAATAAATCTGAAGAAAGTGGATGCTTTTTTAAAAGTTCCTTTCTCTAGTTTAACTCTTTCTGGTCTTGCCATTAGTTATTTTGAGAGATTACATAGTAAGATTGAAAAGTAAAAAAATCATTTAACCAAGGAATTCCTCCAACAATTGGAGTTAATTTTTTTGGTGTCATTCCGAATTTGTATTTATAAATAGGTGCAATAAAAAACTTTTGCTTTTTCTCTATTTTAAAATCATTCTCTTTAGATAATCGTTCAAAACGAGCAGTAGAAATACGAGTCTCTTTAACTTCTACAAGCCCTTCTATTTTATCCTTTTTTTCACCCATTACTTTCAACATACCTTTATATACTGGCATTGGTAATATATGATAATAAGGAAGTTTAGATGCCAATTTACCTACAGCAACTTGTTGGTGTCCTCCATAAGGCATTCTCCAAGCCGGGAAACCGAAAAATATAACTCCATTTGGTTTCAAAAACTTTGAAACCTCTTTCATGAATTTTTTTTGGTCATGAATGTGTTCAATTACATCTTTTAAAATCACTAAATCAAATTTTTCTCCCAATCCATCTGCATCAATATCATAAATATCCTTTGCAATAAATTTAAGATTACCTTTTTCAACTTCTTCTTTTTGGAACTCCACAGCTAGTTTAGTTCTGTTTTCACTAAGCTCAATTCCTACACAATAGCAACCTTCTTCTACAAATGCTTTTAGCACACCACCTTCTGCACTACCTATTTCTAGTACTCTTTTCCCTTTTCCAGGAGTAAAATGATCTTTAACAAATGGTAAAATAGACTCCTTAGAGTTTAAGTATTGAATCTCAAAATATCTTGGTTTATCAGAATGAATTTCTTGCATGACTTGCGTTATTTTCTATAAAATTAAAATTATTTTTAAATATACTTTGTATAAATAATAAATTATGTATTTTTGCAGACCGTAATAACAACTACTATGAAAAGAACATACCAACCATCAAGAAGAAAGAGAAGAAACAAACACGGTTTCAGAGAAAGAATGTCGTCTGCTAATGGACGTAGAGTTCTGGCTCGTAGAAGAAAGAAAGGAAGAAAAAAATTGACGGTTTCTTGCGAAGCAAGACCAAAAAGATAATGTTAATAAAAATTAATAAGGACAACAGTAGTTGTCCTTTTTTTTTGCCCAAGATTCTGTATTTTTACCCAATTTGATTCGAATCATTAATAAAACTTAGAAAAAACTATATAATGCCAAAGAATAACAATATTAAATCAATTCTAATAATAGGAAGTGGTCCTATTGTAATTGGACAAGCCTGTGAATTTGATTATGCTGGATCTCAAGCATCTCGATCCTTAAGAGAGGAAGGAATTGAAGTTACTTTAATAAATTCGAACCCTGCAACCATAATGACTGACAAGATGGTAGCAGATAATATTTACCTCAAACCACTTGAACCAGAGTATGTAGAGGAAATATTAAAAAAACACAAAATTGATGCTGTATTACCAACAATGGGTGGTCAAACAGCACTTAACCTTTGTATTAAATGTAAAGAGCTAGGAATTTGGGAAGAGCATGGAGTTGAAATAATTGGAGTTGACATTGATGCAATTGAAATCACTGAAAACCGTGATGCATTTAGATTGTTGATGGGTGATCTTGGGATTCCAATGGCTCCACAAAAACCTGCAAAGTCATTCTTACAAGGAAAAGAAATTGCTCAAGAATTCGGATTTCCATTGTGTGTCCGTGCATCCTACACTTTGGGTGGAGCAGGCGCATCCATTGTTCATGATCCAGAAGAATTTGACCAATTATTAGAAAACGGATTGAAAATCTCTCCAATACATGAAGTAATGATCGATAAGGCATTATTGGGTTGGAAAGAATTTGAGTTGGAATTGTTGCGTGATGCAAATGATAATGTAGTTATTATCTGTTCTATTGAGAATTTTGATCCAATGGGAATTCACACAGGTGATTCAATTACAGTTGCTCCAGCAATGACTCTTTCGGATACCACATTCCAGAAAATGCGTGATATGGCAATCAAAATGATGCGTTCTATTGGTAACTTCTCTGGAGGTTGTAACGTTCAGTTTGCTGTTTCTCCTGATGAAAAAGAAGAAGTTATTGCAATAGAAATTAACCCAAGAGTTTCTCGTTCTTCTGCTTTAGCATCAAAAGCAACAGGATATCCTATTGCAAAAATTGCTTCTAAACTAGCAATTGGTTACACATTGGATGAATTGGATAATCAGATTACGAAAACTACTTCTGCCCTATTCGAACCCACTTTGGATTACGTAATTGTAAAAATCCCTAGATGGAACTTCAATAAATTTAAAGGTGCTAACCGTGAGTTGGGACTTCAAATGAAATCGGTAGGAGAAGTAATGGGAATTGGAGGTTCTTTTCAAGAAGCACTTCAAAAAGCTTGTCAATCTCTTGAAATTGGGAGAAATGGATTGGGAGCTGACGGAAAAGAAGAAAGAAACCAAGAGAAATTATTACACAGTTTAAAGCATGCAAGTTGGGATAGATTATTCCATGTATACGATTCAATCAAATTAGGAATTCCTTTTAAAACGATAAAAGAACTGACCAAAATTGACGATTGGTTCTTAAGACAAATTGAAGATTTAATTAATACTGAAAAAAGAATTCAAAAACACTCTTTAACTGATATTCCTAAAGAATTGCTATTTGAAGCAAAGCAAAAAGGATATGCAGATAGACAAGTTGCTCACTTACTTAAATGTTGGGAAAGTGAAGTTTACAGCAAAAGAGAAGAGTTTAACATTAACAGAGTATACAAATTAGTAGATACATGTGCAGCAGAGTTCGAAGCACAAACACCTTACTACTATTCTACTTTTGCAATGGAAAATGAATCGGTTGTAACAGAAAAAAAGAAAATCATTGTATTAGGTTCTGGACCAAATAGAATTGGACAAGGAATTGAATTTGATTACTGTTGTGTGCATGGAATTTATGCAGCCAAAGAAATGGGTTATGAAACTATCATGATTAACTGTAATCCTGAAACTGTTTCTACTGATTTTGATACGGCAGATAAGTTATATTTTGAGCCTGTATTTTGGGAGCATATTTACGACATCATTCGTCACGAAAAGCCAGAAGGTGTAATTGTACAATTGGGAGGACAAACTGCTCTTAAACTGGCTGAAAAACTAGAGAAACACGGGATTAAAATTATTGGTTCTGGATTTGATTCTCTTGATTTAGCTGAAGACAGAGGTAGATTCTCTAATAAATTAGAAGAACTTAACATTCCTTACCCAAAATTTGGAGTAGTAGAAAGTGCTGAACAAGCAATAGAAATATCAAAAGAACTTGGATTCCCATTATTAGTAAGACCATCTTACGTTTTGGGAGGACAAAAAATGAAGATTGTAATAAACGAGCAAGAGCTTGAAACTCATGTTGTGGATATCTTGAGAGACATGCCAGATAACCAAATTTTGGTGGATCATTTCTTGGGAGGAGCAATTGAAGCAGAAGCTGATGCAATTTGTGACGGAGAGAATGTATATATTATTGGAATGATGCAACACATTGAGCCTGCAGGAATTCACTCTGGAGATTCATACGCTTTGTTACCGCCATACAACTTAGGAGATTTAATTTTGACTAAGATGGAGGAATACACAAAGAAAATTGCATTGGCATTGAATACAGTTGGATTAATAAACATCCAGTTTGCTATAAAAGATGACGAAGTGTATATCATTGAAGCTAACCCAAGAGCCTCTCGTACTGTTCCATTTATTGCTAAATCTTATGACGAGCCTTACGTAAATTATGCAACTAAAGTAATGTTGGGAGCTAAACTGAGTGAGTTTAACTTTAATCCTAAGAAAGAAGGATACGCAATTAAAATACCGGTATTCTCTTACGATAAATTTCCAGAAGTAGCCAAAGAGCTAGGACCAGAAATGAAATCGACAGGTGAGGCGATTTACTTTATTGATGACTTGAAAGACAAATTCTTTAGAAAGATATACTCTGAAAGGAATATGTTACTTTCCAAATAATATCAATATAATTGAGGTTTTAAAAAAGTGAGAGAACAGTTGTTCCCTCACTTTTTTTTGTGCTTTATTTAAAAAAATCAACACTAAATAAAGTAAAATAATTAAAAAAATATTTTGTTCAAATTACAATTATTAACTTTAAAGATTAATTAATTATTTATACTATGAAATCAATTTTACTTTTTGTACTCACAATTTTACTATCTATTTCGGCCATTGCCCAATATCCACCTCTTCAAATAGATGCTAGTGTGGTTACAACAGCAACTGGAGTTACAGTTGATGTACCAATCACAGCTGGAACAAACTGGCAGAATATCACAAGTCTTCGTGGAACTATTACATTTGATACAACTGTTATAACATGGAATCAGCTGTCTTTATGGGGCTTGACAAACCCAAGTGGCGCTATATTTACTTACCAAGGAGCGGGAGTTATTACCTATACTTGGGCATCACTTATAACAATTGGGCCAACTTTAAGCGCAGGTGCTACTGTATTTACATTAAGGTTTAATGCTGTTGGAACTGGAGGGCAAGTTTCTCCTATTACCTTCACTAATACACCTCAAATCCTATTTTGGAACAATGGTTTTGGTTGGTCTGGTAATAATTTTACTGCTAGTAATGGCTCTGTAACTATAACTGGTTGTTCTAGTCCAACTGCTGCATGGGGTGATAGCACAAATCAATTGATTGCTAGTTTTACTGATTCATCTACCGGAACTCCAACCTCTTGGGCATGGGATTTTGGTGATGGAAATACAAGTAGTTTACAAAATCCAAGTCATACTTATGCAGCTGCAGGAACTTATTCTGTTTGCCTAATTGCAACTGATACTTGTGGAAGCGATACTTTATGTAAAAATGTAACAGTGACAAGTTGTCCTGTTGCGCTTGGAACTGACACAAGAACAGAATGTAACTCTCTCCTTTGGATTGATGGAAACACATACACTGCTAGTAATAATTCGGCTACTCATACTATAGTAGGTGGAGCTTCTACTTCTTGTGATAGTTTAGTTACTTTGAATTTAACGATTATAACAACTGATAAAACAGTATCACAAACGAACATTACTTTAACCTCGAATCAATCAGGAGTAACTTATCAGTGGATAAATTGTAACGGAAACACACCAATTACAGGAGAAACTAACCAAGCTTTTAATGCAACTGCTAATGGAAGTTATGCAGTAATAATAACTAATAATGGATGTGTAGATACTTCTGCGTGTTACACTATAGCCTCTGTTGATGTTGAGGAGAATAAATTGGATAATAATTTCAGTGTTTATCCTAATCCTTTTAATAGTCAATTAACCATATCATTTTCTGAGTTAATTAACAGTTCTTATTCTATTAATATACAAAATGCTTTGGGACAAATTGTTTATCAATTTCAACCTTCAAATCAATCATCTGACATAGATCTAACTAATTTTGATTCAGGTGTTTATTTTGTTAATATTACAAACTCAAAAGGAACTCAAACTATTAAGGTTATAAAACAATAGGTTAATTAACTTAACAAGATAAAATCGACTTGAATGACAAATTCTTTAGAAAAATTTACTCGGAAAGAAATATGTTGTTGAGTAAGTAAAACTCTAAATTAATTAAGATACGAAAAGGGAAAGCCAATGGCTCTCCCTTTTTTTTGACTGAAAAAAATTAGTTTTAACATAATTTATTATGTTTGTTTAATTAATAACCAATAAATTAAAATTTATGAGTGATAAAAAGAAAGAAAACAAAAGCAAATATGAAAGTGAATTAAAATCACTAAAAGCTAGGGCAAAAGTCTCAAAAACTTCTAAAGAAACTAACCTTAAAAAAGATAGTAATGAAGGTTTAAGCGGACCAACAAAATATGTGGATAAGTCTACGACTGATCTAATATAGTTTTAGAAATAATAATTTCTTTTACAGTTAATTCTACTTTTTAAATAGAACTAGGATATTATAACTAATTTTGAAATCAGAGAACTTTTGTTCTCTGATTTTTTTTATTACACAACTTACCATTATGATTAAGCAATCCATTAAAGAAGAAATATTATACCTTTCCATCTCAAACGAAGATTTCTCTTACAGAATTCCTGTTGAGAAATTAGGAACCCCTATTGATTGGAAAATTGGCCGAAAAGACTCGGAACAAATTGTGATTGAAAATGTGTCTAAATGGACACTTCAGTTATTTACCAAAAAAGTAACTGAAGGAAAATACGTGAAAGAATTTGTGGAAATAATTCAAAAAAATAGTCCAAATAATACTATAAATTGGGAGAATACAAAAACAGCTGTAAACGTTCAAAATCAATATAATTGGTTGGTGGAGACAAACATAACTGCCAAGAAAAAACAAACTGAAGAAGAAATTATTGAAAGTCTGAAAAAGAAATTCAATTTGGATTGAGTCCAAAAATCTGCTAATTATTTCACTTGTGTCAAAAAACATCCTTATCTTACTGTATAAATTACAATAAGAAAAATGGGATTATGATAAAAATAGGAATTAACGGGTTTGGGAGAATTGGAAGATTAGCATTTAGAGTAGCAGCAGAAAGAAAAAATGTACAAGTTGTGGCTATAAATGATTTACTAGATGTAGATTATTTGGCATACATGCTCAAGTTTGATTCAGTTCATGGAAAATTTAATGGCACAGTGGAAGTATCAAATGGAAAGCTCATTGTTAACGGAAACGAAATAAGAATTACTGCCGAAAGAAATCCAGAAGAATTAAAATGGAATGAAGTAGATGCGGAATATGTTTTGGAATGTACAGGAATATTTAAAACATTAGAAACTGCTCAAAAACACATTACTGGTGGAACGAAAAAAGTAGTGATTTCTGCACCTTCGCCTGACGCTCCAATGTTTGTAATGGGTGTTAATCACAGACAGTTAAAAACTTCTGACACTATATTTTCTAATGCATCATGTACTACAAATTGCTTAGCTCCTATTGCCAAAGTATTACACGATAATTTTGAAATAAAAAGTGGATTAATGACTACAATTCATGCAACTACAGCTACACAAAAAACAGTTGACGGACCTTCGGCAAAAGATTGGAGAGCAGGAAGAGCTGCCTTGCACAACATTATTCCTTCTTCGACTGGAGCTGCCAAAGCTGTAGGAAAAGTTATTCCTGCATTAAATGGGAAGCTAACTGGAATGGCCTTTAGAGTTCCTACTATGGATGTTTCTGTGGTAGACCTTACAGTTAACCTTGGTAAAAGCACAACCTACGAAGAGGTGTGTAAAGTAATGAAATCGGCTTCTGAAAATGAACTGAAAGGTATACTAGGATATACCAAAGAGCTAGTTGTGTCACAAGATTTTATTGGTGAAACATGTACTTCTGTTTTTGATGCAAATGCAGGAATTGCTTTAAATGATACTTTTATAAAAGTAGTTTCTTGGTACGATAACGAATATGGTTATTCATCAAAGATTATTGATTTATTAGAGTATTCTGACTCTTTAAAGTAAACTTCTTAATCTCTATGTATTAGTAGAGTATTTGATTAAATGCTCAACAAAACAGATCAAATCTGGGTTTTATTATAACTCCTTAGTTACAAGATTATGTATTGAATTTCTTTTGTCTTACATTTGAAATATTAGCAGATTTCCAATGGTAATTATTCTTTTTCTTTTGGAAACCCAATTTAAAACAACAACCAATGTCACTGGATAAATACACTCGCTCTATTCTTGATAAATTTGAGATTAAGGATTTAAATCCAATGCAAAAAAAGGCTGGTCAAGTCATCCGAAAAAATGAGGATGTAGTAATACTTTCGCCAACTGGAACTGGAAAAACTCTTGCTTTCTTATTACCCTTAATAGAAAAATTAGATACTGATTGTAACGAAATTCAAGCCCTAATCCTTGTTCCCTCTCGGGAATTGGCTCAGCAAATTGAGCAAGTTGCACGAAAAATGGGTTCTGGATTTAAAATAAACTCTGTTTATGGAGGAAGAGCTGGCTCGCTAGATAAACTAGATTTAAAACACAGACCAGCTATACTTATTGGAACTCCTGGGCGTGTAGTTGATAGATTTAGAAGAGATGAATTATCCTTAGAACACATTCAGACTCTTATTTTGGATGAGTTTGATAAATCGCTAGAAATTGGTTTTAAAGAGGAAATGAAGGAGATTATAGAAACATTACCTAGCGTTAAGCAAAGGATTTTGACTTCTGCCACCCAAGATTCACAAATTCCAAAGTTTGCAAGACTGATATTCCCTGTTTTTATTGATTACTTGCAAAACACAGGCGGTTCTAATCTGAAGATTAAAACATTATTATCACCCGAAAAAGACAAGCTCCAATCCTTAGAGAAAGTAATTAAGTCTTTGGGCAAACAGCCAGGAATTATCTTTTGTAATTTTAAAGATGCACTTGGGCGAGTAAGCGATTATTTGGATAATAAAAACATCAATCACGAGTGTTTTCATGGAGGAATGGAACAAGTTGATAGAGAGTTAGCTTTAATCAAATTCCGCAATGGAACAAGTCAGCTTTTATTAGCAACTGATTTGGCTGCCAGAGGATTGGATATTCCTGAAATTAAATTTATACTGCATTATCACCTTCCTCCTCACGAAAAAGAATTCACGCACAGAAACGGAAGAACGGCTCGTATGAATAAAGAAGGTGTTGCTTACATACTTCAATTTCAGGATGAGCCTTTACCCGATTTTATTGAAGCAATTGCTCCAAAAACTCAAGAAATTGATGAGTTAATACCTGATAATTCAACTAGTCCAAAGTGGACTACACTGCATATTACAGGAGGAAGAAGAGACAAAATATCTAAAGGTGATATTGCTGGATTGTTTTTTAAACAAGGCGAAGCCGAGAGAGATCAGGTTGGAGTAATTGAGGTGCAACAAAAATCTTCGTTTGTTGGTGTGCATGCAGATGCTGCAGAAATCCTTATCGAAAAAACCAATAACTCTCGACTGAAAAAGAAGAAAGTAAGGATTAGTTATATCTAAAAACAAATGGCAGTTAGCTTTTCGGCATGGTGGATACTTGTGATATTGATTGTACTATCAATACCAGCAATTTTAATTACTCTTTTGATTAAAAAGTATTTCCCAAAAAAAAAGCTCTCAAGACCAAGACTCACTTTCGCGATTGTTTTTATTTTAAGTTTATTTCTGTGCTATATGGCGTATGCATTTTACCACAGTATAAAAATGGATGAAATGAGACAAAGAGTGTATGAAATGGATCAAATGGATAGAAGGTGATTATATCTTACCATATTTTAATCATTTTTATTCACTTGCGATTTACATCCAGTTAGCTACCCTAATCAACAAGAGGTAAATTAGCTACTTATCATCATTTTTTATTAACTTGTGCATATACGCAAGTTCTCGGCAAGCAAAAGAAAAAAATTAGCTATGGAAAAGATTCAAAAACCTACCAAATCGATTTAAACAAACAAAAGGGATTGGTAAGATTGACGATAAAAGAATCAGATATAAATACAAACCTCAAGCTAAAAATATTTGACAATTGCTCAATAAGGTCAGGTTTTTTTTGTGCGTAGCCATCAGAGATTTTTGTTCAGCAAATTGTTTAATTCTTTTTTAGTGATTTCCTATTAAATATATACCCGATTATTATCAAAACAATTCCAATAATTACTAATATAGTTGGAGGTTTTCCAGGTGAATTGAACCTCACAATCATTGTACCATATAGCGTAGATAGAATTAAAATTAAACCACTAATTAAATTAAGAAATGGTATCCATGTTATTTTGCCAGAAGCAAATTTTTTCTGAAGAAATGCTGTAGCAATCGCAATCGCTATATATCCTCCAGACATAGCTCTCATAAACGCTAGAATTAAAAATTTAGTCCCAGAATCAACTTCGCTCCAATCAAGAGAAATTGCATCACTATGATAGGGCATAAAACTATTTTTGAATAAATATATTAGCCCTATTACTAAAAGTAATAATGCAACTAAATAATTAGATATATTTCCAATTTTCGTATTCATAATGTATATTTTTTATTTTGCTTACCTTTTAGTTTATAAAAGTTGGTTTTTCATATCTAGGTTAAGACAAGCGTTCTTCCAGTAATTGAAAATAATCTTCAAAAGCATCTATTTGTAAAAAATGTCCGCAGTTTTCGATTTTAAAAACTTTACTGTTTTTAAGCGTTTTATTCAAAGTAATTCCCGCTTTGTCCCAAGGCTGAAATTTATCTTTCATTGCCCAAACCAAATCAACAGGTAACAGCACTTCTGAAAGAGCTTTCATATTATTCATGGTGTGAGTATTATTTAAATAGGTCAGCATTTTTTGAAATTTCTTTACACTTTTGTCCTTATTAAATTTCCCGTCATAAAATATTCTTTTGAAATCATTTTCAGAAATCCCGTTTCTATAAAAAGATTTTGAAATTTCTTTATACATTTTTTTTGAACTAAGAAACCCTAATTTGGCAATCCAATAGAACAAACCAAGTTTACTAGCAATAATCATTATTTGGACACTAGAAACTGGCCAGCTTTTCTCTGTAACGCAATTACTTAAAATAACTTTATTAAATAACTTTTCTTCTTTTGTCATTAAAATTTGAGCAATTCCTCCTCCTATATCATGAGCAACTAGTTTAATGTTACTGAAACCTTTTTGTTTAAAGAACAAAATAAGAAGTGCTGAACATTTTGTTAAGCTATAATATTTATCATCTTCAATCTCAGTCTCTCCATAACCTGAAAGATCTGGAGCCAAACAGTAAAAACCTTTGGAAGATAATTTAATCATTGTATCTCTCCATAACTCAGCAGAAGCAGGTATTCCATGTATAAAAACTACAACTGGGTTCTGTTCATTTCCACACTCCAATACTGAAAGTTTATTCTTTCCTATTTGGTATGTTTTTCTGTTAATCATTTTATTCTATTATTAAGTAACTATTATTCAAGGTTTTTCAAACCAAATAACTAAAGGTCATATACCATTTATAAAAGGTCTGTATTATTTTATTGGCAATAGCAAGCTAATGTCTTTCCGATTAATTTTAAAATCAACAAGAGACATCTTATGTAGCAATCCTTTTTTTAAAAGATTTGATTCTACTAGAAATTCAGTAGGCAATAAGAACCCATCAAAATATTTATAATTATTAAAATGGGCTATACCAGAAACAAAGCCATAAACATCTCTAACAGTGTATTCTACCTTCGCTATTCTTTTTGTGTTAGCATTGAGCCAAATAATGTATTGGTCTATTTCTTTTTGTGGTTCAATTGTGCCCCAAGAAGCTATTATTCCTTCTATCTCAACCCCATTTTCTTCTTTAGAACCTATATAATCAAAAACAGTAGCTTCCTGAATTCTTTTTGGAAACTCAATAAAATATTGATATGTCGGAATCCAAAATTGCATATCCTTGTTTTTTTTCAAGACCGCTTTCCCACCTTCTAACTTATAGGTTTGTCCAGATTGTATTCCCCAAATTACACCTTTTTCTTTCCCATTTAAAACTTCAAGTTGACCATTAAAATCATTGGGAATGTAACTCAAAGAAAATTCCATTTTCTGCTCTTTAAAAGGATGACTTTGCTTACCAAAAAATCCATAAAATTCATCCCCAAAAGTTGCAGTGTAAGTTTGTGCACTGTCCCATAAACAAATTCCGTGAGCAACCCCCATTTCATGAATCAGCTGTTTTGCTTTATTCTGATTACTTTTTAGTTCCATGTTTTCAGGTCTTAAATCTTTTAACTTAAAAAAAACAGCACAGGAATAAAATAATATAGAAACTAGTGTGAGTAAAGCGATTTTTTTCATTACTATTTATTTAGTTACTTTTGTAAAGTATGTTTCATTTATGAATCAAAGATATTTTATAAACTTTAATTTTACAATAGGTTACT
>CALLII010000038.1 GCA_938009745.1 uncultured Flavobacteriales bacterium
AGCTCATCATGGATTTGCCAAGCCAACTGAATACACCTTGGCCAGTTGTCACTATCCGTAATGGGTGCGTTCCAGTTTTTGGGTAAACCAGTGGTTTCAGTATCAAAAATTAAGTACATAACTTGGGTATAATTTAGTCTATAAAAATAGGCATTTTAGACCGAAATTTTAATGGGAGTTATTAAGAAATAGTTAACAGAACAAGTCCTAAAAAACCTCTAATAAAAGGTAACTTTAAGAACGAAGTTTCGTAGGTCTATTTATTAAGAAATAATCTCATTAAAAGTAGATTTCAACTCTCACCCATCACAGGTAAATAAATTTATGAAAAGAAATCACATCAGTATATTACTTAATTACAGTTTATTACTCTTAATTCCAATTTTATTCTCAGGTTTTTCAGGTTCTGCTCAAACAGTCATTAATGAAATAAATACAGAATCGTATGATAATTACGCTAACAGCTACAACTATACTTATTGGGATCAGAATTGGTTAACCTCTAGCTCAAGTAGAAGTTTTTCGAACCAAACTGAGGAGTATGGGTTAAACATTAATTATTCTAATTTAACAATAAACAACCTAATTATAATTGATACTTCAAATATTACAACCAAAGGTTTTAACGCTTTGAATAGTGCTATTTTTCCAAACTCCTTTTCTGGTAATATTGATTATGCAATTCTTCAAAATGGAGCGATTGCTCATGCCAAAGCAAGCTCACCAACATTCACAGGAGCAAAAGACAGTCAAATGTCAGAATTTGGAACATGGTGTAATAGGCGTTTTGTAAGTACAAATTTTACTAATTCTGCTCCAACAGATCGCTATTTTACAGGCGTAGAATTTACAAACTGGCATAACAGATTTAAAATTACTTTTCATGTTAAGCCCACAGCAGATATTAATAATGGTCAACTAAAATTATCGGTTGAAATTCCGTCCCAATATTCAAACTATTACAACAATACTAACCTACATGCTTTTGCACAAGACACCAACAAAGGCTTTGTTGTGAAAGGAGGCGAAAATGCAGATAGTATAAACATAACTGGAAATATTATAACTGTTTTAACAAATTCGCAAACTTTATTAAGTAATGGCTCTTATGAAGTAAGTATTGTTTTTCATACGGTTAAACAAAATATTGCAACCAACTTCTCTTCGGCATTTGATAAAGAAAGTCAACTAACCATAACAGCCAATCAAGCAACACCATCTGCTTTAAACCTAAGTAGTTCTGTCGTTTATAGTGAAAATGAAGGAATGCACTCGATTGAAATTCCTAGATACGGAATGGGGCAATACAACTGTGGTTTAATTGATAGAGAGCAATCTATTAATTTTTCTATTGTCAATTCATCAACCGAACAAAAAACAACTCGATTGTGTATTAAACAAACTCCAAGCACCAATGTAACAGGGTTTAATTCATTGATTTGTAATGCTAACGGAGATCCTTCAGGACTTCCTATTCAAGTTTCTAAAAACTGGCATACAACTACTAGTCAACTTTATTCTGGCAGTTGGATAAAAGAATATGTTGAATTTATTATTCCAGCAAACACCACTTTAAATTTTCAATACCGAAGAACTGGGGCTAAATGGGGAGAAACGTATACTGCTTCCTCTCACCAGTTATCGGTTGTAGGAGCAGGAATACCAAGAGGTGGATGGCTAGAAGCTGCATTGGGAAGTTTTGGAGAGAGTATAACACACTCTCCCGATTACGTATATGGACGAACTAATGGAGCAGACATAAGGCCTTTTTTGGTAACCAACCAAAATTACGGAGGTACTTCTACGCAATGTGGCTGGACTGGAAACCTAGGCGGGACTGATATCTGCGTTTACACGGACAGCAATAACGTGAGGAGATACCAAAGCCAAGTAAAAACTAAATTTCATAGGTATTCTCCTAACCTATCCGAAACCACAGTAGGCTTTGTTTCGGCTGACAACAAACTAAAGCTTGAATACACATTTTATTTAAATAGATCGGATGATTATATGAGAGTCTATTATAAAATAAAGGTAGAAGCATTGGAAAACACTTCTTTTTCAAGATTTGATATTTTTCAAATGGGAGGTGATATTTATAATATATATAATGCCCAACAGGTAGTTTACGGAAATGATACAGGTGTCGTTAATCAATTTAGCCCTACCAATACAGGAACTAATAATTATACTACACCCGAAATTGCATTGACTGGAGATAATCCTTGGGTATGGGCAGGAGATGGACTTTATTATACTGGGGCAAATTCCGGAATTGATATTGACGGTAATAATGGTTTTATAATTCGTGATTATGAAGCCACAATAAACGGAACAATAAACAACACTCCCTACCTAAGAGAAAGATCTAGTTCGCAAGGATTTTCAGCAAGTAGAGGAAATAATCCAACCTCCTATTGCATTGTTACTCCTCCTGGTACAAATTCTTTTTCGACAGGGGATAAAATAGAATTATTAGTTGAAATGGCTGTGCTCCCAAAAACAATGGGAGATTACTATGGACCCAATACAAATTTTAATAATGCACTTACTTTATATGGTAATTCTTCTGATTTATTTTACCGTGAAGTTGTAGGAAATAAAATTATTGCAGAATCCCCAACTAACACAATAAACACTACTTACCCTTTAACAGTAGAAACGGCAGGAAATACAGGTTTAGTAAAAATAACTGGCGGTAGAGGTTATATACCTGTTGTGTTTTCGGGCCTAACAAACATAACAGATCCAAAATTATGGAAAGCACAAGATAGCTGCTGGGAACTTGTAGATCAATCTGTTCATGGCAAAGATTTTTGGCAAACAAATTTTGATGTAGAGTCGCGTACTTTTGATATTGTATACAATGTAAATCAAGATATCCTTAATGACGAAACTGCAGTGATTCAATATTATTTGGGGCCCATGCCACCAGCATTAACTATTCTTACCCAATCTAAAATAGGTGAGGATTCATTGACGAACCAAGCAAATGTATCGGTAATATCTGGTTTAGATTCCGTTATTTTTAGCCCAAAAATTATAGAATACGGCATAACAGACACAGCCATTGATTCAAATTATAACTGGACAGGCCCAAATAACTTTACTCACACAGGAAGAAAGCTATATTTCAATCCTGTAAATCTTGTAGATTCAGGAGTTTACACCTTAGTATATACCAATGAATTTGGCTGCTCAGACACGATAACTTATAGCATAACAATAGATGGTTTTATGTCTTTAAACTCATATTCTGCTCCTAACATAGAGCTTTATCCTAATCCTTTTACTTCAGAACTAACTATTAAAGGAGAAAATCTGCTGGATGAAGAAATTAAACTTTATTCACTATTAGGTACAGATGTTACTAGTTCGATTGAAATTATATCTCGTTCTAACAATGAAATAAAAATTAGAATTAAAGACTTAAATTCGAGCTTGTATTTCTTACAAGTAGGTAGCATAACCAAAAAGGTGTATAAAAAATAACTCGCGTAATTATGAACTCTATTTTAAAATCAATTCCGTTTCTGTTTTTTATAGTGCTTCAATTTTCATTGTTAGGGCAAACAGTTAACTATACCGAATCGACTACTATTATTGCCAACCCTGAACGAGGGCTGCAGAAATATTCTATTACTGCTGGAAATTATGCAACTACCACTGGCTCTAATAATTTGTCTGTTGCTACATTAAATAGTTGGAGAAATAGTGCAGATAAAGTGACTGTGGTATACCGCTACTTTTTGCTTGATTCTTTCTTTAATTCAAATATCAACACGATTTTTTTAACTAACATTCAGCAAGATTTTGACAACATAAGAACAGCAGGACTGAAAGTTATCGTCCGTTTTTCTTATTCTAATGCTCAGGGAACTGGAGCTCAGCAGCCTGTGAAATCTCAAATACTTACGCATATTGCTCAGTTAGCACCAATATTGGCTACTAATAAAGATGTTATTTTTTCTCATCAAGCTGGGTTTATTGGTACCTGGGGAGAATGGTACTATACCAACTCTGCCGAATTTGGAACCAGTGGAGTTATATCTACAGCCCAATGGAATAACAGAAAAGAAATTGTGGATTCAATGCTTGCAGCTACACCTTTGGAAATCCCAATTCAAGTGAGGTATGCAGAAATTAAAAAGACTATGTACGGATTAACTCAGTTAACCGAACAAACGGCTTACCAAAATACGGCTAATGCCAGAATTGGTTTTTTTAATGATGCATTTCTTAATGATTATGGAGATCAAGGAACCTATTCTACCTCTGGGCAATGCGTAAATCCTATGGGAAATAGCGATTATGTTTTCATTTCGAATGAAAGCAAGTACTTGCCAATGACAGGAGAAACGAATGGACTTAACGGCTGTAATAATGGATTTAGAACTACTGGTGCAAATGCACTAATTGAATTGGATTCAACTAACTGGACAACTATTAACAGAGATTACTTCACTCCTTTTTGGACTCAAGTAATTGGTTCAAATCATTATGATGACATTGTAAAAAGATTGGGGTACAGATTCGTTTTAGACTCCTCCACAATAACTCCAACAAGTACTGGTTTTAATTTAGACTTAAAGTTAAGAAATGTAGGTTTCACAAGACCATTTAAACAAAGAAGAGTTTATTTGGTTTTAAAAAACACCACTACAAACGCAATTACAACAGAGCTAATTAATACGGACGTGAGAACTTGGGAATCTACCGTTTCTATTTCTCAAACTATTAGTTTACCACTTTCAGGAGCATTTCAATTGTATCTTTGGCTCCCAGATAGCGATTCCATTTTAGAATCAAATCCTAATTACAGCATTCAGTTTGCTAATACAACAACTTGGGATTCAGTAACAGGATATAACGATTTAATGCAAACGGTAACTCTAAGTTCAGTTGGAATTGAGGAGGGTTTATTAGACAATAATTTATCTATTTATCCAAATCCAACTTCTGATTTGGTTTATATAGAATTTGATATCAATTCTGAATCAGCTGTTGCGACAATTACTTCAATTTCTGGAGAGTTAATACTTACTAAGCAATTAAAACAAAGCGGAGATTCCATTGATGTTAGCCAATTATCAGAGGGAGTTTATTTCATCTCATTAAATGGAAAAACGAGTAAGTTTATAAAGGAATAATTCACCTTTACAACTTAAATACTCTAGAGATTGAAAATCCAAATCTAAATTGTCCTTCAGTAAAATCTGAAAAGGTAGAAGGAATGTATTGAGCTTCACCAAATCCTCTTGAGTTAGAAAAATTCAATTGAAAAATATGTCCTCCTGTATCAAATTCCACTCCTAATGCAATAGGATTAAACGTATTCAGGTTTTGCTGTACATTTTCTTCGAACACCACATAATGATATTCTCCAATGATTCCTATTAACTTAGTAAGTTGCACCCTAGCTCCAGCTCCAATAGCAAATGTTCCGTTCTGATCATAAAACCCGACATAGTTTCTGTGAACGTAAGTTGGCATAACTTGTAACGAAAAACGTTCGTTAAATTTACGAGCAATCAATAACTGAAATGAACTTGAGGTTCTACTTACAAAATCAGGGAAAGATGTTGGTGAAGAACTATCGGTACTAGCCATCATAGAAGTTATATTATACTTTCCTATTGCTGCAAGTGTTATTGGCATCTTATTACTTTGTGCCAAAAATTTATATTTAGCATACCCTTCGTATAATTGTCTGTAGGGACCTGCTCCTTTATAACGAGTTAGCCCAACATTAAAATTATTAGTAATTCCGTATTCTAATCCCACACTAATGTCTGATGAATTATCGATACCGTACAAAGTTGAAATCCCTCCATTTGTTCCAGCAATATCTCCAAATCTGTGACCAATTCTGAAATCCATATTTCTTCTTTCCAGCATTTCTACCGAATGAGAATTGATAATCCTTGCGGATTTAAAAGTGTTGTATGTATAAGTCGTTTCTTCCTGAGAAAAGCTAGAAAGCGAAACAAGTAGCGTTAAGAATAGTAATTTTTTCATAATAATTTTTTAAAAACCTGGCGTTCCAGTTCCTTTGAACATAGTCTCTTTATCAGCCATTAGATTAATGTATTTCATCAAATCATCTAACTGTTGGTCGCTCAAACGTTCTTTGGTATAATTAGGCATGTAAGGTTTATATCCATTTTTAGAGTAAGTTCCCTTTCTGGTAATGTCATACACAGAAAATACTTTGTGAGTATTAGACCAGTACTTTAAATGCTTAAAAGTTAACTGCTCATCATTTAACTTATAATTTGTTACTCCACCTTCTTTATGGCAAGTGAGGCAACTTAACTCATATATCTGCTTTCCTCTATATTCGTTTCCTTCTTTACCAAAAGTTCTGTTTTCAATCGATTGAGGTTTCATAAAAGTTGCTGGAGAATAATCCAAATATTTAGATTTGATAAGTTTAATAACTAAAGAATTTTTCGAATTTTTTTGTAGAGCATTTCCTATTATTTCCTTTTCGCTCTCGGTTAAATTTAAATCCTTAATCTTGTAACCTATTGATGTAAAGTAATGCATCATAGATTCCATTTCGTTATCGTCTAAAGCCCTTCCTTGTGAGCAAACCACAGCACATAACTGAATAGCATTTTGTAAAGTATCTCTGGCTGGAACTACTAAATCGCCATATTTTTTGAAGTAATCCTCGTTATACCAGTGGCTCTTATTTGCGGTTCCATACAAAGTAGTTCCAGGTAAAAATTTCATATTTTTATGAGCCACATAAGTTAATCTTGTATCAGGATTACTAATTGATAAATCTGGATCTTCTTTTTGGGTATTGTGGCAATCTGTACATACAAAGTGTTTTGACTGCTTGTTTTCAAAAAGAGTTTTATTTGTAGGGTCTGTTAATCCCAAATGAACTAAATTCTTCCCTTGCTCTACTTTAACAGAATCTAACTGATTGGCCGAAATATAATGTAACGGCTTATTATCTCCTAGTAGAGCCAAAACTTCTTGAACATACTCAGAATCTTTAACTTTAGTTTCTTTATTCTTAAAAGAGGTAATTACTAATGTAACAACTACTAATAGTGTGACTAAAGAAGCAATTTTAATTTTATTATTCATGGGCTTAGTTATCTAATTTCCCTTCATTAATCCAGGTCGTAATGGTATCTATTTCGCCTTGGCGTAACTTGGGTTGCGACTGTGGCATAGGTTCAAAACCATTAGTGTGGTTTATAGCTCCTAATAAAGTAGAACTTGGAACCATTGCTACATTTGAATAGGTGTCAAAAAATTTACCATCAGCACCCCCGCCATGGCAGTAGCTTCCATTGCAATGAGTATTAAAAATAGTTAAAACATAAGAGTTAAAACTAATTATAGGATTGTGTGTTCCATTAGGTTTTGAAGGTGTTTCTTCTTCAGGCTCTTTATTACAGGAGCTTAAAATAAGTGCGAAAAAGAAAAATGAAATTGTAAATTTCTTCATTAATCGTTTTTCTTACCTCCGTTTATCCATGATTCAATGATAGAAATGTTAGCAGACGATAATTGTCCAAGACCCTGTGGCATTGGCTTAAATCCTGCTGTATGTTTTATTGCTCCTAATGTTGTGGCATCTGGAACTGCACTAGCACCAGCAAAAGTTTCATATACTTTTCCGTCTGCTCCACTTGATGAACCATGACAGCTTCCTCCTGTTCCACAGCTTTGCTGAAAAATTGGCTGAACGTCTGTAGCAAAGCTAACTGTAGTTGTTGTTGTTGGTATAGGCTCCTCTGCCTTATCTTTTTTACAAGAAAAAACTACTAATCCTAACACGAACAATACTGATAAAACTTTCTTCATACTTTTATTTATTTCTTAAATGTAAGGATTATTTTTTGAGTATATCTAGTTTAGTTAAGTCTATCACATAGATATCACTCCCTCCTTTACTATTTTCATATTCTGCAGAAATGTAAGCAGTAGTTCCATCAGCTGTAATGCTAAAAGTTCTTTCTTCTCCTACTGTGTTAATTGGATACCCTAAGTTTTCAGCTTTTGTCCAATTCCCATCTACTCTTCTTGATACAAAAATATCGTATGACCCTAAGCTATTATGACCATTAGAAACAAAGAACATAGTTTGTCCATCTGGATGAATAAAAACTCCTTTTTCATCTCCTTCAGAATTAATTGAGTCTCCAACATTAACTGGCTTACTCCATTTATCACCTTGTCTTTTTGCTGTGTAAATATCAGCTTGACCATTACCTCCTGGTCTATCACTTACAAAATAAATTACTTGTTCATCAGTTGTTACACTTGCTGAACCTTCGAAATAACTTGAATTTACGTTTCTTCCTTCGTCAATTGTTTTTGGAGTTCCAAATTTGTTTTCTTTTCCTGCTCGTGCAGAATAAATATCTCCAGATTTAGTTTCACCCAAAATGTTTTTGTAAACATATATAGACCTTCCATCAGGAGAAATTGAAAGTACAGCATCATGATTTTCTGTATTCACGCTTCCTTCAATTGGTTTGGACTTAGACCATTCTTCAGTTGTATCATTCCATAGTGAAATATAAATATCTTCGAAATATAAATTGTCAGACTGTTCATCTACGGCACCCCCTTTTGTATCTGCTCTTCTGGATGTAAAAACTAATAATTTACCATTTGCAGAGATAGATGCAGAATATTCAGGATTAAATGTATTTATTGAAGAACCCATGTTTGTAATAGTAACATCTACAGGGTTTTCCATCATTAATTTAGCATAATCACATTGTGCAATTAATCTATCAATTTCATAATCTTCCCAAGACTTTGATTTTGTTTTTGACTTAAAAACAGTGTAATACTTTTTAGCATTATCAAGTTCACCTAATCGGTGGTACGATTCACCCAAAACAAAATAAACTTCATCATCTACAGCAGAGTCAATTGATAATGCCTTTAGTGAATATTTTTTTCCGAGCTTTGGTTTCCCCATTGCCGACAAGCATTGACCTGACCTAAAATTTGCTTCAGCATTTTCGCTATCTATAGATAGTATCTTCTTAAAAATTGTGTAGGCTCCTCTGTAATCTTGGGCATAAACTAAATTTCTGCCTTCGTTTAATTGTTTTTTAATCTTTACTTTTTGTCCCATTGAAAGTTCTCCTCCTTGAGAAAAAACTGAGCTCCCAAGAGTTAAAAATAGAGCTGCAAGTAAAGTATTTAAGTGTATTTTTTTTATCATGTTTTTAAGTACGTTTAAATTTCGGTTGTGGTTACTGAATTCTCGTTTTTTTCTGCAAATTTAGAATTGTTTAAATCTACTAGCTTATGCATTGCAATAGTAGCTGCTACAATTGCCAACACTGGTGCAAATAGCACGCCAAAGTTATCCAACAAAGTATTAAGCCAAGTATTATCAGTATTTATTAGTGATGGAATCTTATAAAACAAAGAATACACAGAACCAATTGCAAAAGCAAGTCCTGCATGTCTTCGCATAAATTTCCAACTTTCTTTTATAGTTAATCTCAGTCTTTCATTTATATAATCTACATAAGCAAATCCATAAAAGTAAAAGCCAATAAACAAAGTAACAACATCAATTATAATTTCGTTCACGCCAAACAAAGGAGCAATAATCCACTCCCAAAGAATAAAGGCAAGTAATACCTCTGCAATAAGCATTCTTACAGCAATTCCAACTCCTCTTTTCACATCAATAACAAGTCTCTTAAGATTAAATTTATACTTATTCCCAGTAAGAATCTCTTCGGTTTTCTCAGAAATTATTGCAAGTAAAGGCGACAAAAATATCATTACCAAATACTTAGTCGCATCTAAAAACAAAAACTCCAAAAGTTTAAAAAATTGTGTTTTTAAAAATACCCAACTTAACCCTAACCAACCCCAACTATAACTTCCAGCTTCTCTTACTTGTTCCAAACTCTCAGCAGTAGCTCCAAATTTATTTCCAACATAAAATATAATACCAAACAGAACCAATGGAACTATTAGGTATTTCCAGATTCCATTAGAAAAGATAAATGGAACAGATTCAAGATAACTTTTGAACCCTAAACTTAGGTTTTTTGTGAATTTCATTATTTGTTATTGGATTCTAAAAATAATGAAAAAACTATGTTTTACACCTTTAATTGAGTAAGTATTCATAAGATTTAACAAATTAATATGTCGGGAACTGTCTCAATTGATTGGTTTTACTAATTTTGTAAAAAAACAACCCTACACACATGGATTTATCCTTATTGACTGCCGTATCTCCAATTGATGGAAGATACCGTAATAAAATTGCTGAACTAGACCAATATTTTTCGGAATATGCTCTTATAAAATATAGAGTAGAGGTTGAGATTGAATACTTTATATCACTTTGCCAGATTCCTATGCCTTTGCTAGAAGACATAAACAAAGAAGAGATTTTTGTTGAATTGAGAAAAATTCATTCGGAATTTTCATTGGCAGATGCACAAGCTGTAAAAGAAATTGAAGCTGTTACCAACCATGATGTGAAAGCGGTTGAGTATTTTATTAAAGAAAAAATTCAAGGATTAGATTTAGGAAAAGCTATTGAGTTTATTCACTTTGGACTTACATCTCAGGATATAAACAACACTGCTATTCCTAAAATGTTGAAAAACTCGGTAGAGGAAGTTTATATTCCTACCCTGTTAGAGATTATTGATCACCTTAAAGGTTTATCGAGTACTTGGGGAGAAATACCAATGTTAGCTAAAACTCACGGGCAAGCTGCTTCACCTACAATTTTAGGTAAAGAAATGTATGTATTTGTAGAAAGATTACAAGCTCAGCTTAAGCAATTAAAAAGTATTGATTACTCAGCAAAATTTGGTGGAGCTACAGGAAACTTTAATGCTCATCACATTGCTTACCCAGAGATTAATTGGATGGCTTTTGCCGATAAATTTGTTGAAAAAACTCTTGGACTCAAACGTTCACAGTTTACTACTCAAGTTGAACATTACGATAACTTAGCTGCTTTATTCGATTGCTTAAAAAGAATAAATACTATCCTAATTGACTTTAGTAGAGATATTTGGCAATATATTGCCATGAACTATTTTAAACAAAAAATTGTAGCAAACGAAGTTGGTTCTTCTGCCATGCCTCATAAAGTAAATCCTATTGATTTTGAAAATGCCGAAGGAAACTTAGGAATGGCAAACGCTATTTTTGAGCATTTATCAATCAAGTTACCAATATCCCGTTTACAAAGAGATTTAACTGATTCTACAGTTTTGAGAAATGTGGGAGTTCCTGTAGCACATTCATTAATCGCAATGAAATCATTGATGAAAGGAATGGGAAAATTGTTGCTTAACTCTGCAGCATTAAAAGCAGATTTAGAAAACAACTGGGCTGTTGTTGCAGAAGCAATACAAACTATACTTAGAAGAGAATCTTATCCAAAACCTTATGAAAAGCTTAAGGAATTGACAAGAAACAATGATAAAATGACTGAAGAAACGATTCATGCTTTTATACAAACGCTTGAAGTATCTGATGATGTGAAAGAAGAATTAATGCTTATTTCACCTCACAATTACACAGGAATTGACATGATGGTATTTTAAAGAAAATACCCTAAATTCGTTAACTAAATAAATTTAAACTAAAAAACACACTTTTATACTATGATGATTAAGGCCGTTAAGTCGAAAATACACAGAGTTACAATTACACAAGCAGAACTAAACTACATTGGTAGTATAACTATTGATGAAGCATTACTTGAAGCCTCTAACATAATTGAAGGAGAAAGAGTACAAATTGTAAACCTACAAAATGCTGCAAGACTTGAAACATACGTTATAAAAGGAGAAAGAGGATCTGGTGTAATTTGCTTGAACGGACCATCCGCTAGATTAGTAGCTGTGGGTGACCAAGTAATTATTATTGGATATGGTTATATGGATTTTGAAGAAGCAAAAACATATAAGCCATCAATGGTATTTCCAGGGGAAGGAAATCAGTTGGTTTAAAGATTAAACAAAAATCCAGCTCTAAGGTAAATTCTTGAATTAGGACCAAATGTTCCTAAATAAGGATTATTCGGGTGGCCTATTAAATCGTATAATAGCATTAATTGAAAACCATTGGAGGAAAACCCACCTCCTACTAATCCTATTGGCACTAGTAATCTTTCTGAAGAAGGAACACCAAAATTTCTCTGAACACTTAGTAGTTCAAATTCGGCATGAGCTACAATTCTTTCCAAGAAAATATATCTTGTGAAAGCACTACCTCCATAAATGCTTGCCGAAAATGTAGGGGCTACATTACGCCTAAAATAGTTGTACTTAATACCAACACCAACCGAGTAATCATTAGTGATTCTATACCCTAACATTGGCGATATTTCTAGGTTGGTAAAGGTACCGAATGATCCCCAAAAATTTCCTCCAGTATAAAGTCTGTCTTTGAAAGAAAGTAATGATAAATCCTCTTCACCTCCATCATTATTATCAGGATCGTACTGAGCATAATTGGTAGAAAAAGCCAAAACACAAAAGGCAAATAATAGATGTTTTAATTTCATAGTATTACTTTGGTTGATTCACAAAATTAATCATAAAACTTTAAGAAAAGGCTTCGTAGTATATTTTAACACGATTATTATTATTCCTTTATATTAAAACTGAGCTTTCTTCCGCTATCATCAAGCTTTCCTTTATTAACTCTTTTTATTTTATTTAGCTCTTTCTCACTAAACTGGTCTACATTCATTACTACAATCATTCCTGTATCATCAATCTCAAGCACAAAAGAAATGTTGTTTTTTACCCCATCAGCCTGTCCTTTGCAACTTAGCACAAGTTTATTGGCATTAAATTGAATCCCTGATACTGAACTTATTAAAAGGTTTGTTCCTAATACCTCTGTTCCAGATTGGATACAAATATCAGAAACTGACCTAACAATTATTTGTTTATTTACCTCAACAGATTGACACGAAAAATAAAGAGTTGACTTTTTTTCATTAGTTAAAAGAAGTGGATGTTGAATTCCGTAAGTTCCTCCTCCTAATTCTAGATTTCCGTCTGCTGTTAGCATTTTTTTCTCCAAATCAGCAATGCTAAATATATTAGTAGATGGCCTAAAATATTTTTGTAGTGATTGATTAAATCGGTCGTAACCTTTTTTATTTTTCGTCACATCTAAATACCCATGGTTGAATTCTTTTTTGAAGAACAACTCATAGAATTCATCCTCTTTATTATTATCAATCAGATATTTAATAAACAAATCTTTTTGACCTTCAAATTGAGCATCAAATGGAATATACATCCCGTTTTTGTTCAAATAGGCTACTATTTCATCCAAACTTTCCTGGTTATTAAAAAAGGATTCAATAATTTTTTCGGGATAGAGATTAGCGATTTTAAGCAGTAATTTATATACGTTTTCAGAAGTCATTTCAAATTCTTCTTCCAAATTAAAATAGTAACTGTAAGCTTCAATTTTTCTTGTAGTGTTTAAGCTAGCAGTTCTAAATCCTGTTTCGCCTGTTTTAACACAAGGAGTAATTAATAAGTCAACTCTTTTGTAAGGAACTAATTGAAAGGCCTTTTTAGGTGATTGATTTATCATATCAAAACCATACCACTTGGTCACGTTATTTCTGGAGTAACTATTCTGAAATCTCCTGATGTATAATCTTTGATAATCATACTCAGAAATAGCCAAATAGTCTTTAAAATATAGATTGAATTCGGCATAGCTAAATATATCTTTCATACCCGGAAAAAACGAACTTCCGTTTATCACATCAAATTCTTGAGGACATTCGCAAGTAGCTTTTCTTTCAGTTCTAGTAAGCTTTTCTATTAGTCTTCCATATTCATAATTCTTTTCAGATTCTAGTTTTCCTTGTTCATCATAAGCTTTTAAAACTCCGTGTTGATATCCATTTAAATAATAGCTCTTATACGTTTTTCCTTTAAAAGTGGTGAAATACTCCCCATGTAGTTTATTATTGAAATTTCTAATATTCAATTTGTATAAGGATCCATCCTCATTGTATTCCTTACTTATTTTAATAGAATCCTTTTCTTCGTAAGTAGATTTTATTTTACCCGATTCAAAATAAGATCTAATTACTGTAGGTTTATTATTTTCATCATAATCGTACTCATATAAAATACCATTCTCATACTTAGACCAAGTTCCAACTTTAGCTGAGGCAACATACTCTCCTTTTTCAAGAACTTTGCCTTCGGGTGATAAATTCAAATACAATCCTTCGCTATGGTTATCTAAATAATTGGAAACCTGTAACAATTCACCCTCAAAACTCCAAACCTTTCTGGTTCCAGTAAATTTTCCGTTTACTAGTTTTTCTTCCAAGCATTTTACTCCGTTCACAAAATAAGTTGACCGTATTACAGTGTCTCCTACTCTCTTTTCTGATACTGTCACAAAATCTCTGTATCGCAAACTGCTCAATTTCATGAAATTGTCATTAATCAACTTCAGTTTTTCTTGTTTAGATTTTTCTCTGTAGTTTACTCCGTCAACCGTTACATTAATATCATCTTTTATTTCATTGTCTTTGGTAACATACAAAGCGAACCAATTGTCCTTTCCCTTATTGAGGTTAATAATTACCATATCCTGAGTTGGATAATCGCCCCATCTAAAATGATAATCTCCTATTCCGTATGAGAATGCTTGGTACTCTTTTCTTTTATTCAACAAAGTATAATTCACTTTATCTATTTTATATTCAGATGTTTTCTTGTTTCTCTCAAACCTATTAGAACCAGATGTCCATCTTATAACTTCATCTTCATCATTAACTTTAATAGTTTGCTCAATCCTCCTATTATTAAAATAAATCGCTTGGTTAAGACCAAAAGTTACTCCTTCAATTTCACCATCAACAAATGGAATTACGTACTTAGTCTCTCCTTCTAAATCATATTTTCTAAACTCTCCGTTTAATGCTCCTTTTTTAAAAAAACAACTCACCTTTAATTTTCCATTTTCGTGAAAAGATTGGTATTCCCCATCAGGAATTCCATCCACACAGCTATACGAAACCTGAGTATTCCCATTGTCATAATAGGAAACATAATAGGTTGGCAATCCTTTAAAAAAAGTCTGCCTAGCCATTATTCGGTTGTTCTTCTTAAAAAGAATTACACTTTCTTCAAGAAAAAAATAGGAATCACTTACTTCAATTTCATACTTATCTTCATCACTTTTTTGTTCTTCACCTTCTTTTTTTTCTCCAATTCGTAAGCTACCAAAATTCACAATTGCATTGCTTATTTTTCGATTTCCAGTCTCATCCTTTTCAAATTCTACCCTACCATAATGAGGAAGTACGTGTCTTAAATCACTATCATATTCGGTTCCATAAAAATCCTTTACTTGGTATAACAACATTTTAAAATCGAATTGCTGAATAATGGACTTTGCACCTTTATAGTCGTTTATATAAAATTTATAATAAGGCTTGCTGTATGATGGGCAGGTTACATTTTTCTCTAATCCATAAACTTCTTTACCAATAGTCTTTAATATGAATTGGCTTTTAATTAATTTATTGTAATCAAAGTATTTAGACTCAACAATCGTAGACCCCTTTTCTTCCCCATAAGTTTGTTTTACAAAAGTCTTCTCAAAAATTATTTGATCTTTTTTGTATAATGCAAATGAAGTATCTCCTCTTCTGTTGATATTAATCCATTGCCCTTGCTTGTAACCTTCAACTAGTTTACCGGTTTGTGAAACATAACCACCTTTGTCGTGAAGGGTTATTTCAGTCTCCTGAGAGATAGAAATAAAGCTGAGCAAAAGCCCAATAATTATAAGAACAGTTTTTTTCATTTAATTAATTTTACAGCACAAAAATGCAATAGTCTTTGTGGTAATCTGGAGTTTGTTTTTTCCAATCTCCAATAGTTTTTGTAATCACTTTTTCATTAGCCAAAGTGATATTGGATGCAATACAAAGCTTTAAACTATTATCGCAGTGTACTAGTACATCCTCTATCAAATGATTGTTACGGAATGGAGTCTCCATAAATATTTGTGTTTGTCCATTTCTAGATAAACGCTCCAAATTCTTCAGCATTTTTATTCTTTCTCCTCTGTCTTTTGGTAAATATCCATTAAACGTAAAGTTCTGTCCGTTTTTACCAGATGCTATTAAAGCTAACAAAATAGACGAAGGGCCCACTAGAGGCTTTACAGTCATTTTTAATTGATGAGCAATATCAACAACCTCAGCTCCAGGATCTGCAATTCCTGGACAACCAGCCTCACTCATTACTCCTATAACTTTGTCTTGAAATTTCTCAACAAACTCTCTTAACTCTTTGGCAGAAGTCCTTTTATCAATAATAAAAAACTCTTTATCGTCAATTGGATAAGTAGGATTTACTTTTCTTAGATACCTTCTTGTGGTTTTTATGTTTTCGATAATAAAAACTTCCACTTCGTCCATTATTTTTTGAACTCCAACAGGTATTGTAGTCTCCATGTTGTATTCTCCCATAGTGATGGGAAGTAAGTATACTGTTCCTTTACTCATTATATTTTTGATATTATTTTGTCACAAGCTATATCCAACATTTGATATACATTTTCGAACCCATCTTTACCTCCATAATATGGATCAGGTACACTTGAATTAGATTCGGGTTCAATTTCGTTCAGAATTAATTTCACTTTCTCTTCGTCTTCCTTTGAAGAGGATAACTTTAAAATGTTATTGTAATTCTCAGCATCCATGGCATAAATTAAATCAAACTCTTGAAAATCTTTAGCTTGGAATTGCCTTGCTCTTTGGTTTGTTAAATCAATCTCATATTTCTTAGCTACTTCAATAGATCGCTCATCAGGTAAATTACCAACATGGTAAGCTGCTGTTCCGGCAGAATCTACTTCTATAGTCAAGCTATTTTCATTTGCCTTATGTTGCAAAATTCCTTCAGCTAAGGGTGATCTACAAATGTTTCCTAAGCAAACCATTAATATTTTCATTGAATCTGTTTTTTCAAATTTACCATAAAAAAATCCTTCCAGATTAATCTGAAAGGATTTAAGTTTAATTGCTATTTAATTAAAACTTAGTTTTTAGCTAAATAATCTGCAACTCCATCAAATGAAGCAGTCATTCCTTCTTTACCTTCAGTCCAGTTTGCTGGGCAAACTTCACCATTCTCTTCTGTAAATTGTAAAGCATCTACCATACGGATTGCTTCATCTACGTTTCTTCCTAATGGTAAATCATTTACCAATTGGTGACGAACAACTCCAGCTTTATCAATTAAGAATAAACCTCTGTATGCAATCATTGGTCCAGTTGTACTTAACTGTCCATCATCATCATACGTATATTCTCCTACTAATACTCCGTAAGCATCAGAAATTGTTTTGTTTGTATCGGCAATAATTGGGTATTTAATTCCCTTAATTCCTCCGTGTCCTTTTTCTACTTGTGCCCATCCCCAGTGAGATTCTTCTGTATCTGTTGAACAAGCAACAACTTTTACTCCTCTTTTTTCGAATTCAGCCATTTTATCTTGAAAAGCGTGTAATTCTGAAGGACAAACGAATGTGAAATCTTTTGGGTAAAAGAAAAAGATAACTTCGTTCTTACCAATGAACTGCTCTAACGAATAATCTTGAGCGATATCGTTTCCGTTTATTAAAGCGGGTGCACTAAATAATGGTGCTTTTTTTCCTACTAATACTGACATATTTTATTTTGTTTTTGAGTGTTATTTTTAATTCCACAAAATTACAAAATATATTCTAACTATGTCAATGGTTTATTGTGATAATTATCAATCTCTTTAGTTGAAATTTCTTGAGAAAAGCTAGAATTGGTAATAATTAGAAATAGACAAATTTGTAATAGTCTCCTATATTTATTTTACAAACATCAAAATCTATAATTCAAAGAAAGTGAACTAAACCCCTTATCTATATGCCTATTAAATGTCACTTCATTTTTTTCGCTAGTCATATTTGCATCAAATTCTTTGGTTCGAATCTTCGAATAATTCTTAGAAAAATGAATTCTGATTTCTGTATTTATAGTTAATCGCTCATTAATTTTAAATTGCATACCGACAACTGGCATAAATCCAATACTGTAAGTTGTTCGGACTCGATTTTCGTTATACGAACCCCACCCACCAATTACATCTAAGTCAGAAAAATGTCTGTTTCCAAACAAATCTAAAGCTCCATATAAAGAGAAGAAACCAATATTTACAACTGATTTTTCGAGTCCAAATTTTAATAAAAGCTCATTTGAGTTTCCACCAATAGCAGGTACATCAAATGCCCAAAATTCATCTTTATCATATGCTTCAAAAATATATTCAGCTCCAATTCTAATCGCAAAAGGCTTATAGTTTTTTTTCACCATCACTCCGTTTCCTAACCGATATACAGGTAAATATCTATAATCGTAACCTAATGAAAACAAATTAACTCCTACGGACCAATTTTTGTTTTCAGTTTTTTCTTGTCCACTCCCAACTAAACAAGTAGCAAGTAAAAAGAGAAGCAGAAATGGCTTTTTCATTGTTATAGTTTTTTAATAATAAGCAATTTACAAAGAAAATATTAAATCGTTCCCATTCTTGTCTTCTGTCCTTTTTTTCCATCACATTTACGCACAGATTTTGAGCTTGTGCAACTCACACCTACTAAGAACAAAGTCAACAATGCAATAGCGGTAATAATTCTTTTATTAGTTTTCATATCTTTAACACGCAAATAAGTT
>CALLII010000039.1 GCA_938009745.1 uncultured Flavobacteriales bacterium
TTTTTGATTCTAAAACCATTACTGATGATCCAACTATTTACATCAATATTACTAGTAAACATCTTAAACAAGATGCTCCCGAAGGGAAAGAAAACTGGTTTGTGATGATAAATGTTCCTTCAGTTTACGGACAAGATTGGGGAGAAATGATTGCCAAAGCAAGAAAAAATATCTTAACTAAAATCTCAAGAGTTCTTAAGCAAGACATTGAATCACTTATTGAATTTGAGGAGCAATTAACTCCTAAACTTATTCAGGATAAAACCAATTCGTTTAAAGGTTCGCTCTACGGAACATCAAGTAACAATAGGTTTGCGGCATTTTTTCGTCATAAGAATTTTTCGTCAGAATTCAAAAACTTGTACTTTTGTGGAGGAAGTGTGCACCCAGGAGGAGGAATTCCTTTAGCACTTTCGTCTGCCAAAATAATTGATAAACTGATTAAATGATAAAGAACATTTCTATAGAAAACAGATGGATTGGGCTATTGCTTCTTTTCTACTTTTTTGGTTTATTAGGAATGGCTTTGCCAGAATATCGTGATTTGTTTTTGCCACTTACGCCACTTAATTTACTGCTAACTTTGGTTGTTTTTTATAAGGTAAATAACAATTTTAGCGGGAAGTTTTTGGTCCTCTCAGCTATCATTTTTCTCATAGGTTTCTCTGTAGAAGCAATTGGTGTGGCTACAGGTGTTCTTTTCGGAAGTTACGAATATGGCGCTCCTTTTGGGTTCAAAACATTTGAAACTCCTTTGATGATTGGTGTGAACTGGTTGTTTTTGGCACTTAGTACTTACGGAATAGTTCAGCATTTTACCAAAAAGACCCTTTTGCTTATTTTAGTTCCACCACTGTTAATGACTGGCCTTGATGTTTTGGTTGAACCAATTGCTATAAAACTAGATTTTTGGAGCTGGGAAAATGATATTATTCCTATTCAAAATTATATCATGTGGTTTGTAACCAGTACAGTTATACACTCAATCGTTTACTTCTTTAAACCAACTATTAACGCTAAAATTAGTTTTGTGATTTTAGCTGTTCAAGTGTTCTTTTTTGGAGTTTTGAATTTGGTGCTTTAACATAATTTTACTCAGATTTTTTAAGCATAGACTTTATATCAATCCCTTCCAAATTGATAATAAACCACACATAAAAACCTAAAATCAAAGTATTAAATCCTAAACAAAGCATTACTGAATCTTGGAAGAAATATTTGAAGCCTAGGCTCAATCCATACAATCCAACAGCAAATATCAAAAAGAAAAATACTTTCTTAAGATTATAGGGGATTGGATAGTGTTTTTGACCTAATAAGTAAGAAGTAACCATCATTCCTCCGTAAACTAAGAAAGTTGTCCAGGCGGAAGCTACATATCCTAGAATTGGTATAAAAATAAGGTTTAACCCAATGGTTAATATTGCTCCACCGATTGCAATATAAGCGCCAAATTTTGTTTGCCCAGAAAGCTTGTACCAAATAGATTGATTGTAATAAATCCCCAAGAAAATATTTGCCATTAGCAATACAGGAACTATGTGTAATCCTTCCCAATAGGCGGTTTTAGGTAATAACCACTTAAAAATCTCTAAGTACAAAAGGATAAACAAAAACATGGAGGCTACTGCCAAAACGAAGTAATTCATTACTGTTCGGTAGGTTTCATTTGCATTTTTATCTTTGGCTCGAGCAAAGAAAAATGGTTCGGCTGCATACCTAAATGCTTGGATAAACAGTGAAATTAAAATAGACAACTTATAAACTCCAGAGTAAATTCCTACTTGCTCTTTGGCAAACTGAATTCCATGCTCGGGTTCAATTACTCTTCTTAGTAAAAGCCTATCAAAAGTTTCGTTAATTATTCCTGCAAAATTCCCAATCATTAACGGTAACGAATAAATCAGCATTCGTTTAAGAAGCTGCTTGTTTATCTGCCATTTTACTCTAATAATTTCTGGATATAAAAGAAGTAGTTTAACTCCTGTTGCTATTAAATTAGAGATGAAAATATAGGCTATTCCTATTTCTGGCTTGTACAACAATTCAACTAAGGCCGTTTTGTTTCCTTGGTCAAAACTAGTTTTAGCGTAAGCGATAAATAGCAAATTGAAAAAGATATTGGTCCCAATATTAATCAAATTAATTTGAGCAAATCGCTTTGCGTTTCCTTCGTTTCTGAGCTTTGCCATTGGAATAGATGAAAAGGCATCTAATCCAAGTATTAAAGAAAGGTAAATTATAAAATCGGGCCTTGAAGCATAGCCAATAAAATCAGCTATAGATTGGGTAAAAGTTAAGCCAATTAATATAAAAAGTCCTCCAGAAAACGCAATAGATGTTAGTGCAGTTCCATACACTTTGGTTTGGTCATTTTCTGATTTAGAAAACTTGAAATAAGCCGTTTCTAATCCAAATCCAAGCAGAATAATGAAGAAAGCTACATTGGCATAAAGCTCCGAAACTTCTCCGTATTGAGCTACACTGAAACTAGTAACATAAAGTGGAGTAAGTAAAAAATTTAGGATACGTGCGAACATACTACTTACTCCGTAAATAGCGGTTTGCCCTGCTAATTTTTTTATTACACTCAAGTTGAGTTAGTTTTTACTTAAAATTTGCTTTTCTTCTTTCGATAAAAGCAGTTGTTCCTTCTTTAAAATCGTCTGTTCCAAAACAGTTTCCAAACTCTTGTATCTCTGTTGCAAAACCATCTACACCATCCACATAATTAGCATTTACGGCTTTAATCGCTAGCGATATTGCCGAAGAAGAATTCTTAACTATTTTACCTGCAATCTTATTGCATTGTTCCATCAGTCCTTCTGGTGTGGTTACGTGATTTACCAATCCCCATTTGTGGGCATCCTCCGCAGAAATCATTCCTGCTGTGGTAATCATTTCCATAGCCTTTCCTCTTCCAGCTAATTGAGCCAGCCTTTGTGTTCCTCCGTATCCAGGAATTACTCCCAATGATACTTCTGGCAATCCCATTTTCGCATTGTCCGAGGCTACTCTTATGTGAGCTGACATGGCTAATTCTAATCCTCCACCTAGTGCAAACCCATTAACTGCTGCAATGATTGGAGTGGATAAATTCTGTGCTAAATCAAATAATTTGTCATGCCCTTCTTTACTTAATTTTTTTCCTTCTTCTACCGAGAAAGAAGCAAATTCTTTAATATCTGCACCAGCTACAAAGGCTTTTTCACCAGAACCTGTTAAAATAATTGCCTTTACTGAGCTATCTTTTTCAGCATCTTTCAATGCTTCTGATAATTCGTTTATCGTTTGTGAATTAAGCGCATTAAGCTGCTTAGGTCTGTTTATGGTAAGTGTTCTTACTGAATTGGTATTTGCTATTATAATATTACTTTCTGACATTGTTTTAAGGTTTTTTAACTCTATCTCAAAGTTACTAGATTAGTTGCTATACTTATTAAATTTAATTTTTATTATTCCAAGGTTGATGTTGATAAGTGAATTAATACTAAACTAACTTTTGATTAATGAAATTTCAATAACTTTAACCTATGAAATTATCCTCAGGAATAATCTTTTCTTTTATACTCGGACTTCTCTCTTTTGGGATTTCTGTTTTAGGAATTTATTTGGTATTAAATGACCCAGATGAGGAGTTTATGGTGTTAATAATTTCACTTATAATTGGGCTCTTAATGTTTATTATTTCTTATTTTGCTCTTCAAATATATACCAAGAAAAAATTCAAGAAAATATATAATTCCATTGGGTTAGTATATGAAAAAAATGGAGGGACTTTTGGAACTGATGCACAACAAGAAGTAGAAAAATGGTTGTTGAATAAAACTACCGAAATTCAAAAACTAAAATCTACCGAAGAGTACCGAAGAGAGTTTTTTGGGAACTTAGCTCACGAACTTAAAACTCCTGTATTTAGTGTAGAAGGATATATTTTAACTCTGTTAGAGGGTGGGTTAGAAGACGATACTATTAATAGAAAATTCCTAAATAAAGCGGCTAAAGGTATTGACAGAATTACAAAAGTAATTGGCGATATGGATACGATTACCAAAATAGAATCAGGAAATTTGAAACTTGATTTAAGAAAGATTTCAATCCTTGAGGTGATAAAAAATGTACTATCAGAACTAGAAGATATTGCAGAATCAAAAGAAGTTAACCTTGTAATTGAAAAGCCTGCTGTTGCAGATTTATATGTAAATGGAGATAAATTAAGGTTGGAGCAGGTTTTAACTAACCTAATTGCCAACTCTATCTTTTATGGTAATACTGGTGGGAAAACGACTGTTTTAATAAAGGAAAGTCTAAGAGGGAAAGTAACAATATCTGTTTCTGATAACGGAATTGGTGTAGCTCCTGAGCATTTACCTAGGCTGTTTGAGCGTTTTTACCGTGTAGAAAAAAGCCGAGATAGAAACCAAGGTGGTTCTGGAATTGGATTAGCCATTGTGAAGCATATTGTGGAGGCACATAACCAAAAAATAAAGGTAGAAAGTAAAGAAGGTGTTGGCACTACTTTTTCTTTTTCTTTGGATCGGGTTTAAACTCAATCTCCAGTTGTTCGGGCAAAAGTCTAAATGATTTTCTGTGATATTCTGTGGATCCGAAATCTCTAATTGCTTGTCTATGAGCTTTGGTTGGATAGCCTTTGTTTTTGTTCCAATCGTAATGAGGAAACTCCTCGTGATAGGACTTCATAATATCATCTCGATACGTTTTTGCCAAGATAGATGCTGCAGCAATCGGCAAGTATTTACCATCTCCTTTAATGATACAAACATGTTCCGTTTTTTTGTACTTATTGAATCGATTTCCATCAATTAACAACAAATTAGGTGTTTTTTTGAGCTTGTCTACAGCTCTGTGCATAGCTAAAAATGAAGCATTAAGAATGTTTATTTCATCTATTTCTTCAGGTGAAACTATTCCTACACCCCATGCAATGGCTTCTTTTTCTATAATTGGACGAAGTAAATCTCTTTTTTTTTCTGAAAGTATTTTGGAATCATTTAGAATTTCATTTTTGAAATTCTTTGGTAAAATAACTGCTGCTGCTACAACTGGTCCAGACAAACAACCCCTTCCAGCTTCGTCACAGCCGGCTTCTATCTTAGATTTATCATAATAGAGTTCTAGCATAATTACTTTTCTTCGTGAACCTCAACAATAGTATCCCAGACAATTTTAGCCGTTTTATCCCAACTAAATAATTGCGAACGTTCTTTTCCATTTTCAATTAATTCCTCTCGTAAAGATTGATCTTTAAAAACTCTAAGAAAACCATTTTTGATATCCTCTACAGAAAATGGATTTACATAAATGGCAGCCTCTCCTCCTACTTCGGGTAAGGATGTTTTGTCTGATGAAATAATAGGGAGTTCACATTTCATAGCTTCTACCAATGGAATCCCGAACCCTTCGAAATAAGAAACATAGGTCAAAGCAAGTCCTGAACCATAAATATTATTTAATTCTTCAGATTGAATATGTCCAGTAAAAATGACTTCATTTTGGAAAATCATTTCGTCAAACACTTGTTTAATTTCTTTGTTCCACCAATATTTTTCTCCAACCATCAATAGCTTTACATCACTTTTAGTTTCTTTTTTGAATTGATCAAAAGCCTGAAATAACTTTGTGACATTTTTTCTAGGATGCAATGCGCTTACGAATAAAAAATAATCTTTCCCTTTCGTAAATTTACTTCTTGTTTCAATCTTTTTTTCTTCAGAAATTGGTTTAAACACCTCTCCTATTCCATTATGAGCAACTGTTATTTTATCTTCGTCAATTCCAAAACTAGTTTCAATATCTTGTTTGGAATACTCCGAAACTGTAATGATTTTGCTTGCTTTTTTTGCAAACTTTGGAAAGAAATAATTCACGTATTTTTTATTCCAAAAAGGCAAGTCATCTGGATAATGAACAAAACTTAAATCATGAATTACTGGAATTTGTTTCACTTCTGACCCTAAACTTAAATATCCATCAGGAGATAAAAAGACATCTATCGCATGTTTTTTTAAAGCTTTTTTTACTCCAAACTCAAACCATAAATAATATAAAAATGGGTGTCTAGCCGGAGGATTTATTACGATTGGAGTTACATTGTCTCCGTAAATAAACTTAGAGTCGTATTTTCTATCAAAGAAAAAATAAAACTCATGATCAGGATTGTTTTCCACAATTCGTTTTACCACTTCGTGGGTAAACCAACCAAAACCTTCGAGTTTGGTAGGCAATAAAAAACGAGTATTTATGGCTATTTTCATCTTAATAGCTAAGGTAAAATTTTAAACTCAATTCGACAAAAACACTTGTTAAATGAAGGTTAAAAAGTAGTTGTTACTACCTCTTAGTTAGCCTTACAATATGGATATTCTCCACCTGTTCTATTTCTTCGGGTTGTAATTGCTCTATTTGGCTATTTATATAGGCATGTAAAGGCGAATTGTGCTTGTAAATTACAATTCCTGTATCATTAGTTTTAATTAGCTCTTGGAGCTTCTCTGGATTCAATTGAGAGTGTTTTGCTCCTTCTTGTAAATATATTTTACTTGGGTGGTAAACTGATTTTAAAGCAATGTTGTAGGTGGATTCCCAAGATAAAAAATCGACCAGCAAATAATCAGCTTCTATTTCTTGCTTTTCAAGAATGGTGTTGATCTTATTACAGTAGCTTTCTTTAACTATAGGAAAGGGTTGTGCTCCTTTGTTTAGTGCAATTTGAAAAAATGAAAATCCTACTGTTATCAGTAAAAATAAAATGGCTAAGTTTCTTTTTTTAGTAGAATACTGTTCAAAATAAAGAGCGAAAAAAGGCAAACTAAACAATACCAAAGTTCCGGTAAATCTATGATGATTAAGCAGATTTCCTTTTAATGAATTATAAATCATAAACAGGAAAAGAACCAAAAAAGGGATTAGCCAAAACAACTGTTTTTTATTTTTAGTGGTTATTGATTTCCAGCTTTTTTGAATAATAATAATTCCTGTAGGAACTCCTACTAACAACAGCCAAGAGTATGGGAAAAAAATTAATCTTTTGATATATTCTTTCCAATGAAGTTCTTCGTTTACACCCATTATTTCGTGAGTCCATCTATAATTTCCATTTATGCTATAAAGTGCATTTCCTGTTTCAGCCCAATTAGAATACATCCAAGACAAAGGAAATAACGAAGCAAAAGCTCCTAGAATAACAGCCTGTTTTGGTTTTTTGTACACGAATAACAATCCTACAAAAATCGCAATTATTAGCCAAGATTCGTACCTAAACCCTGAAGACAGAGTGAGAAAAAGTCCTGCAAAAATGAATGAACTGTTCTTCTTAAATTCCAATCCTTTGGAAATTTCATTTATCGCTAATGCCAGGAAAAATAGGAATGGAGCATTGGACAAAGACATAAAGCTAGTACGAAATAAAATTGGGCAAAAGGCCAAAAATAAAGTGGCGTAAAAAGCTCCTTTTGAGTTAAATTCTCTCTTTACAAAAAAGTAAAAAGGAAATAGCGTAAGGCAAGAAAAAGTGATTTGAACCAGCTTAGGCATAATCACTCGGTTATCCCAAACGGAAAGAGAAAAAGCATTTAAATAGTAATGAAAAGGTGCCCAAACATCAGTCATAATCCAATGAGGATTATCCAACCATTTTATGGATAAAAATATTCTCGTTACTGCATCTGCGTCAGTAGTTTCAGAAAATGGAAGCAGAATTAATTTAAAAATAAATACCGCCCCAACCAGTAAAAAAATGTTTAGTTTTTTGCCCATATTAGATTATAACGCCATTAAAAGCAAATCTATATTTTTGAACGGTAAATTAAATGCATCTCCTAAAGTTTTGCTAGTTAAACACCCTTTGTACACATAAACTCCGTGTCTAAATCCTTTGTCTTCTTTCACTTTGCGAGCAATTCCTCCTTCTTTTCCTATTTCCATTAATAGTGGTGAAAAAATATTGCTTAATGCAAAAGAAGCCGTTCTAGAAACTGAAGAAGCGATATTTGGAACGCAATAATGAATTACTCCATGTTTGTTGTAAGTAGGCGATTTGTGGTTGGTAACTTTTGAAGTCTCAAAACATCCTCCTTGATCAATACTTACATCCACAATTACGGTTCCTTCTTTCATATTCTCAACCATAGATTCGGGAACAACACAGGGTGTTCTTCCGTTTACCGATCGTAATGCTCCAATTGCAACATCAGCTCGCATTAAGGCTTTTTCCAATACTTTTGGATTAATTATAGAGGTCCAAACCTTAGTGTTTAAATCATTTTGAAGTCTTCTTAATTTATAAACGTTATCATCAAATACTTTTACTGATGCACCTAATCCTATGGCAGATTTTGCTGCAAACTCACCAACTGTTCCTGCTCCTAAAATAACAACTTCTGTTGGTGAAACTCCTGCAATTCCTCCTAATATTGTTCCTCTTCCTTCGTTCAAATTACTTAAATAATGAGAGGCAATTGTAACGGATTTAATTCCAGCAATCTCAGACATAGATCGGATTACGGGATACACATCTTCTTCGTCTTTTATAAAATCCCAAGCAATTGCTGTGATTTTTTTCTGAATTAAAAGTTCTAATGTGTTTTTTGGATGAACAGACAGTTGTAAGGCTGCAAACAAAGTTTGATTCCCAGGCATCATGTTAATTTCCTCTTTGGTTGGTGGAGCTACTTTAATAATTATGTTGGCTCTAAATACCTCTTGGGTATCGTAACAAATTTCTGCTCCTACTTCGCTATAATCGTTATCCGAAAAATTAGCGTTTTTACCTGCGTTTGTCTCAACACAAACTCTATGTCCATTACTAACAAGTAATGAAACTGCTTCTGGTACGAGCGAAACTCTGTTCTCTTGAAAACTCGTTTCTTTAGGAATTCCTATAAATAACTTTTGATTTTTCACTCCAACTCTTTGGAGCTTTTCTTGAGGCATCATTAACGCCTCTTTGGCTAAGGATTTTAAAACATCTGAAGACATATTAGCTGGTTATTTTAATTAAACGAATTTCCTTTTTTACTTCAATTTCAATTTTTACGTATTCTCCTGGCAAAAAGCTCAAACATTTTTCTGGCCACTCGATAAAACAGACTGATTTACTATCTAAAATTTCTATCATTCCAATATCAAAAAGCTCAGTTTCATCATTTATTCGGTATAAATCAAAATGAAAAATGGAGTTTTTTTCCTCTCCAAGATACTCATTTACTATGGAATATGTAGGGCTAGAGGTGTGTTCTTTTACTCCCATAACTTTACAAACCTCATTGATTAGTGTTGTTTTTCCAGCTCCCATTGGAGCTTCTAAACAAAAATGTGAGCTTGTTTTAGCTAATTCAGCTATAAATTTAGCTGGTTCAACTAGCTCTTTAAGTCCTTTTATTTCAAATGATTGAGTTTTCATAGAATTGAAATTAAATCCTTATTTTTCTTACATTATCTATCGCTTGAGAAATGGTTTTAATTGAGCTAAATATCAATCTTAACTTATTATTCCTCTCGCTCATTTTGCAATTCCTTGGATTTGATTGAATGTAAATTAACACATTTGTAAATCTATCCGACTCGAAATAACTTGATTGCTGATCTGATGTAAAATAGCAAATCATAGTATCTTGCTTTAGTACAATTTTCTTAAATCCTATTTGCTTTGCAAGCCATTTTAGTTCAATTGTTTTTAGCAACTCTTTGGTTTCTTCTGGTACTTCTCCAAACCTATCAATAAGTGCTTTCTCGTAAAGTGTTAACTCAGCTTTTGTTTTCACTTCGTCTAACTCTTGATATAAGGATAATCGTTCAGCAATTTGATTTACATAAGTATCTGGAATCAATAATTCCAAATCTGTTTCCAGTTGAAAGTCTTCTAGTTCAAAAAACTTATCGTTCTTTTCGTCCTTAAACAACTCTTTAAACTCATTGTTTTTGAGCTCTTCAATTGTCTCGTTCAATATTTTTTGGTAGGTAGCAAATCCTATTTCATTGATGTAACCACTTTGGCTTGCGCCTAGTAAATCTCCTGCTCCACGGATATCTAAATCTTTCATTGCGATATTAAATCCACTTCCTAAATCACTATGTTGTTCAATAGCATTTAATCTTTTTGTTGCATCATCACTCAACATGTGTCTTGGTGGAGTAATTAAATAACAAAATGCCTTTTTGTTGGATCGCCCAATTCTACCTCTCATTTGGTGCAAATCACTTAGTCCAAAATTATTAGCATTATTAATAATCATGGTGTTGGCATTAGGCACGTCAATCCCTGATTCTATTATGGAAGTGGCTACTAGCACATCATACATTCCGTTAACGAAATCCATAAGTACGGCTTCCATTTTTTGCCCTTCCAGCTGCCCATGAATAATTCCAATTTTAGCATCTGGAACCAATCTTTGAATCATTCCAGAAACCTCTTTAATATTCTGAACTCTGTTATTTACAAAATAGGCTTGACCTCCCCTTTGCATTTCATAAGAAATGGCATTTCTAATTAACTCTTCGTTAAAAGTATGGATTTGCGTATCAATTGGCTGCCTGTTTGGTGGCGGAGTGTTTATAACCGATAAATCTCTTGCTCCCATTAATGAAAATTGTAACGTTCTGGGAATTGGAGTAGCGGTTAAGGTTAAAGAATCCACATTTTCCTTAATGGTTTTTAGCTTGTCTTTAACTCCTACACCAAATTTTTGTTCTTCATCCACAATCAAAAGACCTAGGTCTTTAAATTTTACACTTTTTCCAGCTAATTTATGTGTTCCTACCAAAATGTCTATTTCTCCGCTTGCCAATCTTTCTAGCGTGTCTTTTACTTTTTTGGCCGATTTAAAACGGTTCAAATAATCTACTTTACACGGAAATTCTTTTAGCCTTTCCGAAAAACT
>CALLII010000040.1 GCA_938009745.1 uncultured Flavobacteriales bacterium
AGATAAGTACAGATTTTTTAGTGGGATAGATACTTCCGTCCAGGATTCTGAATTAAAGTTTTGTGAAGTACTAGTAAATACTTCAGCTTTGTGGCCTTTGAAATCTTCGATAAACATCTTGAATTTACTTGTTTTGTCTGCCTTTATTTTTACTGATATTGAAGACATGTTATCAATTCCTCTGAAATTAATCGCATACCATCCATTCCAATTCATTCCCCACTTAGCCCAATTACATTGAGAAGAATTGTACTTCCAGTGGATAAAAGTGTTTCCTGTTGAATCCTTTTTTTCGGAAAGAGCTTGACAAGTGTTATTAGTGTAACCCCAAGCGTCCTCAGTAAATTTACCTTCGGTATATACTATTTGATTCAACTCTCCTTTTGGCTTCATTAACTCTACTTCAGCCCTCATCTTAACGAACTCTTCTTTCGAATAATCAATAAGTTTAATGTCGTCTAAATAAAATGAACCAGCTCCTTCTAATTGAAATTTCATTTGTTTAACTGATTGTACGTCAAACTCATCCTCAATAATTGGAAAATCCCAAAGCGGAACGATTATTTGTTTCCAAGTGGTATCCATTTCTAACCCAACTAAATATTTATTTGCATCAATAAAATAGTAACTACCACCACCACTATAGTCTTCAAGATTTGCCACTATTGGAATCGCTTTGGCAGTTTTACTTTGTGTTCTTACATAAAACGAAAGGGCTTTTTTAAATCTATCCTCTGATAAATCCACAGGTTGCCAATTATTAAAACTATTACCAAAACCTATCCATTCGCAAGAAGCTTTATTCCAAGACAGTTTAATACTCGATTTTCCTGTATAGGCATCTTCTTGAGTAATTTCAAAATTACCACAGTTAAATAAAGAGTTCCACATTAATCCTTGCCCTTCGGTAAAGATTTCTTGCTTCCCTTGTTTTGCTTTTACGGGTTGTTCGTAAACATCATAAAGCACTTGTTTCTTGAATTTTACACTTTCGCAAGAAACGAATAACGCCAATAATATTAATGTTGCGGATAGTCTCAAGGTGTGTAAGGTTTATTGGTAGTGAAGATCAAATGATCAATATATGCTTTGGCATTTCCGTTCGCTTTATTAGCAAGATAAAATACATTTATAGAGAATAATTTACCGGGTTCAGGAAGTCCATTTCCATTTGTAGCAACTTGATTACCATCTACATCAAATTGAATGTCTGCATATTTATAACTTATAAGACTCCAGCCAGTATCTTGATACCAGTATTCATAAATGAATCTATCTTCTGTTGCTGGATCAAAAACACCATCTCCATTTTCATCTTCATCAAACCAAAATTGAATAAAAGTATTTTGTGCTCCAATATTTTCAATGGGTTTAAAAGCCATATTAAAGTAAAGGTTAGATGCATTAGCAGGTAAACCAAAGTCATTATTATCATCTTGAATCATTACTGAACCAATAGCCCAATCCCAGCCTACTGTTCCGTTAAATCCATAGTAACAATTTCCTTTTGCAGCATTTCCATCTCCACAAGTTATTCCTCCTGCAACAGTTGTCTGGTTAAAGTTTGACCATTTTGTTCCTACTCCGTTTTCAAAGCTGGTAATTAATATTCCGTCATCTATTTTGGAACCTGTAACTTGTATCGTGTCATATAGGATAACTGAATTGTCCTCTGATGGGAAACTGATTTCTACAAAAACCGTTTCTAATCCAAATCCAGGGAAAGTATTGGCTCCACCATCCCAAGTTGCATTATCAATTGAAATTATTCTGTCAGTACCAGTTAACTTTCTGTTGGCTCCGCTAGTTTGACCTTTAAGATCAATAATCCAAGAAGTGTTTTTAGATAATTCTCCACTAAAATATACATTGTTATCAACTGGAAAGTTTACAGTATTGGAATTAACTGTAATATCTTGAATGATTGAAAACTCTCCGAAAAGGTCATTTAAATTTGGACCATCAAAAGTTTCAGAATCTTCTTTTCTACAAGAAAAAATCAAGAGAATGGTTGCGAGATATAAGATGATTTTTTTCATAATTGTTTAAAATAAAAGGGAGTATAAAAAGGTAAATTGAGATATACCATAGTCTGGATTTACTCCTGTTGTATGTTTAATATTATTAATTTGGTACTGAGCAGATAAGATGTTTTTATCACTAAACCTGTATCTAAGTCCTGCTGCGTATGTGTTTTCATTGAAACCATAATTTACAACATTAAAATTTACAATGTTGTTAAATTGATTTCTGTCGTTATTGAATTCATTTCCTTTTACCGACCAAATTTTTGCTCCTACTAAAATATCAAAACTCTCCACTAATTCATAAGATAAACCAAGGTCAACAAAAGTGCTGTTTAGCGAAACAACTTCAAATACTTCTCCTCCTCTTGAGGTGTTTTCGTATCTCAATCCTAAATCTAGTTTAATTTGTTTTTTCCAACCTAAGAAGTCATTTAAATAAACATCAGTTCCAGCTTCAATCAAGAAAAAGTTTTTCTTTTCATTAGTTCCAGTTCCTCTTGATTGAGTTAATAAAGCAGTTTTTACAAAACTGTTTTTAAACTTAACTGAATCTGTTCTTTGGAATTCAGCATAAACTCCTTTTCTATTTGGTGTTGCAAGTCCGTATGGATTGCTGTTGTTGTAAGCAGCATAATAAGGCATTAACTCTTCAGAAATCTTAAAAGAGTTCTCTGTATTTCCACTAATAACATCTGAATAGCTAATTTGTCTTCCAGTAGCATCATTTGTTATTTGCTGGTAAAGTGCAGGAAATTTAGAATAGTTTATTCTTTTTGTTTGTGCTCCTGGCGATAAAAAATCTGCTCCTACATCTTTATATCCTAAAGTAATACTTGTGTTTTTCCCTTTAAAATTTGAAACCACAGCCACATCATAAAACCAATCGTTCATAGATTCTGGCGCTCTATTATCAGCATAATTAATATATCTCGCATTGGAAACACCAGCTTCAGATTTAAAGTCTAATTTTATTTTTTCGTTTAGGTTTTTGGAGTAATTCAGATTAAATGTATGGACATTATTTTTGTATTGAATACTGTCGGGAATCGTTCCTTCCAAGTCAAATATGTTTACCGTATTAAATGCCAAAGAAAGGTTATCGCTTTGAACTAATTTAATTGTTCCTCCACCAAAAAGTCTTTCTGGCTCTAAAATACCATCTGTAGCTCTTTGTCTTGTAATGAATGTTTTAACATCAAGGCTTTTAATTAGTCCATTAAATTCTAATCCAAAATTTGCTTTTGCACCTTGCATCCTCCATGAGTTATCCGGGTTATAAAACATGTCATAATGAACAATATCTCTTCTTAGCGAAAACACATCACCTTCGTTTATTACACCTTCTTCTTGATAATTGAATAGGGTATAAGGTGTCATTTTTAAATCTATATCACCCAATTCGTAGCGAACAACATCAGCCGCAACTCCTTTTAACGAAAGTTGTCTTACATCAAAAGATACTCCACCACCCCAAAATCCACCAAGCTCATTTCTTATACGAAACATAGCTAATACTTCGGTATTATCATTTGGAAATAGATTTACTCCCATATCTAACAAGGTATGTCCGTAGTTTGCTTTTCTGGTTGTAATTGTGTCAAGGGATTCATCAATATTCAACTCATTGGAGAAAAAATATCCCCTTGCAGCTCCATTTATTTGGAACTTCTTTTGTTGACCAAACATGTAATTGGATAGAATTACAAAAAGTACTATTAGTGTTTTTTTTATCATTAGAAAGTGATTTTAAGTTCAAAAGTAGTTTCGTGACCAGCAAATTGCTCAAGTGCAAAGTTTCGATCTTCAAATTTGAAATACCTGTGACGCACATATATGGCTGTGTTCTTGGCTATCATGTAATCAACTCCAAAACCAACAGCTATTCCTTCTTGATTTCTTGGTCTTTCAGAAGTTATATCAACTTCGGTATCGTAATTTGCTATAGCACGTTCCCAACCTAAATATTGAGACAACACTACTTTGGGAGTGATTCGGTAATAGCTTTCAAATTGATGCGAATAATAACGGATATAAGCTTTTTCAGAAAAAACGGTAACTGGAGAAAAATTAGTTTGAACAGAGTTGTAAGAGCCTAAATAAAACAAGTACCAAGGATTGTTGAATAACTTGAATTTGTATTTGGCCTGTAGTTCAATATTATTAAAATATTTATCATTTACAACTTCGCCATTATTAGACAGGTCGGTTAAGTTAACGGTTTCATAAACTCCTCTAAAAAGAACAGTTGTTCGGTTGTAGGGACCAACATTCTGAGGGAAAGCAAATCTCCAGAATTGTGACATGGTAAGTCCATTAATTGCATGACCATAAGTAATTGAATTGTTCTTATTTTCTATTTCTTTAGAAACTCCATTTCCAATGGATAGTGAGAAATCATCAATTTTTATTTCGGTATTAATGTTAACACCTTGTCTGTTGTTGGCCATTTGGCCCATTCCTAGCATTGCGCTTCCGCTTTGTTGAAGAACTCCGTTTGCTCCAATTGCCAGTTGAGTTCCTGCGGCAGCAGAGGTAGCTTCAGTAACTGAAGTATTTACAAATTCAGCATTATTATTTACTGCATTAGGACTAATTCTGTAAGCATGAATTTCAATAGGTATTTTTGTTAAGCTTTTGTTTAGGTTTACTTTCAATGATATCATTTCTCCTGGATCTAAATCCTGAAAAACATCTTGATAGTGAGCTACTCCTATTTCACCACTAATAGCTAACTTATCATATTGAAAGTTAAATTCGGAGGTGAGTATATTGTTTTGAATTACATCAAGAGCTTGAGGATCAGAGTAGGTTCGTCTGTTAAAACTGTTAAGACTTATCCTGTGCTTATTGAATGTTTTGGTTAAACTACCTGCAATTACATTATTAGGAATGGTGTTGTCAAAAAATTTAATAAAATTATTAGAAGATGAATCACTCGATACATTTACTGGAGTGTTAAATGCTGAACCAGCATTCTGTGTTTTTCCATACATCATGTTTAGCGAAAGCCCAAGGGGTAGTTCAGTTACATCAATAATAAAACCTTGCACTGCTTGCTGAGCCCATCTCGTATCTTGAGAAATTGCTCCGTTTTTGTAATAATCATCATACCTTTTGTTGATGTCTTTAAACTGAGGGTCCCAAGGATTTCTGTCAAATATGCTGTAACGGTTATATCCTGCAAATGACTTCATGGTAAATGGAGTCATGCTGTGCCAATGGATTCCACCTGCTCTTATATTTACACTTGCATATTTTGTTGTAAAACTTCCGTAAAGATTAATTCCTAGTTGAAGATTTCGGTAATAATCAAAATCTCCACTGTTTTGATTCCAAACAACTAAGTCGGTTCCAAATGATGTTCCTGGAGTAGGATTTCCATTAATATTTAATGTTAATTCCGGAAGTTGAGTTGCATCTCCAATTAAAATCGATCTTTTTGTAAGGTAGATAGGCTCATCATTAGCTACTTCGAAAGCAAAAGGATTGGTAAAAACCCTGTGTTGAGCAAAAAAACGATAATTTCCACTGATATTAAATCCCTGTAAAGGAGCTTTTTTTGTCAATGTATCTTCTTGCCCCAATGCAAAACAGGATAGGAATATTGAAATACTGAGTATAAAAAATTTCATATTACCAGAAGATTGTGTAAAGTACGATTAGCATTATAATTACTGCATAAGAAAGAACATTGTAGGTTTTGTCTGTTTTGAAAAATCCTTTTTCAATCTCAATTCCTTTAACATCATCTTTACCTTTATTTTGGTTTAATGATATACCAATCATTATTGCACAAGTTGCCAAAAATGTAATCGACATTTGGTGCATAAATGGTAAGCTAGGGAAGAGTGGACTGTTTTCAAAAATTTGAGGTCCAAATTTGAGGTAAAAAGCGATTGGAATAGAAACTAAAGCACCAATGATTGCTGCTCTTGCAGTAGTTTTTTTCCAAAATAGTCCTAAAATAAATATGGCTAAAATCCCTGGGCTTACAAGTCCTGTATATTCTTGGATAAACTGAAACACTTGATCAATTCCTCCTAAAATTGGAGCCAAAATAGCTGCGATAACTAAAGCAACTACTCCTGTTAATCTTCCTACAGTTACTAATTGTTTTTCAGAAGCATTTTTATTTATAAGTGGTTTGTATAAATCCATTGTGAAAATAGTTGCTGTACTATTTAACATAGAAGCCAAAGAAGAAACTATTGCAGCAGCTAATGCGGCTAAAACTAATCCCTTTAATCCTGCAGGTACAAACGTAGAAACTAACCAAGGGTAAGCTTTGTCGTTTTGATGATTTCCTGCTGCATCTAAAAATTCACTTGCAATATCTGGATTTTCAGTGTACATCACGTATGCTATAATTCCAGGAATAATAACAATTAATGGAACAATCATTTTTAAAATTGCGGCAAATACAATTCCCTTTTGTGATTCTTTAAGACTTTTTGCAGCAAATGTTCTTTGGATAATATACTGATTGAATCCCCAGTAATAAATATTTGCAATCCAAATACCACCTACAAGCACAGCAATACCTGGTAAATTGTTGTATTCTTTATGTCCTTTTTCCAGTATCATATCAAATTTCTCTGGAGCTTTGGAGAATATATATTCCATACCTCCCCATAATGAATGGTCTGGTGAAACATGGTACAAAGCAATTCCTGTAGTTATTAATCCACCAATAATAAGGATGGCAACTTGAATAACATCTGTCCAGGCTACAGAAGATAATCCTCCCCAAACCGAATATGCTGTTGTGAATAAAGCTAATACTATAATACTCGAAAGGATTAAAGAACCATCACCACTACCAATTATTGTATCCATTGCTGTTGCTCCCAAAAACATTACAGCAGTTAGGTTTACAAATACAAATAAAGCAATCCAAAAAATTGCTATGATTGATTTTACACGAGCATTGTACCTCTTTTCCAAAAATTGAGGAATAGTATATAGTCCTTTTTCAATAAAAATTGGAAGAAAATATTTACCGACTATAATTAAGGTAAGTGCTGCCATCCATTCGTAAGAGGCTATAGCTAAACCTACTGCAAATCCAGAACCTGACATACCAATAAATTGCTCAGCAGAAATATTTGCGGCAATTAAAGAAGTACCAACTGCCCACCATGGTAAAGATTTACTAGCAAGAAAATAATCGCTAGAGGTTTTCTTCTCTCCTTTTTTTGTTCGAGAAACAAATAATCCTACCGAAAGGATTAGAATTGAATAAATTACTAATACAACAATGTCAATGGTAGCTAAATTCATTTTGAAAACTTTAGTATAATAATTCCAACTACTTATTGTAGTATTAACACTAAGGTAACAAAATTTTTATTATACTTCAAAGTTGAATCCTTTGTTTTTGAGCATCTCGTATTTCTCTTCATCAAATTTATAGAGTTTTGCTGGCCTGTGAGACACGTTTTCTTGTAAGTCTCCAGTCTCCATCAAAAACTTCATCTGAAGAATTTTCTTTCTGAAATTACGAATATCCATTTTTACACCTAAAATTGCTTCATAAAGAGATTGCAATTCGGTAAGAGTAAAAGTAGGGGGTAAGAGTTCAAATCCTATAGGTCTTGTTCTTACAGATTTCTGTAATCGTTTAAAACAAGATTTAAGAATTTTATCGTGATCGAATGCTAAATCTTTGACTTTCTTCACCTTAAACCACTTGGCTTTAGATGCAAATGAAGATGGATTTAATTCGTAATCACCAATTTTAATCAATGTATAATATCCGGTTGTAATTACCCTTCCTAGCGGGTGTCTTTGTATTTCCCCAAAGGTTTCTACTTGTTCAAAGAATAAGTTGCTAAGTCCTGTAAGTTCTTTTAATATATGATTTACAGAGTCATCTAAATCTTTATCAGGTTTCATTAAATCGCCAGGAAGCGCCCAATAATCCTTAAAAGGAACTTCTCCTCTTTCAATTAATAAAACTTTTAAATCTTTCCCATCAAATCCAAAAACTACACAATCAATGGATACGGCTAGGGTAAAATATTTGGATAAATCTTGATTCAAACCTTTGCTTTTATAGTGCTACGTGAAGGTAATAAAATTATACTATTTGACTTTGAAGTAATAATAAGAATTAGTGTTTAAAAATTAGTTTTTTATGTTACCAACTTCCTCCAGCTCCACCACCAGAGAAACCACCACCTCCAAAACCTCCAAAGCCACCTCCACCAAAACCACCACCACCTCGAGATCCGCCTCCGCCACCTCCAATAATTATCCATGGCATTCCACCACCTCTTCGTCCACCTCTATGTTTTCCGTGTCTGTCGTAGTTTTCCCAATCGTCATTTCCACCATCTCCATATTTTTGAGATAGATACATGATTAAAATAAAGATTAAAAAGAAAAACAAAATCATCCATAAATCTCCACCTTCTCCTTTCGCCAAATAATCAGCTTCAGAAAACTCTTTTTCAGCTAATCGCATTAAAGTTTCTGCTCCGGCATTTATTCCGCCATAATAACTTCCTTGTTTAAAATAAGGAATTACCTCATAGTCAACAATTCTTCTTGTTCCAGCATCAGTTATAGCACCTTGTAATCCAGTTCCAATCGAAATAAAAACCTCTCCTTTTGCATTGCCTCTTTTTGGTTTAACCAGAAAAACTAGACCATTGTCTTTGTCGCTTCTCCCAATTCCTAGTTGGTCACCCAATTCAATTGCAAATTGCGCTTTATCAGTACCACAAAAGTCATCAGCTGTAACTACCACAAGAACATTTGATGTTCTGGCAGTATATGCTTTTAATTTGGATTGTAAATTCGATTCTTCTGCTTGGCTTAAAAGATTTCCCATGTCATAAACAAAAACACCATTTTTCTTTTTAGGAAAACAATCTTCTTGCCCAAATCCTAAAGAAAAGGAAAAGAGTAAACCAATAAGTATTAGTGTGTTCTTCATTATATTCCTGTAGATATTTCGTCCGACAATTCATTTTTATCATCCGATTGATAAGGAAAAAAGGCTTTAAGTTGTTCGCCAGCCTTTAATATTCCTGCTTCTAAACCCTTTGCTTCTTCCTCTTTTTTTAAGTGAGAAATAACTAGTTCTTTAGTTTCGTTCCAGAAATCAGCTGGTACTTTTTCGTTTATTCCTTTATCACCAAGTATAGCAAAATGATGACTTTCGGTTGCTATATAAAACAAAACTCCATTGCGAAGTTTTGTTTTATGCATCTTCAGTTTTTTGAATACTTTTTGAGCTCGTTCCATCACATCTCCTTTACAATTCGATTCCAAATGGACACGAATTTCACCAGAGGTGTTTTTTTCGGCAAGTCTTATTGCTTCCAAAACGCGTTTCTCTTCTAAAGCACTTATAAAATTAGCTACAGCCATTATTCGTCAAATCCTAAGTCGATATTCTTTGGTGCATTTTCAGAACCTTCATTGGCTTTGAAATATTCTTTCTCTGAAAATCCAAATGCCATAGCTAGAAGGTTTTTAGGGAATTTTTTAATTTTAACATTATATGGTTTTATAACTTCGTTAAAATCTCTTCTGGCTTTTGCAATTCTATTTTCAATTCCCTCATATTGAGCTTGAAAATCTCTAAATGCATCAGTAGCTTTTAATTCTGGGTATCTTTCTACCGTTACCATTAATCTGCTTAAAGCTCCAGTTAATTGGCTTTGTGCTTGTTCAAACTTAGCCATGTTTTCTGGAGTTAAATCGTTTACATCTAATTGAATAGAGGTAGCTTTACTTCTTGCTTCAATTACATCTGTAAGAGTTTTTCTTTCAAAGTTTGCTGCATTTTTTACGATTTTAGAAATCACTTCAACTTTATCAGCTCTGGATTGATATTCAGTTTGAACATTTCCCCATGCTTCAGCAATTGGTTCTTGAGCTTTAACTAATCCATTATAGCCCATAATTCCCCAAACCGCTATTAAAGCAATTACAATCCATTTCCCATATTTTTTTAAAGCTGAGCTGCTTTTTACGCTTTCAATTCGTTCGTCTAAATCCATTTTATTCTAGTTTTTTAGTTTATTCCCTTAAATATAAGGGAAAACTTATTAATTTTCTCAAAAAAAATGAGCTACGGTTGGTAGCTCATTTAATTGGTTTATTTGATAATATCAATACTTCGTTTCAAGAACTCAGTAAGTTTTTTTCCTGTTAGCATCCCTTTCGCTAATAGAGCTAAGTCAGTTGCTTGTTCAATGAGCTGTTTTTTCTTTTTATCGGTTTTTGTTTCCAATATTTTAGAAATTAAAGGGTGATTAGAGTTTACAACTAAGTTATACATCTCTGGCATGTTACCCATGAATCCCATTGCGCCTCCGCCCATAGCTTGTTGCTCTTTCATTCTTCGCATGAATTCAGCCTCAGTAATTTGCATTGGGCTATCAGTTTCGCTTAAGCTTTGAAAGTTCACAGTGAATTTAGCTTTAGGCATTACTTCCTCAATCACTGGTTTCAATGCTTCTTCGTCTTCTTTTGTTAATTTACTCGGGACTTCTTCACCTTTGTCAATTAACCTTTCAATGGTATCAGCATCAATTCTTGCAAAAGAAGTGTTCGTTAAATCTTGCTCTAATTTAGACACTAAGTGTGGAGCCAAAGGTCCATCTAACACCAATACATCATATCCTTTGCTAGTCGCATTTTCAATTAATGAATGGTGTTCTTCTGTGTCATTAGTGTATAAGTAAATCACTTTACCGTCTTTGTCTTTTTGAGTTTCTTTTACTTTTTCAGCATATTCGTCAAGAGTAAATGATTTACCCTCAGTGTTTCTAAGTAATGCAAATTTCTTTGCTTTATCATTAAACTTATCATCCGATAACATTCCGTATTCAATAAATACCTTGATGTCCTCCCATTTTTGTTCAAAGTCCTCACGGTTATCTTTGAACATTGAGTTCAATTTATCAGCCACCTTTTTTGTGATGTATGAAGATATTTTCTTCACATTGCTATCACTCTGTAAGTATGATCTAGAAACATTTAAAGGAATATCTGGAGAATCAATAACTCCGTGAAGTAATTGCATAAATTCAGGAACAATATTCTCTACAGAATCAGTAATAAATACTTGATTTGAGTATAGTTGTATTTTGTTTTTTTGAATTTGAATGTCTTTTTTCAATTTTGGGAAATACAAGATTCCTGTTAAGTTGAAAGGGTAATCTACATTCAGGTGTATGTTAAAAAGAGGTTTTTCAGACATTGGATACAATTCCTGATAGAATTTATCGTAGTCTTCTTCTTTTAATTCCGTAGGAGCTTTTGCCCACATTGGTGAAGTATTGTTAAGGATATTATCTACTTCGATAGCTTCCTGCTTTAATTTTCCGTCTTCTTCTTTTTCACCAGTTGGGCTATCAATGTATTCGGTTTTTGTTCCAAATTTGATGTCTACTGGTAAAAATTTGCAATATTTATTAAGGATAGTTGAGATTCTTGCTTCTTCCAAAAATTCGGTTGAATCCTCAGCAATGTACATTATTATATCAGTTCCTCTTGTTTCTTTTACAATGTCCTCAAGAGTATATTCTGGAGTTCCATCAGATGTCCAGCTCACTGCTTGCGAACCATCTTTATGAGAAAGAGTTCTTATTTCTACCTTTTCAGAAACCATGAAAGAAGAATAGAATCCAAGACCAAAATGCCCAATCATTGCTGCAGCCCCATCTGTGTCTTTGTATTTTTGTACAAATTCCTCTGCTCCAGAGAATGCAATTTGGTTGATGTATTTATCCACCTCTTCGCCTGTCATTCCTATTCCGTTATCACGGATAGTAATTGTTTTAGCTTCTTTATCTAGTATTACTTCTACTTGTAATTTTCCAACTTCCCCTTTAAATTCTCCTAAAGAAGAAAGAGTTTTTAGTTTCTGTGATGCATCTACTGCATTGGATACTAACTCTCTCAAGAATATTTCAGTATCGGAGTATAAAAACTTTTTAATGATTGGAAATATATTTTCCGTTTGCACATTAATTTTTCCTGTTGCCATTTTTTATTTTTTGAAATCACCTAGTCCAAATTCAATACCAAACAATCTAAAATGACAGATTTAGACCTATAAGATGTACTTTTCATCACTTAAAGTGACAAATCGACACACTTTAATTGTTAACTGATAGTTAAAAAGAATAAAAGAAAATTCATTATTAGTTGCTTTGCAATACAAAAATTAAAAAAACAAACAATGAAAAAAATTATTTTAACGGCATTAGCTATCGCTTCAATTAGCTTTTCTAATGCTCAAACTAAAGCTAATGACTGGAACCTTGGTTTACACTTTGGAACTCAAGAATATTTGGGAGACTTAGATGATCAGTTTTTTACTTTTGAACAACATGCCGCTTACGGACTATCTTTATCTAAGTATTTAACACCTTGGTTTGATGTAATGGGAATGGTTACTTATAGTAATATGGATTTTACAGATTCTTTAGGGGTTAACGATTTTGAAGTTAAATTCTTAGATTTTAACGTAATGGCAAAAATGAAATTTAACAATGGAAAATGGATCAAGGAAGATGCATTTATTCAGCCATATTTATTTTTAGGATTTGGAGATGCTTTTTCATGGGCAGACCACTATACTAACAATACAAGAAACTTAGCTGTTGATGTAAACATGTTAGGAGGAGCTGGAATTAACTTTGCTGTTAGCGAAAGACTAGGTTTAAACATCATGTCAAAATATACTTACATGTGGACTGATAACTTGGATAATGCTACTTCTTCAGTAAGAAACTTTCAAGATCAAGCTTTAATGACAACAGTTGGTCTTACTTACAGTTTTTCTGGAAAGAAAGATACTGATAATGATGGTGTATCTGATAAAGATGATAAATGTCCTACAGTATTTGGATTAGCAAAATTTGCAGGTTGTCCTGATACTGATGCTGATGGAATTGAAGATTCAAAAGATGATTGTCCTAAAGTTGCTGGAACTCTTAACGGATGTCCTGATACTGATAAAGATGGTATTTCTGATAATAATGACGTGTGTCCTGATGTTGCAGGAATAGCAGAATTTAAAGGTTGTCCTGATACGGATGGAGATGGTATAGAGGATAAAAATGATGCTTGTCCTGATACAAAAGGAACTCTTAACGGATGTCCTGATACGGATAATGATGGAGTTGCTGACAAAGACGATTCTTGTCCATTAGTATTTGGTACAGTTAAAGGTTGTCCTGATACTGATAAAGATGGTGTAATTGATAGCAAAGATAAATGTGTAAAAATTGCTGGGCCAGCATCTAATAATGGATGTCCAGTAATCAAAGAAGAAACTAAGCAAGTTATGGCTCAGGCTATGGAAGGTTTATTCTTTAACTCGGGTTCTTCAGTTATTTTACCAAAATCATATACTGTATTGGATAATGTTGCTAGAATTATGAATGAAAATCCTTCATATAAATTATCAATCAGTGGTTATACTGATAATACTGGTAATGAAGCTAAAAACTTACAATTATCTCAAGCAAGAGCTGCAGCAGCAAGAGCTTATTTAATTAAGAAAGGTGTTGATGCTTCTAGATTAACTTCAGCTGGATACGGAATTTCTAACCCAAGAGCAGATAACGCAACTGCAGCAGGTAGAAAGATGAACAGAAGAGTTGAATTTAAAGTGGCATTTTAAATCTCTTTAGATTATTTAAAACTAGGTTAAAAAAACCTTAAATTTATCCCGATTATCATTATGATAGTCGGGATTTTTTTATGACTGAAACTGAACAAATACGGAAAATAATTCATGTAGATATGGATGCATTTTATGCGTCAGTTGAGCAATTGGATAATCCTGAGTTGAGGGGTAAACCAATTGCTGTTGGGGGAAGTAAAGAAAGAGGTGTGGTTGCAGCTGCAAGTTATGAAGCTCGTAGGTATAATGTGAAATCTGCTATGCCATCAGTAATTGCAGCTCGTAATTGTCCGCAACTTATTTTTGTAAAACCTCGATTTGAGAGGTATAAGGAAATTTCGACTAAAATTAGAGAAATATTTTCAAGATATACCGATTTAATAGAGCCACTATCTTTAGATGAAGCATACCTAGATGTTACCAATAATAAGAAGAATGAGTTTTTTGCCACTCAAATTGCAATTGATATCCGCAAAGACATTGAAAAAGAATTGGGACTAACAGCTTCTGCTGGAGTCTCGTTTAATAAGTTTTTAGCTAAGATCGCTTCAGATGAAAACAAACCTGATGGAATAACCGTAATAACTCCTGAGAAGGCTCCTGAGTTCATTGATAAACTACCGATAGAAAGATTTTTTGGAATAGGTAAAGTAACAGCTTCAAAAATGATGAACAAAGGTATTTTTTATGGAAAGGATTTGAAAAGTAAGTCTTTGGAGTTTTTGATTAAGAATTTCGGTAAATCCGGTCAACATTATTTTAATATGGTTAGGCTTAATGATAACAGGATAGTGAATCCTAATAGAATAAGGAAATCGATTGGTGTGGAGCATACTTACATGGATTATATTGAAGAGTTGGAGGTTATTAATAGCAAACTTGATTCACTTAGTGAAGAATTGGCCAGAAGAATGAAAAGGTCAGTTGCTAAAGGGAAAACATTGACAGTGAAAATAAAATTTAATGATTTTACTCAAGTAACACGAAGTATGACTTTTAAGTATTACATTTCTCGAAAAGAGAATTTAATGGATGGTTGGAAATTAATATTGAAGGAAGAATTTAAGTTAGAAAAGCCAGTTAGACTATTAGGATTATCGATTTCTAATTTAAAGAGAAATGAAAAACCTAAGAAAGAAGAAGTACAATTAAAGCTTGAGTTTTAATGACTAAAAAAGAATATATTGATGGAATAGGGGAGGTTACTTTTGTGAAAACAAAAAGAGCCAAGAATTTGCGCATTTCTATGAGCCCTCACAAAGGTGTTAGGGTTTCTGTTCCTTATTTAATGAGTTTTAGGAAAGCTTTTTCTTTTGTTTTAGAAAAGCAAAATTGGATTCATAAACATCTTCCAGAGATGGAAAAGAAGCTTGAAGGACAAACCGTGTTTGACGAAAAGACTGAGTTTTCAACATACAAAAGAAAGCTTGTTATTTTAATTAAACCTAATATTAAAGCTCCTAGAGCCAAATTGCTAAAGGAAAAAATAGTAGTAGAGTTTCCAAGAAATTTAGATATTTATGATAAGCAGTATCAAGAGTTTTTAAGAAAAATAGTAGAGGAAACTTGGAGGAAAGAAGCTAAAGAGTATTTGCCAATTAGAACCCATGAATTGGCTTCTAAGTTTGATTTGAGTTACGAAAAAGTATCCGTAAGAAACACTAAATCAAGATGGGGGAGTTGCTCACATCAAAATAATATTAGTTTTAGTTTACACTTAATGCGATTGCCAGAGGAACTTAGAGATTATGTCATTCTCCATGAGTTAGCTCATACAGTTGAGAAAAATCATCAACCACCATTTTGGAGTTTTCTGGACACATTAACAGATGGAAATGCTAAGAAACTAGATAAAGAATTAAAAAACTACACGACTCGTATTTTTTAATTTTCGCTTAAAGCGACATCATATTTAAGCCCAAACTTTTTTTGTTCCTCAATAAAATTAAGTTCAGCAGTTTCTACTTTATTGTCCATTGCAAGTACTAGGGTCACAATCTCATTGTATTTTTCGGTAGTTTGCTCTTCTTTTGGTAATAGATAATAAGCGCCCATTTGGTAATAATCATAATTTATTCCTTGGTGATAAAGCTCCATAACATTGAGTAAACTTTGCTGAAAATTTGCATCATCTTTAAAACTACCTACTGCTCTTATTTCATCCTGACACTCTTTAATGTTATTTAAAGCTTTGTCTCTTAAAGAGTTTAGTTCGTTTTTGTAGCTATTGATATCACTGATAGAATCCATTCTGCTGATTTTAATAAAATCCATAAAAGCATTCATATCCTCAGAAACATCATATTGTTTTTTTACCAGAGAGTTGTTGTAATCCAAAGCTTTGTTTCCCATATAACCACAAGAAGCTAAAACAATAGTTAATGTAGAGATTAATAATAATTTCATAGTTGTTATTCGTTTACTATTTCTCCAGAGGTTTCAAGATCCCAGGTACTCTCAGAAATTGACTTTCCATTTTTGAAATAGAAATCTCCGGCTTTTGTTTTTTTATGAACGTAGTCGTCTCCTTTATTTCCTTTTACAACAACTCTTCGAACTGTAATGGAAGTAATTTCGCCAAACTCATTTTTCTTTTGATATACTTTTTGGGTAACTCCCTCAGGGAATAAAGCAGCCAACTTATCTTTAGTAGCTTCAGATTTTTGTATATCCTTTGTATCCTCTAATTCATCATACTTATTACTGTTTTCCAAAGCTTTTTCATCATATTTTTTCTTTTCTTCAGCTTTTTTCTCCGCTTGTGAATCTTGATAGTCGTTTAGGTTTTTGGCAGTTTCATCAGTTTTTTGTGAGTTTTCAGAAGCTTTATCAGCTTTTTTGTCATTTAAATCAACAATTTCTTGAGATGTAGACAAAGTAGAAGCAGTATTTTGGGTAGATTTCTCTTTATTAAGTTCAGCTAGTCTATCCTGGTAAGCTTGATAATCCTCTGAATTGGCACCAGTTTTTTTCTGTCCTGCTCTACCATTTTCAACTAATAAGTCGTTTGTTTTTTCAACATACTCATTTATTTTTTCTTGACTTTGTTTGTCCGTTTTAGATAGCTCAGAATTTTTATCAGCAAGCTTATCATTTAGTTCATTGTATTGTGCATTATTTTGCTCAGTATTTTGCTGGCTTTTCCTGGACTCTTCAATTATTTTGTCACTAACATCAGTAAGTTCTTGATTAGTAGTAGCAATTTTTACATCTTCACTTTTACTTAAATCTTGTTTAAGATCGGTTAACTTATCTCCATATTCGGAGTATACTTCTGATTGTGATCCAACTTTTTTAGATGCAGCTTCACCTTTTTCTTTAAGTATTTCAACTGTCTTCTCTAAGTAATCTGTTTCATTTCTAGCACTCAAAACCTCTTTGTCTTGAATCAATTCATTGTTTTCTGTAATCTTGTCAGCCAAGGCTACATAGTCCTCATTATTTTGAGTGTATTCAGCTGCTTTATAGTTGAACTCTTTACTTATGTCATCTTTAAAACTTTCTAGCTCTGCAAATATCTCCTCATTAGTTTTTAAATGATTAAGGCTATTCTTATTGTACAAGTTAGTATTTCTATCTGCAAATTTTTCATAACCATCAGCAAGGCCATTTTGTTTTTTTTGCATAGCCAGATACTCATCTGTATATTTTTCAGTTAATTTTTCAATTGCTTGATAATTAGCTAAACCACTTTTTTGATCGTTTAGACCCGTGTTATTATTTTTTTCTGTGTATGCATTCAAAAACAAATTTATTGAAGCTATACTTCCGTTTCTTCCGTAATCATTACTACCACTTGTCTCAGCAATTTGGTCACTTATTCTAACATACTCGTCATAAGAAAGTTGAGAAAAATCAATATCTCTTAATTCAGATTTCCTATTTGATTTCACTGAAGAGTCAATGTATTCCCTAAAATCCATGTACTCTCTTAACTTGGAGTTATCTTGGATTGCAGTGAATAAAAATGTACCATCATCACCACTCATGTCTACCTCTGTCCCGTAGAACTCAGCATCTACATCAAAATAATCGTCAGTACTGGCAATTGTATTTCTTTCCAATTCAGACATGTTTTCAAGAATAGTATTTATCGATTGAATTTGGTTTCGAGGATGGCTTTCGTTTGGCTTAATACCAAGTGCAGAATTGTAAGAGCTTTTGGCACTTCTATAAGCTTTGTCTTCAAACTGTTCATCAGCTTTTTTAATTAAAGCATAGTATCGTTTGTTTTGTTCTTGATTCCTTTTTGCTTCCTCTTCTTTTTTAGCATTTTCTATAGCTAATCTTTCTTTATCCTCTTTTGCTTTACGTGCATTTTCTCTATCTCTTCTGGCTTTTTCGTCAGCTAACTCTTGTGCTTTTTGAGCCTCTTTTCTCTTTAAGTCTTCAGCTTTTTGAGCAGCAAGTTTTTTGTCCATTTCAGCTTTTGCAGCAGCAGCTTTATCAGCTTGTTCTTTTGCTAATCTTTGCTTTTCTTTTTCTCTCTCTGCTTGATCTGCTAATTGCTTAGCTTTGTCGGCAGCATCTTTCTCTGCTCTTTCTCTTGCTAGTCGAGCATTTTCTTCATCTTGTTTTGCTTTATCTGCAGCTTCTTTAGCAGCTCTTTCTTTATCCAATAATGCTTGAGCTTCAGCTTCTTTTCTAGCTGCTTCTTGTTTAGCAAGTTCATTTGCAGCAGCTTCCTTAGCTTTTCTTTCTTTGTCAGCCTGTTCTTTTGCTAATCTATCAGCATCAGCAGCTTTTCTTGCCGCTTCTTCTTTATCTCGTTTAAGTTTATCAGCAGCTTCTTTTGCAGCTTTTTCTTCATTTAGTTTAGCTAATTCGTCTGCTTTTCTTTTTGCATCTGCAGCATCCTGTTCTGCTTTTAGTTTTTGGGCTTCTGCGTTTGCAGTAGCTTCTTTGGCAAGTCTTTCTTTTTCTGCCGCATCTTGCTCAGCTTTTAATCTAGCTGCCTCCTTGTCAGCAGCCGCTTTATCTGAAGCTTCTTTGGCAAGCCTTTCTTTTTCTGCAGCATCTTTTTTGGCTTGTGCTTCTCTTGCAAGTTTTTCCTTCTCAGCAGCATCTTTTTTAGCTTGTTCTTGTTCTGCTAATAATTTTGCGGCTTCTTTTTCTTTAGCCTCTTTTTCTTTAGCTAACCTTTCTTCTTCCTCAATTCTTTTTCTTTCTGCCTCAGCTTCTTCTGCTATCCTTTTTCTTTCTGCTTCGGCTGCAGCTTTTTCGGCTGCTTGTTTTGCTAACTCAATTGCTTTTCTTGCTTTTTCAATTCCATCTTTTGGAGCTTGTTCGGTTGGTTTTACTGTACTTGCTTTTTCAAAAGCTGTTATAGCCTCTTCAAAATTTTCTGAACCTAAATCATTATTAGCCTTAGCCATAAAGTCGGTATACTCTTTTTCTTTTTTAGCAATGTCTTCCAATGCTTTATTAGCAGCAGCTATTTGCTGAGTTGGTTTATTTTCTTCTGGTTTTAATTTTAGAGCTTTTTCATAAGAAGAAATAGAGGTTTTATAATCTTCTGCTGTAAATTCTTTATCAGCTTGAGCCATTAATTCAATGTACTCTTGCTCTCTTTTTTTAGCAGCTTCAATTTCTTGTCTAACCTTCTCAATTTTTTCTTTAGGAAGCTTTTCTTCAGGTTTCAAATCAGAAGCTTTTTGGTAGCTTGTAATTGCCGCTTCAAAGGTTTTAGATTCAAAGGATTTATCTCCTTCAGCTAAAGCTTGGCTATAATCTTCTTCAAGTTTCTTGATATTTGCTATTGCCTCTTTAGATGCTGCAATTTGATCTTTAGGCTTTGTTTCGTTTTCTTTTAGCTTAAGAGCTTCTTGGTAAGAAGTAATTGCTTTCTCGTAGTCTTTTTCTCCAAATGATTTATCACCAGCTGCAATTGCTTTATTATAGTCCTCCTCAAGTTTTTTTGCTGCTGCAATAGCTGATTTAGCTTTTTCAATTTGTTCTTTTGGTTTACTCTCTTCTGGTTTTAATTTAGATGCCTCCGTATATGAAAGAATAGATGTTTCATAATTTTCATCATTAAAATCTTTATCTGCTTTAGTAATAGCATTTTTGTAATCTTCCTCTAGTTTTTTTAATTGAGCAATTGCAGTTTTTGCTTTTTCAATTTGTTCAGTAGGTTTTGTTTCTGTTGGTTTTATTTTTAAAGCAGAAGTATATGAAGCAATAGCAGTTTCATATTCTTTTGAAGAAAGCTCTTTATCAGCTTTAGCCATTAGGTCAGTATATACTTTATCTTGCTCTTTTATCTTTGCTAGTATTCCATCTATCTCAGTAATTTTTTCTTTAGGATATTCTTCTTTAGAAAGTAAATCACTCGCTTCTTTAAATTTTACTTTAGCTTTTTCATATTCTTTACTACCTAATAAACCTTCTGCTTCGGTTATTAAGTTATCATAGGCTGCTTTATTCTTTGCAAGATTCTTAATAATATCATCAATCTCTTTAATTTTTTTAGCTGGCTCTTTATCTTTTGGTTTTAATTCTTTGGCTTTATTGTACAAAGTCTTTGCCTCATCAAAACTTTCAGAATTTGTTTTAATAGCTGCTTTTGCCATTAATTCTTTAAATTCTTTATCAACCTTTGCGTTAGCTTGGTTGTCAATAGTTTCCTGAAGTGCCTTTAGTTTTTCTTTTGGTAGTTTGCTAGATGGCTGTGTATATTGTGCAGCTTCATACTTTTCTTTTGCATTTTCAAACTTAAGTAGGGCAACCATTTCATCCCCTTCTTTAATCAGCCTTCTCATTTTCTCCTCTTTTTCCTTCTCGGCTAATTCATCTTCATATTTAATTTCTGCATCAGTAAGCTTTATAGCTAACTCTTCATCATCTTTAATCTTTAATGCTGCTGTCCAATCTTCTACTGTTTTCTTATAGTCTTTTTTGGAAAGTGCCGCTTCTCCTGATTTAACTAACGCTTTGAAGTTCTTTTCTTTATCTTTTTCGTTTCCTTCAAGTTTTTTAAAGTAATTTTCTATTTGTTCTTTTCTTGAATCATAAAAATCCTCATTGTGAGTTATGTTTCCGGAGTTTTTATCCATGAAAAACTTATCTACTGGTTGACCCTCAACAGTACCATAGTCTACTCCTTCCTTCTTCTCGTATACTTCAGTCTCAATACTTACTTCAACTACTGCCTCTAGTAGGTCATCATCATAGTTTCTACTATCAACTTCAATTGTATTTTTTGTATGATTTGCTTTAGTGACTACAACCTTGTACAAATATCCATAATACCCTTCGTAAGGCTTAAACTCTCCATTTGCATCAGTTGTTACTGAGAATACTTCTTTCCCATTCTGCATGATAGTAACTGTCGCTCCAGAAAGTGGCCTTCCATCCTCATCTTTTATTTTCCCATCAAATTTCATTATTGCATCATCTTGCCCCAAAGAGGATCCTGCAATTAGCAGAAATACAATAAATATCATTGATTTAGAAACCAATAATAATATTTGATTTAGTTTATTCATGTATCTGTATAACTTCAAAAATAAGGTTTTGTTACACTATAATTTGAAATCGACATAAAAATACAATTTTTAGTATTATTACGACCCTTTTTTAACATTGAGTTTTTTCCAAAAAAAAACTCCCTTCAAAATTTTGAAGGGAGTCTAAAGCTTAGTTGTTAGTTAATTACTTCTGAATAAGAAGTTTTTTAGTCATAAATACTTTATCAGAAGATATTTTTACAAAATACAATCCTTTACTAAAGTTGTTTACATCCATTATAACTTTTTGACTTGCACTTGAGATTGTTTGTGTGCTAACTACTTGACCAAGTGAGTTAGTTATTTCAAGTTTTAAGTTTCCAGTGTTATATCTATCATATACTTCTATAGTTACAAAGTTGGTTGCTGGGTTAGGGTATAAGCTAATGTTTAAGTCAACATCCGCTTCACTTAATCCAACACAACTTTGGAAAGTAATATTTACTGTATCTCTTGCAGTACATCCAGATGACGCTTGAGTAACAGTTAAGATATGATCTGTACTTCCTGCTCCAGCAGTAGCTCCATTAACGCTTAACACGTTAGTTGTACCACCATTGCTCCAGTTGTAAGTATCATAAGCATTAGATGCAAATATTGTAACTCCTCCATCTAAACAAGAAGATACATCATTACCTAAATTAAGAGCCGGACTAACTGTTCTTGTAGTAATGTTATGAGTTGTTACACTATCACATCCATTAGAAGAACCTCCAACAATTGTATCCATTACTACCGTAGCAGAATAATACCAGTTTCCTAAAACTTGTACTGAATCTCCAGTACAGAAGTTGTAGTTGATTGTTGCAACTGCTGGCGCAAAGAATGATAAGTTAGTAATAACTGTACTATCACATCCATAGAATGTAGAGAACAAGTCAGTATAAGTACCTGCTGTAGAATATACACTTGGTCCAACTCTATGTGTTTGACCTGCACAAAGTACTATGTTATCTGTTCTAGAAGTAGAATAATGCACTGTAAGGTTAATAACTATAACACTATCACAACCTATAGAGTTTGTTAAAGTGTCATTGTAAATACCAGTAGTAGTGTATGCCATTCCAGCTGGACCTACAAAGCTATCACATACTATTCTTGTGATCATAGATGTTGTAGAATTCAATACAGTTAAGTTAATTGTCATTGCACTATCACATCCACCAGCATTTAAGATAGTGTCATAGTATGATCCTGTTGTTCTGAATACTGCACCAGAAGGAGCAATGAACGTATCACATACTGTTAGTGTTAATGTGTCATACGATATGTAGTTAACTGTTAAGTTAAATACCATTAAACTATCACATCCTAATGAGTTTACTATTGTATCAAGGTATGTACCACTAGTATTCCAAATTTTTCCACTTGGACTTGTGAAACTATCACAAGCAAATTGTGTTATTGTTTCATTAGTAGTATCAATGTTTACGTCATACACATAGAATATACTATCATATGTCGGCATTCCAGTAGACACTAAAGTATCAGTAAAGAATCCAGTAGCATATTGAACTCTATTTGTTAATGGCATGATGAAAGAATCACATGAGTTAATTATTGTAGTATCATATGTTTGATTCAATACTGTGATGAAAGCAGTATCTCTGTAGGTACCACAAGGAGTAATAAATGCTGCTTCAATTGGATAAGTTCCATTTGCAGTAAATCCTTTAGCGTAAATTTCTGGAGTTGTATCAATCACAGTCATTGTAGTTAAATCTGTCCATGTAAGACCATTAACACTAGAAGGTGATGGTAAAGGAACTCCTGAGTTTAATACATTAGGATCCTGAAGAGGACCTGTTGAAAGTACCCAGTTTGAACCTGTATTGTTATCTGCACTAGTTAATCTAATTCCCCAAGTTCCTGAAGTATGAGTTAATGGTGCAGACCAATCAGCAGCTGTAACACCTGCAGCAGCAGGGAAAGTACCATATCCATAATAACCTACAGCATCAATAACCGCTCCTGAAGCATCTCTTAATACTTTACCAGAAGTAGTAGAAGAACCATTTGTTCCAGTGTAAGCTCCATTTCCTAAATAAATAAAGTTACTTGGATCATTCGTTTGAGAACCTACTTGGCTTGTTGCGATAATTGCAGTTCCATTAGGACTTAATACAGTTCCTGAAGGGAAAGTAAATGAACTTTGTTGAGTACTTGTTGTCCATTGCTCAAAAGTAATACCTGCTAAATCAGAACCAGGTACTCCAGTAATTTCAATATAATCATCTGTTATCATCCAAGATGGCTTACCAGCTGTAGGTCTTCCGTTTGAAGCTCCAGCAAACTGACAAATTTCAGTTATTAAGAACGCACCAGCTGGGTAGAAAGGTGACTGAGTAGATAGTTTAGAAGAATCTAATAAACTATATAGTGTATCAAATGTTGGTGTTACAGCTAATAATGGCTTAACCTCTGATTCGTCAATTGAAGTTAACGTATCATTGATGTTTAGAATATTAGTTGCACTAAAATCTATATACGCTTTGAAGGAATATTTTCCAGGAGTAGACATGTCAATATTTGAATTAAATACTCTTAATCTGTCACCTACAAAAAGTGTATCAGTACTTACTACTGTTGTAATAGTTGTATTAATAGGTCCTGTAACTTCAAAATAAACAGTTAAAGGAGCTGTTGCAAATACCATAGTGTCTCCAAATAGGTTATCTATATTAACCCAAGCCGTATCATTAGTTCCGTAACAATCATCTATTTGAATTAATCCTCCACCTACTATTGCTAAATCACCTCCTGATGGTACAAATTCGATTGCACCTGCATCCGGTGTTGTTGCATTTCTTGTTACACCATCAATATCAATAGTTACTAATGCTAATGGAGTTCCAAAATCATCTATAGCTGTTGAAAATGGAGTAAAGTTTGGAGCAATGATAATTGGATTTACATCCGAATTATTAGTTTGTCCACTTGCAGTATTCCATGCAGCTAATGTAGCCTGATTAGCACCAAAATAACCTAAATTATTTGTTCCTGCTGTAGCTCCATTGTATAGTACGTTATTACTTCCTGAGAAGGTTGCTACTGTTGGAAAGTAAACAGCATATTTAGTTCCTGATCCTGATCCATAGATGTCAACAATATTATTTGTTAAGTCAATATTATTAATATAACTAGTAGTTGTAGAATTCACAGATATACCTCTAGTTGTTGAAGTTGTACCAGTTGTATTTCTTGTAACAGTATTATGCCAAATATTTATGTGATTATTACCACCTGTTGCTGCTGTTGAGAATGAATACAAATAAATCCCATAAAAAGTACCAGTGTTTGTAATGTCGTAAACGGCATTGTTAGCTATAATACCTGGAGTAGCTGCAGTGTTTGTGTTGTATCCTATGTACATTGGATAACACGTAGAAGTACTTTGCACAGCATGAACTCTATTGTTAGTTGTAACTGAGCTAGTAGAGTACCAATTGTACAAACCATAATAACTAGCATTGTTAGTTCTTGTAGAACGAGAGAAATCATTGTGATCAATTAATATGCTATCTGAAGCATAACTATATAATCCATATACACTTTGATCTTCGAATGAGTTGTTTGTAACTTTGTGTCCTATTGATCTAGAACCTGCTGCTGTAGATTGACCTCTTAATGACACACCATAATATGCTCCAATAATAGTGTTACTATCAATGGTTACATTATTAGCATTATCCCCGTTAGATGAAGGAGAAGTAACTGAGTTTGTTGCACAAATTCCACAAGATAGACTTGTTGTGTATCCAGTACCAACATCAATAGTATTGTTTTTTATTGTAATGTTATCACACCCACCTCTCATCATAATACCATACATTTGAGAGTTTGGCGTTTCGTTTACGAAGTTAAAATCATTGATTGTAAAATATTCAACTCCGTTTAACGCTAAGAAATAAGTTCCAGCTCCTCTATTAATAGTTTCACCATTACCATTTAATGTTACAGTATTAGTAGCTGACATTCCATTGTATGCTGCTAAATCAGTGTTGATAATATGTGGACCAGATCCAACAGCAACATCTAATGTTGTTGGTCCAGAGACACCACAATTAGCTATGAAGCTCATGAAATCAGCCATTAAGACAAAGTTAGTTGGACTAACTGGTGCTGAAGGATCTAATGTATATAGTCCATTCAATTGTGTTGCACAAGCAGTTAAGAAAGTACCAGGACCTGCAGCCGCAGTACTAAAACCTCCGTTACAGTATACTGTTACATAAAAATCATAGTTTGTTAATGCAGTTAAACCAGTTACATCTAAAGTATCTACTAAAACACTTACTGTTGTTCCTGTACCTGGAGTAAATCCTAATGGTCCGTATTCAACATCATAAGCAGAATCAGTACAACCACCAGTCCAAGCTAAAGTAGCTGTAGTTGCTGTAATGTTTCTTGCTGTAAATTGACTTGCTGCCGTACAATTGTCTCTTAAAGTATCAACTGCAATATCATCAATTGCTTGATCCATGTAAAATGCAGAACCAGAAGCCTGAGCTCCATCTTCTGCTCTAAATCTTACCATTACTTTATCGGTAGCGAAGATATATTTACATAAGTTATAATAATGCTCTGACCAAACACCTGAATTATCCTGATTAATTTCATCAAGAATTACCCAGTTTGCACCATCATATGCCTCAACAAATAATGAGTTGAAAGGATTACAAGGGTTAGTTCCTAAAAACGTATTGTAAAAAAACGATAATTCTGGTATTGGAACCATGCTAACGTCTATAGTATCAGAAGTATATAAAACACCTCGGTCAGTACTTGAATGATCTATCCATAATCTTTGACTATTTGCAATTCCTGTGTGGTCTTGAATACTTGAACCGCTATATCCCATATTTCCATTCAATCTCCATGCGCTCCCTGTTCCTCCAGGTGCAATGCTGTTAGTCCAAGTTCCAGGAAGAGTAGTTCCGTTATTGAAAGACTCAATAAAAGGAGCTGTTAGTTGAGAAAAAGCTCCCCAGCTAAGGAACATTATCATTAAAGTTAAAAAGTAATTTTTCTTCATCTTATTCGAAAATTTTGTTAGTAAGCTACTAATATATATAAATTTTCAATGATTTAAACGGGCAATTTGTTTTTTTTTCACATTATGTGAAACTTTTCTAACTCTTGTTCGTAGCGACACAAAACATTAAAATGTCTATTTTGTTGAAATTCAACAAAAAAGACTTATAATTTAATAGTGTTCAGGGATTAAATGTTATTTTTTAGTTAACTGAAAATGAGTTATTTTATTCCACGAGAATCTTTTACTTTTTCGTATGAGTCTTGTACTTTTTGAAATTTTTCTTTGGCTCCCTTTTGAAATTCTTCGCCAAGTTGAGAAACCTTATCTGGATGGTATTTTATAGCTAACTTTCTATAGGCTTTCTTTATCTCACTTTCTGTTGCTGTTTTCGTAATCCCTAATATTTGATATGCTTTCTCTAAAGATATCCCTGATTGAGGAACCGTTTGACTTCTTTGGTTATATCCTCCTCCTTCTTTACTGAAATTAAACATTGCCAATATAGATTGAAATGTTTGTTGAGAAATCCTTAAAGATTGAGCTATAACTTGTAATGTTCTAAGTTCACTGTTACTCATTTCGCCATCAGCAACTGCAATCCCAATTAGGTAGTGTAGCATTTGAACTTTTGATGACTGATTTACATTATTATTAATGATGTCCGTTACTTTAGAAACAGATATATTTTGGTCTAAATAGGTTTTTAAATCGAATACATATTTAGCTGCTTTTTCTTGACCAAATTGTTGAATAAAGAAGTTTTTGACAAAATTCAGTTCTGATTTTTTTGTTATACCATCAGCTTTAATAACCACTGAGGTTAACATCATTAGGTATTTTCCAAAATCAAAATTAGGATTAGTCCTCTTATTACCGAGTTTAGGTTTAGAGTCGAAACTTGAACCTATTAGGTAACCAATTATGGCTCCATAAAAAGATTTAGTTAAGTAAAATCCTAGTGCAGCTCCAATGAAGCCTGTAATTCCAAAATTCATTAATTATAATAAGGTGATATCATTAAGAATATAATTACTCCTGTAACGGCAACATACATCCACAAAGGAAAAGTAATGCGGGTGAGTTTTTTGTGACCTTCATAATCTCCAAGCCAACCTTTTAAATAAGTAAAGCATACAAATGGAGTAATAATGATTGAAAGAATTATGTGAGTGATTAAGATAAAATAATATAAATACTTAATCCCACCAAGCGCCAAAGATTCAACATCTTCTAAATTTCCATTGTGATTGGAGTCTCCAAATACTGTGGACTCTGAAGTAGCATGGTAAATAACATACATCACTAAAAAACTAATAGATAATGTTACTGCAACATTGATAAGGTTTTTGTGTAGATTCTTTTTCTTCTTTTTAATTGCAAAATATGCTGAGAGCAATACAATAGCAGTGATGCCATTTATGGTTGCATAAATAGAAGGTAGGAACCCAAAATCATACCCGTCAATTTTTACACTAAATAAAGTAGCCACAGCTATTGGCAGAATTACAGATATAGCTATTGCTGTCTGTTTGTATTTTTTTTGGTTAACGGTATTCATCTAATAATATATTTATGTCTTTGCTTAGTTTATCTAGGTCTTTATCCTCAAGTCCATTATAAATTCCCCTTATTCGTAAATTTTTATCAACTAGTATAAATAATGATGAATGAAGAAATCCATGTTCTGATAAAGCATCTTCTTGTGTGGCAACCATAAAGTTAAACACTCCTGATTCATATATTTCACGCTTATCTCCTGTTACAAAATTCCAGTTAGAAGTATTGGCATTTTTCCATTTAGCGTATCGTTTTAACTTTTCTGGTGTGTCAGTTTCTGGATCTACCGTATGCGATAAGAACTGGACCTCAGGTTGTACTCCCCATTTTTTTTGAAGCTTCACCATATTGTTTGTCATAACTGGACAAATGGTAGGGCAGGTAGAAAAGAAAAAATCAACTACTGTTATTTTACCTTTTAGGTAGTCTTCTGTAACTTCTTTATTGTCTTGATTGACAAATGAAAAAGGTTGAACACTGTGATAAATAGTGTCAGCAGTTTCTGGATTAACTTCATGACGTCCGAAATACTGAAGTTTTTCTTCTTTACAAGAAACAAAAACTAAAGATAGAACTGTGAATATTAAGAGTAATCGCATATTATTTTGCTAGTTCTTTTTTCTCTTTGTCTTCAGTTAGGTATTCTATGAAAAGCTTTCTTACGTCTTTCCTCATGTTTTCTATCAATTGAGTTTGATCTCCTTCGTATAATCCTCTAACATTTTTGTTACGATCAACAAGAAGTATCATTTTATAATAGGTTTTACCTCCAACACATCTACTTGTTTTAAAATCTGTTGTTTGTAGATTTCCTCCTGGTAAATCTAGATCATAAATCGGATTAGTTGCAGATGTTACAAATTTCCATTTATCGAAATTTATGTTTTGCTGTTCGCCTACAAACTGACTTAAGTTAGGAATGCCTCCATTTGTATCAACTAAATGAGAAATGAAAAGCAGGTCTTTAAATTCAGGACGGTCATATAGTTTATCATATACCAAAAACTTTAGTTGCTTTTGAATTATAGGGCAGTAGAATGGGCATGAAGAAATAACTGTAGATACTATTAAAGTTTTACCTTGAGTGTTTTCTGAACTTACTATATTACTATCTACATCATAAAAGATAAAGTCTTTTATGGTAGTATTTTTAGATTCTTCTTCTGATGGGCCAAAGTATGGCAAGCTTTCAGAATTTGTTTTTCCTTTAGAAAGAGGAATTAAAAAGATAAGTGGGACTCCAAAGAGTAGTAGAAACAATCCAATTCGCTTGGTAATTTTCATATTAGGTGATGTTTGTTTTATTAAAAAACTATACCACAAAAGTAATAAATCACCCTGCTAAATGCACTATATTGTTTTAGAAATTTAAAAGATTAGCTGTAACCGTTACCAACCTTAAATCCTTCCATAACTATAAGGTAAATCATGTAAGCGATAAAGATTAAATAAGGGATTATAATATACCTTCTTAATGATTTGTTCTCATGACCTAAGTGCATGAATTCCATTACGATATAAAATGCTTTAACAAGAGTCATAATAATAAATGACCATTTAACTACTACCCATAAATCTGAGCTTCTGCTACTAAGGTAAATCCCCATTATTATTTCTAATGTAGTAAGTATAGAAAGAAGTGCAGTTACTTTCCATATTTTTTTACGAATCGCTTTCCCCTCTTCTTCCGAGTGGTTAACCATTGGTGCATAGCTATCGTTTACTAGTAAGTCGTCTCTATTTTCCATAACTGAAAAGTATCTTTATTTTTAAAAAAAAATCTTATTAAACTAAGTAGAAGAAGGTAAATACAAATACCCAAACTAAATCTACAAAGTGCCAGTAAAGGCCTACTTTTTCTACCATTTCGTAGTGCCCTCTTGCTTGGTAAACTCCTTTTTTAACTTTTAAGAATACAAGGAAGTTAATTACTACTCCAGTAAATACGTGAAAACCATGAAATCCGGTTACAAAGAAAAAGAAGTTGGTATACCTTACATCATCTGGGTTCATTACATTATAAGGATTGTTTAGTAAAGTAGCCATTCCATTTTCGTTTCCTGCAATAAAAGTTGCCCACTCCCAAGCTTGAGATCCTAAGAATACTAATCCTCCAACAACAGTCCATCCTAACCATTTTTGAACACCCTTCTGATCCATTCTATGACCAGCTTCAACAGCTAATACCATTGTTACTGAACTTACAATTAATATAAATGTCATTAACGCCACATATATAAGTGGCCAGTTTGCGTGAGTTAATGGAAAGTGAAAAAACACATCTTCAGCCAAAGGCCATGACTCAGCCGAAGCTTTAGCGAAGCCTAGTGCTACTAAAAAACCTCCAAACGTAAGTGCATCAGAAACTAAGAAAAACCACATCATCATTTTTCCATAGGTAACATTAAAAGGAGATCTTCCTCCTCCCCAAGCTGTTGCTGAATCAACATTTTCTACATGTCCTGCCATAACTTTTAATCTAAATTTTTTACAAGTTTAATGAATTAAAAACAAAAATAATAATAAATAGACCCACAATCCTGCAAAAAAGTGCCAGAAATATCCGCCTAGTTTTATTTTTAATTGATTGTCTTCATTAAGTACTTTTCGTGAAGCTAAAAATACCATTGCTAGTAGGTAAAGCAGAGCAACTATAATATGTGCTAAATGTAGTATAGTTAGGGTATAAAAATAGGAGCTACTTACGTTACCTACTGTTTTTAATTTTGCTAAGTAACTTTCTGGTAATTTCATTTTTGCTAAAACAATCGCTTCAAGAACTACTTTGTCTTTTTTAGTTTTGTTTTCACGTACTCTTAGGAATTTTTTTCCAATAAACATTTCAGGAGTTTCGCTTTTTAGTTGAGCGTATTCTTCTTCGTCAATTTTTACTGCATCTTCTCCCCAAAAATAGAATCCATCTTCTTCTTTTATCAATTCCTTTCCTTGAAATTCGATTGTATAATCTGTTCCATAATCACCACTCATAACAAATTCACCAGTGTCTTGGTTTACAATTTTATCTGCCCAAGCATATCCTTTTTCATGTAATTGGGTCCATGCAAAAAATTGAGACACTCCAAATACTATTCCTAGTACAAGAGTAATTAATAGATATAAAGAAGTTTGTTTGTTATTTCCGGCCTTTGAGCTACGAACAGCCATAATCATAGTTAAACTACTTACCAGAATTATTGCTGTACTGATCCATAACATTGTTGGCATGGAGAAACTGACCCAAAAGTTATCTCCTTTTGATACAATATAGGCACTTGTTAATCCTGCAAACAACATAATAATAGAGAAGATACCAAACCAAACCATGTTAGTTTTGGCCTTTCTCTTTGCATTTTCGTAATACTGTTCTACGTTTTCTTGATTTTCCATGATAAAAAATTTAGAGCTTAAATAAAATATACTTGTACTAATAAGTCTAGATAATAAAATAAAAAGACTAGTGGTAAATAAGAGAAAGAGGCAAACATAAGTTTTAAAGCATCTTTGTCTTCTAATGATTTATACAATTTAATTGCGGGACGAATAAAATAAACACCAAGGACAACACTAAGTATCATTGATGTTAAACCAGAGATATCGAATACCCATGGCAGAATTCCTGCAGGGATTACAAATAGTGTGTAAAATAATATGATGAATGCTGTTCTTTTGTCTTTATCATCTCCAAACGGTAACATTTTATATCCACCTTTTCTGTAGTCTTCACTTCCTTTCCATGCAATAGCCCAAAAGTGTGGAAATTGCCAAATGAACTGAACTAGAAAAATCATTCCTGGTTCGAATCCAAACTCTCCAGTTGCTGCTATGTATCCAATCATAGGAGGAATACTTCCTGGGAAAGCACCTATAAATACTGATATAGGAGTTACTTTTTTAAGAGGAGTGTAAATTATAACATAGGATACCAGTGCGATTAGGCCAAGGGCAAAAGAGATGTAATTTATTTGATAAAGTAAAAATAAACCAACTAAACCTGCAATAATAGAAACCATCATTGCTTCGGGTACCTGCATTCTTCCTGCTGGTAGTGGTCTGTTTTCAGTACGTTTCATCTTTTTATCAGATTCACGTTCAATAACTTGGTTAAATCCATTTGAAGAACCAGTTACAAGAAAACCACCAATAATAATGTAAAGAAATGTAATCCAAGAAAAATCGGCATCTTCCTTATTAGCTACAGGAAAAACCTCTGCAGTAAGTAGTGCAATTCCGTATCCTAAACCAGCTGAATAGACAACTAAACTTGCTAGTCTCAATTTCATTAAACTTCCATAATCGGCTAGTTTAGCTTTTATCGAGAAAGGGGTGGATGTAGTTATGCTTTTTTCTATTTCCATTTCAATACAAAATTACGGATAAAATGATTTATAAATCCACTTAATTGAATTCTTTTGTGAAAATTAGTCACAAAAAAAGGGACTGAAATAATCAGTCCCTTTTGAATTGTTTTAAAATCTATTTTTTATCGTTTTCTTTTAGTTTCCTTTTGAGTAGAATAGTTAATTCTTAATGCATCTACTTCTCTTAATTCATTTTCGATTTTATCAATTACATCCATATCTACATCATCTTTGTCAGCTTTAATAGATACTGTAGCTTTATCACTTTTAGCTTGTGATCTTTCATTTCTTCTAAGGATAATAAATTCTCTTATTTTCAAGAAATTAGGAACTACTTGATCATCTAATTGCAACCTAACTGATGTACCAAAAGCTGGGTTTTTTGGAATCCCTGCATTTACATAATCAATTTCTTCGTTTTTATCCAATTGGATGATTTCCTTAGCACTGGGTTTAGTAAGTTCTACTTTCAAATCACTTTGTTTCATAGAAGATACTACCACAAAGAAAGCTAATACAGTAAATACAATATCCGGTAGGGATGCTGTAGATACTCCTGGCATTTCTTTGGATTTGTTTTGTCTAAATTTTGACATAATTTATTTTTTTACTCTATTAATTCGCATTGTTTTTAGCTGCAAGCTTAATTATCTTTTGAGGATATACTTCTCTTATAGCTTTTATTTTTGCCTTGTCTTCGTCTGTTTTTACTTCTGCTCTTATCTTTTCTAATGCGGCATAACTAATTCCAAACTTTTTCACTGCAAGCTCATCTCTCAACTCGTTTAATCCACTCATTATTTCATCTCTTACACCAAGATATTGACCGTATGATGTACCTTTGTCATATTGTATGGCAATTGTAGCTCCTGGGTTGATAGTTCTGTAGTCACCAACTAATACTGTAGCGTTTAGTTTGCCTTGCCACTGAGATATTTGATCCTTTATAATCCCTTTTTGAACGAGATCTCTTGATAGAGCTAAGTCGTTTTGCAATCGAGCTATTTCATTTCTGCATTGAGCTTTGGTTACAGATACCATTACTGGCATGTTGTCCAAGTCATTAGGGTTAGACATGAAAGTTTTAACTACTCCTTTTATGTCTTCTAATTTCTTATCCCACTCTTTTTCAATCATCAACTGATCCTTACTGTTTACCAAAATTTCAAGAATATTTCTCTCATTAGCTTTAATGGGTGGTACTTCTACATCCCTCTTTTGTGGTAATACAGCAGGCAATCCAGATTCTTTTTCTAGAGTAGTAGCAATGATGATAAAAGCCAATAGAATAAAGGCAATATCAGCAATGGAACTTGCATCAACTTCTTGTAATTTACGTCTTGCCATGTTAATTTAAAATTTAAAATTCTTATTTCGCGAATCCTCTTATTATGCTGATTACTAAATCAACAATAAGAATAATTACTCCAGGAATAAGCACAAATAATAATCCACTTACCCAAAAGTTAGTAGTAGAAATCATGTTACTCGCTTCGTCTTGACCAAACTTTGTAATAAGAGAATCGTACCCTGTTGTGTCTCCACCAGAGTTAGAAAAAGCCCAGATAAATGCTAGGATAGATATTCCTACAAAAATCAGTGAAGGAATTCCTTTTTTGAAGTTATTCATTAACGTATTTATTAACCCATACACAAGGAAGATAACCATGAGACCTCCTGCGATAATTAAAATAATAGTCATGTAATTTACTCCTGTAAGGATGTGGCTGTCAATTTTCTTGACTTGAGCATCAAATGCTTTTTGACCTTCTTCCTTGTATGTAGCAACACTTGCTTTTCCTTGGTCCATTAATTCAACTCCCATTTGTTTTGGGTCATATGAATCTGGTGCACCATTATTCACCATACCAGTGAAGAAAAAGAAAGTAATTACGAACAAAATAGTAGACACTATAAATAGTGCTCTTGAAAGTGTTTTGTTTTCCATGTTTAATATTTTTTGATTACAACTTGTTTAATTGGAAAGGTAATTTCCAGCTTAGAAGTGTGTAATTGTATTATTTATTTTTAATAACCATATCTACTAACGATATAGAAGCATCTTCCATATCATTAACAATTCCATCAATTTTTGATACGATATAATTATAAAATATTTGAAGTATAATTGCTGCTACAAGTCCTGCAAGTGTCGTGTTAAGTGCCACCTTCATTGCTCCTGCAATTTGTACTGGCTCAGTTTGTCCAGTTTCTTCAATAATGTTAAATACCTCAATAATACCAATTACAGTTCCTAAGAAACCAAGCATTGGTGCAGTTGCGATAAATAATGAAATCCAAGAAAGATTCTTTTCTAATAATCCAGCTTGAACACTTCCGTAGTTAATTACAGATTTTTCTACTGCTTCAATTCCTTCGTCAGCTCTATCTAAACCTTGGTAAAAGATACTTGCTACAGGTCCTCTTGTGTTTCTACAAACATCTTTAGCAGCATCAATACCTCCACTTTGCATTGCTTCTTCAATTTCGTTAAGTAGCTTGCTGTTGTTGGTAGTTGACATGTTTAAGTAAATGATTCTTTCGATACTTAGAGCAAGTCCCAGTAAGAATACTAAGAATACTAATGCCATAAATTCTGGTCCTCCATCAATGAAGTACTGCTTTACTTTTTGAACAACTCCTGTAGATTTTTTTACTGGCGGAGCATCTTCTGCTGCCACTGGAGCTTCGGCTTTTACTTCATTTTCCATTTCGGCAACTGGCATTGAGTCATTATTTCCTTGAGCAAAACTCGAAGAGTTCATTCCAAATGCAAACATTGCGATAAGTGCGAATAGTGTTATTACTTTTTTCATGGTTATTTTTTTTGTCTTGTTATTAGTTTTATTGTTGTTTCGGTTTTAAAATCTTATCAAAATATCTTGTGCAGAGAGGAAGGGATTCGAACCCTCGATATAGTTACCCATATACACGCTTTCCAAGCGTGCGCCTTAAGCCACTCGGCCACCTCTCTAAATCTTCCGGCAAAAAGTAGCAAGAAATAACTATTTCAAATTCGTCCTCCTTTCTAAAGACACGGCAAAATACGAAAAAAATTTTGCTAACAAAAGAAATTTGAATAAACGGTTCATTTTTTAATTTTATCGGTTTAAGCTTAATGATTTCTTAACCTAAAAATAGAATTATTTGACAAAAGATGTTCTAATAAAGTCCTTTTGTTTTGTATTTTCGTGAAAGTTAAAAAACTAAGTGATGAAAAATAATTATTGTATCCTGATGGCTGGTGGAATTGGAAGTAGATTTTGGCCAATGAGTACCGAAGAATTTCCAAAACAATTTCATGATGTATTAGGCATGGGGAAGACTCTTCTTCAAATGTCACTTGAAAGAATGCTTTTGGTTTGTCCTAAAGAAAATATATACATAGTTACAAATGCTTCGTATAAAGGTTTGGTGGCTGAACAATTACCAGAAATTGGTGAGCACCAAATATTATTAGAACCTAGCAGAAAGAATACAGCTCCTTGTGTGGCTTATGCTAGTTATAAAATTAAAAAAATGAATCCAGATGCTACATTAATTGTAGCGCCTTCGGATCATATTGTGTTAAAAGAAAACGCTTTTAAAGAAACTTTAGAAACAGCAATTGAGCAAGCAAATGGAGAAAATTGCCTTGTAACTCTTGGGATAAAGCCAAGTAGACCTGATACTGGATATGGTTATATCCAGTTTTTAGATAATGTGGAAGGAAGTAAAAATGAGGTACGTGATGTAAAAATGTTTACTGAAAAACCAGATTTAGATTTAGCTAAAGAATTTATTTCGAGTGGAGATTTTTATTGGAACGCAGGTATATTTGTTTGGACTGCTGATGCAATTATCGAGGCTTTTAAAAACCATTTGCCTTCTATTCACGAATTATTTGTGGAAGGAATGAATGTGTACAATACCGAAATTGAAGCTGAGTTTATTGAGCATACTTATGCTGAGTGTAAAAATATTTCCATTGATTACGGTATTATGGAGAAAGCCAAGAATGTATATGTTGTTTTATCTGATTTTGGATGGAGTGATTTAGGAACTTGGGGAGCACTTTATGGGCACATTGATAAAGATGCAGATAACAATGCTGTAATTGGAAATAAAGTGAATTTGTATGATTCTAAAGAGTGCATAGTTCGTTTGCCAAAAGACAAATTAGCTGTAATACAAGGTTTAGACGACTACATTGTTGTAGAAGAAAAAGGTGTCTTGCTCATCTGTAAGAAAACAGAAGAACAAAGAATAAAGCAATTTGTATCAGATATTAAAATGAAGAGATAAAAAAAAAGAGCTAGTTTAAACTAGCTCTTTTTTTGAATTATACCGTAGCAATACATTTTAGCTCAATACCAATTGGAGTTGGCAGGCAATTGATTTCGCAAGTAGTTCGGCAAGGTTGGTTGTCTTTAAAATACTCCGCATAAATTGCGTTATATATTTTAAAATCGTCTTTCATGTTAGTTAAGAAAACCTGTACATCAACCAATTTGTCCCAAGACGATCCACTAGCTTCTAAAATTAATTTCACATTTTTGAATACGGAATGACACTGAGCAGCAATGTCATACGACTTAATTGTTCCGTCTTCGTTTAGTTCTACTCCCGGAATTACTTTAGTTCCTCTTTCTCTTGGTCCAACCCCCGATAGGAATAATAAATCTCCCACTTTACGTGCGTGAGGGTACATTCCTACTGGTTCTGGTGCTTTTTCTGAGTTAATTTTGTCCATAGTTTATTTACTTATAATTTTTATTTCTATTCGTCTGTTTATATCTCTTCCCCATTTTTGTTGGTTAGATGAGATAGGGTTTTTACTGCCGTATCCTTTATAATCGAGCCTATCAGTAGCAATTCCTTTTCTTATCAAAAAGCTATAAACCGATTGGGCTCTAAGCTGAGAAATCGTATCGTTTTTCTCTTTCATACCAGAGTTATCGGTAAAGCCTCCAATTTCAATTGTTACATTGGGATTTGAAGACAAAAATAATATTAAATTCATTAAATCTTTATTGTTTGAATCTGTTAACTCTGATTTTCCAGACTCAAAATTCAAGTTGGTCATTATATAAGAATCATTAATTTCAAATTCATCAAATTTTATGTTTTCTAGTTTCAATAAAACATCAATATAAGCAGATTCATTTACCAAAGTTCCAGTTCCGTAATCGCGTTTTTGGATTATTTTCACTTCAATACGTCTGTTAGATGCTCGTCCCGATTTATATTTATTACTAAAAGCAGGGTAGGAGGACCCATATCCTTTGTATCTTAATTGAGAGGGAGAGATTCCTTCTTTAATTAAATAATCATACACATATTTAGCCCTCTTTTGAGAAAGCACTTTGTTTTTAGCTTCACTTCCTGAGCGATCAGTGTGACCTCCAATTTCAACAATTAAGTCAGGATCTTTTCTTAATGCATCTTCAAGATAGATTAAATCTTGGTTAGTAGCTGGAGATGAAAAAGTAGTTTGTCCTGAAGCAAACTGAATTTCATACAGTATCAATCTATAATTTACTGGAATTGCCTCTGGAACTAATGATAAATGCTGAATTTCGAGATGTATTTTTGAGCTATCAATAACACTTGGCATTGGCGGACAAATTCTATTCCCTAATTCGTCTTCTAATTTAAATTCTGGGTAAGGAACAAAGTTTTCAATTTTATCTCTTATGCTTCGGTAACGAGAACTTTTGTTAGCTCCATCTGTAGCAATATCCCAATAGCTTGTAGCTTCTAGGTTAGTATAACCACAAAATTGCTTTAATAAAATAGCAGAAATATATCCTGATGCATGCCATCCGTTCCAACAATGGAGGTAAATTGGTCCAATAGAATCATATTTGGCACTTTCATAGGCCATTTTTACCATTTGGTAAATGTGATTGGAATCAAAATAATCTAATTGAACATAGTTAAGATTGTTGGTAGATCCATTGGTGCAATTACACCCTTGATTATCAATAATGGAATCTGCATTTTTTTGATATAAATAAACAGAAGTAGAAAAACCTTCTTGGCATAAATTTAATACTCCATCATTTGGTAATGGATTTTGGTTTTTTCGTTTGGCTGATTTATGGTAATAATTATTTCCTCCACCTCGGTATGCAACTCCATGAAGTATTGGTCGCATGTTTCGTGTTCCATACAAATCCTCAAAGTTGTTTCCGTAGTTGTCGGTTATTTTATAAAGTAAATCAGTTTCATTGTACCTGGCTTTATAAAACTCGGGCGATAGAGTATCAGTTAGTTTATAAACCTCATCCTTGTTGTATTTTGATATAACAGTATCGTTAATTTGACTAAAGCCAAAGGCGATTGTTGTACAAAACAGAATTGATAAGAAGATTTTCATAAAATAGGTTTCGTTTTTTAAACCATTTAAAGGTAAAGTTTATTGTTCACTAGAGCCAAATTACTCAAACGCTTTTCTTACATCTTTATATATATCAGCAATAAAAAGTCCTACTCCAATAGTATAAGTTGGCGAAATAAAAGTTTGATTAAGGGTGTTATTTCCTGCCAAAATCATACGTATTCCTAATCCTCCACTAACGTTAAAGTATTTGAAAAAGCGATATGTAACTTTCATAGAGGGTTCATAAAGAAGAACAAAAGAACTTTTGCTTTTTTGCCCAAAGGAGTTTTCTAGGGCTGCTTCTCCAAATCCTAAATAGATGGGTATGGTTACTTCGATATTGTTTTTTTCTAGAAAAGAATACTCAACAAATGGAGTAATATATCTTAGCTTTAGTTGATTAGTGTCATTATTTATTACTTCAGTAAAATCTGAAATCATCCAATTATATCCTATCGCTAGGGTGAATTGTTTGTTGTAGTTAACTCCCAGTGCAAAACCTCTTACTTGTGCTCGACTATTAGAAATAAAGGAGTTACGGGTTGTTAGATTCCCATAGAAGGTAGGTTTGTGAGTTAAACTAACTCTAATAGAATCGAACATTTGGCTATTTCCCATAAAAGGGAGTGCAAACAATGCTATGTAGAGTAGTTTTTTGATGAAGTAAATTTAATATAAAATCTTGTCTTGACGTTCTTAGATTCAAGGAACTAATTATTCTTTTATATTGTTTTTTTATTCATTGTCATTCCTGCGAAGGCAGGAATCTTATTCATTGTGAATTATTCTCGAGTTTAGATTCCTGCCTTCGCAGGAATGACAAACTCTTTATTACAGAGAAAGCTCTGTATTTGGATCCCAAAAAACCTCTTTAAAGTTCAGGATTTTATCCTCTTTAATTTCTAACCCTTCCTTTTCTAATGCTTCTTGCATCATTGTTGGAGTAGGGAAGTGGTGCTTTCCAGTAAGCATTCCGTTTCGGTTTACAACTCTATGTGCAGGCACATATTTTTTTTGAGAATGAGAGGCATTCATTGCCCAACCCACCATTCGCGAAGATCGAGGTGTACTCAATGCTTTGGCAATTGCTCCATAATTTGTAGCTCTCCCTTTTGGGATGTGGCGTACAATTTCGAAAACCGATTGAAAAAAGTCTTTATGTTTGTCTGGGATGGATGTCATTATCTTAGCATGTTTAAAGCCCTATTCAAAGCTTTAACCAAAACATCCACTTCTTCAATGGTGTTGTAAAAACTAAAAGAAGCACGAGTTGTTCCTGGGATTTCGAAAAAATCCATAAGAGGTTGTGTGCAATGGTGACCTGTTCGCACAGCAACTCCCATTTTATCTACAATAGTTCCTAAATCAAATGGATGAACACCATCAACTATGAATGAAATAACACACGTTTTGCTTTCAGCTTCACCAATGATTTTTAGTCCTTCAATCTTGCTTAACTCTTGAGTAGCATAATTCAGTAGTTCTGTTTCTTGCTTTTCGATAAACTCAAAACCAATAGAATTTACATAATCAATAGCAATTCCAAGTCCAATTCCTCCAGCAATGTTTGGTGTTCCTGCTTCAAATTTATGAGGCAATTCATTGTAGGTAGTTTTCTCAAAAGTAACCGTTTTTATCATGTCACCTCCTCCTTGATAAGGTGGTAATGAGTTTAAAATATCTTCTTTCCCAAATAAGATTCCTGTACCAGTTGGCCCAAATAATTTATGTCCTGAAAATACAAAGAAATCAGCATCCATTTCTTGTACGTCTAATTTACCGTGAGTTACCGCCTGTGCTCCATCAACTAAAACTAAAGCTCCGTTTGCACGAGCAATTTTAATTATTTCGTCAGTTGGATTAATCGTTCCCAATGAATTAGAAGTATGAGTAAACGCTACTAATTTGGTATTAGATGAAATCAATTTCTTGTATTCATCCATCAGTAATTCTCCTTTTTGGTTTATTGGAACTACTTTTAGTTTGGCTCCAGTTTCTTCGCAAAGCATTTGCCAAGGAACTATGTTGGAGTGATGTTCCATTGCCGTGATGATAATTTCATCATCAGCTGTAATAGAAGTTCGTAAGCTGCTAGAAATCATGTTAATTCCTCCAGTTGTACCAGAAGTAAAAATGATTTCATGCGAATGTTTTGCATTTAAAAATTGCTGAATTTTAACTCTTGCTTGCTCGTAAGCATCAGTTGCCAATTGGCTTAAAGTGTGAACTCCTCTATGAATATTGCTATTCTCATTGTCGTAATAGTTACTGATAGCATCTATTACAAGTTGAGGTTTTTGAGTGGTAGCTCCGTTATCCAAATACACCAGAGGTTTTCCGTTTACTTCTCGTGAAAGTATAGGGAAATCTTTTCGTATGTCTTGGATAGTTTTCATTTTGAGCTATTAAAGTCGGACTTTGAGACATTTTCATTTTCCGTTACACTTCAAATAAAAACCCTCAGCCCTCAGTTTTTATTCCATTCCATAAATCTCAAGAACTTTCTCTTTCAATTCAGGGATTTTTATTTTTTCTACAACTTCTCCTAAAAATGCGCTAATTAATAAAGCTGTAGCAGATTCTTTACTTAATCCTCTTGATTGTAGATAAAATACTGCTTCTTCATCCAATTGACCAGATGTAGAACCGTGACTACATTTTACATCATCAGCATATATTTCTAACTCTGGCTTAGAGTTCATTGTAGCATCATCAGACAATAAAATATTGTTGTTACTTTGGAATGCATTAATCTTTTGAGCATCTTTTCTTACAAATACTTTTCCGTTAAAAACTCCAGTAGCTTTATCGCCAACAGTTCCTTTATAATGCTCGTTACTTTCGCAATTTGGCATTAAATGATCCATTATCGTATGGTTGTCAATGTGCTCTTTCCCTGTAGGTTGGTAAGCTCCATATAAGTTACTTTCACAATGTTCACCTTTCACAAAAACATTAGTGTTGTTTCTAATCCAATCTCCTTTTAGCGTGTAGCTAAAAGCCGAAAAAGTGGAGTTTTTTTCTTGTGTAGCAACATTAGTGCTCATCACATTCATTCCTGCTTCGTAATTTTGAATTACGTAATAGTTAATGTGGCTATTTTCTCCAATAAAAAATTCGTTTACTGAGTTGTAAAAGAAATTATTGGTATTCTTATTTATTGAACTTTTAATAATAGAAAGCTCAGAATTTTTCTCGGTAACAAATAAGTTTCTCGGTTGAGAAATAACCCCTTCTCCTTCAGAGTAATGAATTAAATGAACTGGTTTGTCACAAACACCTTTTGCAATAACCATTATTCCCTCAGAAAAATAAGCCGTGTTAAGTGCAGAGAAAAAATTAGTTATGGTATCTAAGTTTTGTGAAAAGTAAGCAGTTAATTCTTCAGTAGTACATTCTTCAAATGATTTAATTGTGATAGAATCATTTTTTGGTAAAGTAGATAGTTCGATATTAAGAAAACCATTTACCATTACTATTTCATAAGTATCTAGGCCAGCAACTCTAACTTCATCTAAATTGATGTTAGCAGAATCAATTGAATTGAACTTATATTGATTTTTAGTAATCTTGGTAGTTCTAGAATATTTCCAGTATTCATCTTTGGTAGTAGGGAAGCTTAAGTTTTTTAAAGCCTCTAACCCAGATTTTCTGATACTTGGTAATTCACTCCATACAGCTAAGTTATTCTCAGCAATGTGCGAAACAAATTCTTCTACTTTATTTGTTGTAAGTGTTGAACTCATTGTGTTTGTTTGAGAATATAAATTAAGCGTTTATCTCTTCTTTTATCCAGTCGTATCCTTTTTCTTCAAGTTCTAGAGCTAATTCTTTACCTCCAGATTTCACGATTTTTCCTTTATACAGTACATGAACAAAATCAGGAACGATATGGTCCAATAATCTTTGGTAGTGAGTAATTACAACAGTAGCATTGTCTTTCGTCTTCAAAGTATTTACTCCGTGAGATACAATTTTAAGTGCATCAATATCTAATCCAGAATCAGTTTCATCTAATATTGACAGTTTTGGCTCAAGCATTGCCATCTGAAAAATTTCATTTCTTTTTTTCTCTCCACCACTAAATCCTTCGTTCACATATCTTTTTAGTAATGAATTATCTAACTCTACTAAAGCAGATTTTTCTTTTACCATTGCCAAAAATTCTTTAGCAGCTATTGGTTCTTCACCTTTAGATTCTCTTGTTTCATTTATTGCAGTTCTCAAGAAGTTCATGTTGCTTACTCCTGGGATTTCAATAGGATATTGAAAAGCCAAGAAAATTCCCATTCTTGCTCTTTCTTCAGTAGAAAACTCTAATAAATCTTCTCCCATAAAATCTACAGAACCCTCTGTGATTTCATAATCTTCATTTCCAGCTAATACTGCTGATAAAGTACTTTTTCCAGAACCATTAGGTCCCATTATTGCATGAACCTCTCCAGCTTTAACCTCTAGATTTATTCCATTTAGGATATTTTTCCCTTCTATTGTAGCGTGTAAATTCTTAATTGAAATCATAGTTAATTTGATTCTTATTTTTAAACATTCTAAATAATATGCAAATGTAAATAAAAGTTTAGCAAAAATCCATGAATTTAGGTTAGTAAATAAAAAAAGTGACCTAGTATTCACAAATTAGACTAAACCTACATTTTAGTGGAACTTAATTCGTAATTTTGATTCAATAATTTTGGAATAAGAGTATATGAAAAACATTAGGAATTTTTGCATTATTGCACACATTGATCATGGTAAAAGTACCTTGGCCGATAGATTGTTACAAACAACTGGAACAATTAGCGATAGAGAAATGCAGAATCAGGCACTTGACGATATGGACTTGGAGCGTGAGAGAGGGATTACAATCAAGAGTCATGCAATCCAGATGGATTACGAGCAAGATGGTGAAAAATATGTATTAAACCTTATCGATACGCCAGGGCACGTAGATTTTTCTTACGAAGTTTCTCGATCTATTGCAGCTTGTGAAGGTGCGTTATTAATTGTAGATGCTTCTCAAGGAATTGAAGCACAAACAATCTCAAATTTATATTTAGCCTTAGAACACGACTTAGAAATCATTCCAATTCTTAATAAAATGGATTTGCCTGGAGCAATGCCTGAGGAAGTTTCGGATCAAATTATTGAATTAATCGGTTGTTCGCAAGATGATATTATCCCAGCTAGTGGAAAAACAGGATTGGGAGTAGAAGATATTTTAAAAGCAGTTGTTAGTAGAGTTCCAGCTCCTAAAGGAGATTTGGAAGCACCTTTTCAAGCAATGGTTTTTGATTCAGTATTTAACTCGTATAGAGGGATTATTGCTTATTACCGAGTATTGAATGGTAGATTGAAGAAAGGGGAGAAGGTAAAATTCATTAATACCGAAAAGGAATACAATGCTGACGAAATTGGAAATTTAGGATTGGATTTATTACCTAAAAAGGAAATAAGTGCAGGTGATGTTGGTTATATAATTTCGGGTATAAAAGAGGCTAAGGAGGTAAAAGTAGGAGATACGATTACTACAGTTAATAATCCAACTACAGAGATTGTAAAAGGATTTGAGGATGTAAAGCCAATGGTATTTGCAGGAATTTATCCTGTAGATACAGATGAGTACGAAGAATTGAGAGATGCAATGGAAAGATTGCAATTGAATGATGCTTCATTAGTATTTGCTCCAGAAAGTTCAGCAGCACTAGGATTCGGATTTAGATGTGGATTCCTTGGAATGTTACACATGGAGATTATCCAAGAAAGACTAGAGCGTGAGTTTGATATGACGGTAATTACTACAGTACCTAACGTATCGTACAAAGCATATTTGAAAAAAAACAATGAATTGTTGGAACTTAATAATCCTTCGGATTTGCCAGATCCTTCACGAATAGATTATATAGAAGAGCCATTTATTAAAGCTCAAATCATTACAAAGTCTGATTATGTAGGTTCTATTATGAACTTGTGTATCGAGAAAAGAGGAATGTTAACCAACCAAGTTTATTTAACTTCGGATAGGGTAGAGCTATCGTTTGAAGTACCAATGGCTGAGATAGTATTTGATTTTTATGATAAATTAAAATCAATTTCTAAAGGATATGCTTCGTTTGATTATTTCCCAATAGGGTATAAGCAATCTAAATTAATTAAATTGGATATTATGCTTAATGGTGATGCTGTAGATGCTTTGTCTGCATTAGTTCACCAAGATAATGCATACGATTTAGGAAAAAGAATTTGTAGTAAGTTGAGAGAACTTATCCCAAGACAACAATTTGATATTGCGATACAAGCTGCAATTGGAGCTAAGATTATATCAAGAGAAACTGTAAAAGCAGTTCGTAAAGATGTGACGGCTAAATGTTATGGAGGAGATATTTCTCGTAAGCGTAAACTACTAGAAAAGCAGAAGAAAGGGAAGAAAAGAATGAGACAAGTAGGAAACGTAGAAGTTCCTCAGTCAGCATTTATGGCTGTTTTGAAGTTGGATTAATTGTTTGAGACCAAAAGTACCAAATCCACCAACCTACTAGAATATCCAATTTCATTATCATACCATCCACAAATCTTAACCGAATTGCCCAATACTTGGGTTAAAGTGGAATCAAAAATACATGAATTCTCGTTTCTTAGGATATCGACAGATACAATCGGGTCTTCGTTATACTCCAAAATATGTTTCATGTCTCCTTGGCTCGCTTTTTTAAATGCAGCATTAATCTCTTCAATAGATTTAGGATTCTTGATGTTAAGAGTTAGCTCAGTTAAAGAACCATCCGGTACAGGAACTCTATTTGCACTTCCTATTATTTTTCCCTCTAAATGTCTGAAAATTTGAGTTACTGCAGTTGCTGCCCCAGTAGTTGTAGGAATTATTGATAAAGTCGCAGCACGGCCTCTTCTAATGTCTTTATGAGGCCCATCATGAAGATTTTGAACACTTGTGTAGGAATGAATAGTTGACAAGAAACCATTTTCTATTCCGCAAAGTTCATCAATAACTTTAATCATAGGTGCTGCACAGTTTGTTGTACATGATGCATTGGAGATTATAGTTTCGGTTCCATCTAATTCATTATCATTAACGCCAAGTACTATTGTTTTAATATCACCAGACTTTGCAGGTGCTGAAAGTATTACTTTTTTAGCTCCAGCTGTTATGTGTTTACTTGCTAATTCAGGAGTTCTAAAATGTCCAGTTGATTCTATAACAACATCAACTTCAAGATTTCTCCAAGGTAGTTTTTCTGGATCTCTTTCTGCAGTAGCTTTTATTTTATTTCCATCAATAGTAATTGATGTTTTATCATTTGTGACTGAACCTTGGAATTTACCATGAACAGAGTCATATTTGAATAGATTGGCTAATGTTGCATTGTCAGATAAATCATTAATAGCTACTATTTCAATAGCATTATTATTCAACATCAATTTAGCTGTAGATCTACCAATTCTTCCAAATCCATTTATTGCTACTTTTGTTTTTTTCATTTCTCAGGTTGTTATGAGGTAAAATTAAGAATAAGTTTATTAATCTTTAGGATTATTTTTTTTCGTTTATGACAAAAAAAAAGCTGCTTCGTTAGAAGCAGCTTTTATAAAAAATTAGTCTTAATTATTGCTTGATGAACTTAGCAGTTTTGAACTTCATTCCTTCAGCTTGAATATTTACAAAGTAAACTCCAGTTGTTAAGTTTTCAGTATTAACTCTGTAATTAACTTCTCCTTCTGCTTTGTTATTTAAAGTTTCAGAAGAGATTAGTTTTCCACTCATGCTGTATATTGAAACTGTTACATCTGATGTATTTGCTAATTCGAAATTAACGTTAGTGAAGTTTATAGCAGGATTAGGGTATAAGTTAATTGCCTGTACTTGCTCAATTTTTTCTTCATCAATTTCTCTTGTGCTTAATAAATCTGCTGAGCTCCATATTCCTCTTCCATGAGTACCAAAGTAAATCATTCCAGAATTGAAACACTCTGACCAAGGTCTGTGTTGTTGTTGAACATCATATACAGGAACCATTCCCATTTCATCATTTTGTTCAGTCCAAGTTGCTCCTCCATTGGTAGAGATCCATGCACCAAATTCAGTACCTGCTACAATTTTGTTAGGGTCTTGAAAATCAATTATTGCATCAAAAACTGGCATTGCTGGTAAATTTCCTCTGATAGAAGAGAAAGAAGAGGCTCCAGTTGTACTTGCTGCAGTAGTAGATTTAAATATATTAGATGAAGCACCATATCCACCTACAGTTACAACTACATGCTCAGGGTCGTTAGGATCTACTCCTAATCCAGCAATATAGTTTCCACTATATATGTTTGTTATTTCTAACTGAGAAACTCCACTTCTTACATCAGCATAGTTATATGCTTCTAAGTCATGATCAGGAATAGAATTTACAACATCACCTTTTAAATCTTCAAAATAAACATTATTGAATCCTTTAATTCTTGTTACTCTTCCTCCAGATTGACCTACATATAATATGTTACCATCTTGAGAAAATTCCATTTCTGTTACTCTTCCTATTACAGATGACATTACTTTCCACCATACTGGTGTTCCACCAAATCTTAAAGCTCCTCTTGTTACCCATACACCTCCACTTCCTGAAAGTCCTAAAGCGAATAATGTCTGAATTTTATCTTGCACTTTAATAGTGTCTCTAGAAGTATAAGTAAACGTAGTGTCTGTTCCTACAATTGTAGTGTCTATAACCGCAGTAATGTTTTGTGTTAATACATGAGGAAAAAGCATACTCATGTTTTCACTAGGTATCATAATAGTTTCTCCAATATTTTTATTTTCTGTAGCTAAGAATATTACTGAATCAGTACTATTAACATCATTCCCATTTTCATAAAGAGTCGTGACGTTATAAAAAGGTTTTAAGTTATCAGGTAAAGCATCGATTTCAGCTGAAGTGAATGCTCCACTCCCAGTTCCTTTAGTTGCTGAACGAAAGTTAGCTCCTGTATATATACTTGAGAAAATTACGTTTTCATTTAAATGAGATATTTCACAATCAAATCCATCTCCACCTAATACTCTATTAAATTCTAGTGGTGATGTACCAGGATTGTTTACGTCTTTGTACTGAGTTCCGTTATCTTGAGCCCCCCCAAGTAAATCTCCAAATTTAGAATAAGCAATACCGTAAAATTGAGTTACGTTATATCCTCTGTTTGCTGGGTAATAACTAATGTTTGCACTTTGTGCATTGTCAGATATTCCTACACCTCCATCATTTCCTAGATATAATCTGTTAGTGTTGTCCCATACCATTTCATGTTGATCTGCATGAGCATAAAATCCATTAGTTGCTGCAACCTGAGATGAAGAAACTTGTGACATTTGCCCGAAAGGAGCAGCAGTAGTCGATTCTGTCCATCTAAATACGTTAATCCCACCAATTAAAAATTGCTTAGTGTTTCCGGGAACTGTTGTGATAATATTATCATAATTCCCTTGGTATTGAAGTCCGTTAGCAAAAGGGTCAGTTGTTAAAACACTTGTTGAAGCAGTCCCATTTGGTGTTTCTGGCACAACCTCAGTCCAAGTTTGTCCATTGTCGTGTGATGCAGAAATTCCTCCTAGCATACTACCAGTTTTAACCATTGATGCATATATAGAATATTTTCCGTTCGTATTTTTTTCATGAGAAATACTATATTCAATTCTAGTTACTGAAGAACTAGTGGCACTTTCTTTAATTTGGTTTGCTCCTGTTCCAGAAACTCTAGTAAAATTACCAGACCCTTCTTTTACGTATGTTCTGTTTCCTACTGAGGCCACAATTACACTTCCATCTTTAGAAATATCTAGATCCCAAACAGAAATACCTGCAAAAAGATTTATTCTATTAAATGTTGTTTTATTTTCTACTTCAGTGATGTTTATAGTACCTGCACCACCAATGTAAATTTTATCTTGTGCATTAGGGTCAGCAACTATTGAGTTAACATATGCATTACCCCAAGATGTTGGAGGTGTTAATTGTGTAAATGTTGCTCCTCCGTCAGTTGTATACCATACACCATTAGCTCTGTGGCCTCCACTTCCCCCACTACCGATTCCGTTACCTTCCCTTTCATGTCCTGTACCAACATATATTGTTCCATCAAGAGTTTGTGCTATTGTTGAAACGGATAAAACTTCAGCAAAGTTTGCCACTCTGCTCCAAGTATTACCTCTATTTGTAGATTTAAACAATCCACCAGAAACACTACCTGCATAAACAGTATTGATGTCGTTTCTATCAACTAGTATTGCTCTGGTTCTTCCTCCAACATTATCAGGTCCTTCATCTACAAGAGTAAGTACTGAACTTCGATTAGGATTATCCATATTTCTTATCGCTTGTAAAGCATTAGAAAAATCACTAGGCTCAAGTTTACCAGTGTTAACGTTTAATCTCATTTCTTCATACAAGTCAATTGCTTGCATGGAAGGAGTCTTTGCTTTTGCGTAAGAATTTTCTCTTGGTTGGTACTTTGCAGTTTCTTTAACTGTTAATTCACTAGTTAAAAAAGTAGCAATACCAATTCCAGAAAGTAACATTCCTCCAAGGATTAATTTAGTAGTAGTTTTCATAGGCTTATAATTTACTCTTAATGAGTTCTTTTTAGTATTAAAGTTCGTTCAACATTACTTTTTAAAACATCAGTTTCTTTAAATAGATTTTCACGAAAATAAAATTAACAAAATTTGAAATAGAAATACATGAATTTTAAAGAAAATTTATACATATCTACACAGATTTGTATTAAAACAAATGTTTTTCGGCATGATAAGAAGATCGAACTAGAGGACCACTCTCAACAAATCTGAATCCTTTTTGCAATCCAATTTCTTTGTAAAAAGCGAATTTTTCTGGAGTAACAAACTCTTCAACTGGTAAATGTTCTTTTGTTGGTTGCAAATATTGTCCTAATGTAAGTACATCAACATTCACAGCTCTTAGGTCGTCCATTGTTTCTAAAACCTCTTCTTCTGATTCTCCAAGACCAAGCATTACACCTGATTTTGTTTTCATCCCACCTTCTTTAAGTCGTCTTAATAATTCTAAACTACGGTTGTATTTTGCTTGAATTCTAACTTCTTTTGTTAGTCTTCTTACAGTTTCTAGGTTATGAGAAACTATTTCTGGTGCAACATCAATAATTTTTTGAAGATTTTCCCACTTTCCCATAAAATCAGGGATAAGTGTTTCCATTGTAGTGGTAGGAGATTTTCTTCTAATTGCTCTTACTGTTTGAGCCCATATCTCTGCCCCACCATCAGCCAAATCATCTCTATCTACAGAAGTAATTACACAATGTTTTACTTCCATCAGACTAACAGATTTCGCTATTTTTGCTGGTTCAAAAGCATCAACTTCATCAGGCTTACCAGTTGCTACGTTACAAAATCCACAAGATCTTGTGCAGGTGTTTCCAAGAATCATAAAAGTTGCTGTACCAGCTCCCCAGCATTCACCCATATTAGGACAATTACCACTTTGACATATCGTATGTAGACCATGATCGTCAACAATATCTCGTACTTTTTTATATTCTTTACCTATTGGCAACTTAACTCTTAGCCATTTAGGTTTCTTTGTTTTTTCTTTTACTTCCATTTAGTTGTAATACTTTTTACCAAATAAAATATTGATGTAAAAATTGTAAAATAATAATTCTTTTTCTGTGTATGCAAGAATTGGCACTCTAGTAGGGAAAATATCAACAATTACACCCGTTTCTATGGCAAATATGTTTTCTCTTTCGTTAGCTATTTCAAATTTAAATCCTGCATTTATATTTGCTCCGAATGCAATTTTACTTTGTCCTAATCCTCTTCCTAAAGTTGCTCTTCCAAAAATATTTGATTCATTATGAATGTCAGGGTCGTAACGTTCTACACTAGTTGCACTAACTCCTCTGTCTAAGTTTGATATCTCTAAAAATATAGGTTTTACGATTCCTGTGTTTAATCCTGCTTTCCATACGAAGTACATTTCTACTCCTTTTTCTCTTTGTTTTTCGTAGAGCATTCTTTGCTTTCCGTAACTTAATCGAACATTGTAAAGTGAATTTATCTTTCCATATTTGAAAGAAGATGTGAAACTACCAGGAGATACTTGGTAGCGAATTCGATATTCTTTAGGGTTTTTAATATTTACAAAATCAAGACTAAAAAGAGTGTAAGTCTTATATGTTTTGAATTTAGAATAAGTTAAGTTTCCTCCCCAACCATTCGTATGAAGAATGAGTCCTCCAAAAACCTCTGAACGGAATCCGGCTTTATTTTCTTGCGTAGCAGGAATTTGAGCAAAAGATATTTGCCAAAAACTGATTATAACCAATAAGAAAAAAAATCGTTTCATTTTGTTTTATTTCCTGTCTAGTACAAATATAATGAAACTTTACTTTGGATTTGAAATAAGTTAAGACCAAAAAAAACACAATCTATTAGATTGTGTTTTTAATTTATTCGAATTAATTGTCGTTTAGCTATTAGCCTCTGTAATAGAGTTAGAAAGAATCACTTCATTTTGAGTTTTTTCTATGCTTGAAATATTCCCATAAGCATCACATTTTTGCTTTTTTGAGGTAGTACAAGATGAAGCAAAAAGGGCAATAGCTGCTATCGTGATGATTGTTTTGAGTATATTTTTCATTTTTAATTATTTAGTTACTTACAAAAAAAGGTATATTTACTTTGTGTTAAGCAATCAGCTGTATTGAATTATGAACAAGTTGTCAACAATTCAATCGTATTAGCTTTCCTTTGTTACAGTTATATATACTTCATATAGAAATAAAAGTTGCTTTCTAAAGTGTATTTATTTGTTAACGATAATTTTTGATACTAATTGTAGTAGTATCAATTATATACAATGTTTAAAAATATTAAGTCTCGAAATAGAGTTATAAGATTATGCGATTTTTCTTCAATAAAATTATTATCCTAATACTCATTTCAATTACTAGTGTTACTTTGTTAGCACAAGAAAAAATTAAGTTAAAAATCATTGAGAATGATGATGTTATTGTGTTTGATGAATTTGTAGATTCACTTTCTCAGTTAAGATACCTTCAGGATTTTTATTTAAAATTAATTTCAAGAGGTTACATAGAAACTCATTTTGACACTCTTGAAGATAATTCACTATCATTAGTTTTAAAATTAAATAAAGGGGCTCAATATAATTGGGATCAAATGACTTTGGGTGAAAATTTACAATCTCAAAACTTTCCTTTTCTTGATTCTGGAGAGTTTTTTAATTCAGTTAAGTTGATAGATGGAATTGAGAAACAAATTAATTTTTACGAGAATAATGGATATCCTTTTGCAAGAGTTTATTTTGATTCTTTGTCTATTTCAAGACAGGAAATTTCGGGAAAGTTGGTTTCCGATTTAGGAGATTATGTTGTAATAGATAGTGTTATAATTAAAGGTGGTGCAAAAACTAGTAAGCAATTTGTATTAAGGCAAATTGGTATTGCTAAGGGTCAAGTCTATAATGAGAGTCAAATTAAAAAGATAGATTCTAAGCTGCAAAACATCCCATTTATTGAAGTAATAAGATCGTCTGAAGTATTTTTCACCAAGGGTAAAGCGACTTTGGCTCTGTATATAAAAGATAAATCTGCAAGTAGATTTGATGGAATTTTAGGAATTAATCCTGATGAAATTACTGGAAAATTAACTATTGTGGGTGATGTGAAAGTAAATTTACTAAATGCTTTTAAAAGAGGAGAAAGAGTTTTATTAAACTTTGAATCGATAAAAGAAAACACTCAAAACTATGCTTTTGAAATCGATTATCCTTTTTTATTTGGGACCAGAGTTGGTCTCATTACCTCTATTAATTATTTTAGGCAGGATACCACTTTTGCTAATTTAAATCTTAAAGGAGGCTTTTCTTTTTTTCTAGAAAATCAACAAAGAGTTTATGTTTTTGCTAATGTAATTCAGTCAAACAGTCTTTTGGCACAAACAACTACTACTAATCAGTTTCAATCTTTACAAACTATTTATTTGGGATTTATTTACGAGATTAATACTTTGGATTACCGTTTAAACCCAAGAAAAGGTTGGGCTGCTAGTGCCGAATTAAATTCAGGAAATAAAACTATTGGAAGTCCAACTGGAAACAATAATGAAGAGGAGGACTTAACCTCTTTTCAAATTAAATCAGATGTTTCAGTTTCATATTTTATTCCTGTATTCAAAAAATCGACTGTTAAATTAGGGGTACAATCGGGTAATATTTTTGGTGAATCAATTTATGATAATGAATTATACCAAATAGGAGGGCTAAATACTGTTAGAGGGTTTAATCAGCAGTCATTTTTGGTTTCTAATTACGCTATTGTTACTTCGGAGTTTCGTTATTTATTCGATAGAAACTCAGCTGTTTTTGGATTTTTTGATGCTTCTTTTTACGAAAAAAAATCAGTAGACGAGTTTGTAACCGATACTCCTTTTGGTTTTGGTGCTGGAGTTAACTTTCAAACGGGAGCTGGTATTTTCACTTTAACTTATGGTCTTGGTAAGCAACAAGGGAACCCTATTTTAATAAAAAACGGGAAGGTTCATTTTGGATTTGTTAGTTTGTTTTAACCAAAAAAAACTCCCAGTGATTAGCTGAGAGTTTAATACTTATTTTAGTTTGTAAACTTAGTTTTTGATAAAGCTAAGTGATTCGTTAAATGAACTACCACTTATTCTAATTTGGTACATTCCAGAACTTAGATTATCAATATTTATTGATTTACTATCACTAGTTAATCCATTAAATGAGCTTGAAGCAACAGTTTGTCCTATTGAGTTAATGATTTCGTAATTCAATGTTTCACTTTCGTTTAACGAGTATATTAAGTTAATGCTATTGTTAGCAGGATTTGGAAATAATCTAACTTGTTTTAGATTACTCATTTCTTCCAGACTAACGGGAGTAGTTAAACATGGAGATGCAGATTGTAACCAAGTCATTGTCATAAAATCAATGAAACAAACGTAACTCATACTATCAATAAATGGATTACGGTTATTTTGTAATGATTCGATATAATCGTTTCTAGCCATTTCCTCCTCGTCTACAGGGTCTTGCCAATGCCATTTCTTTAATACATCTTGTTCTTGCTCGTAGTTCACAACAAAAGGATCAATAGGATTTGGTAGCGCCCAGCTATTTCCACTAACTCCTTCGTAAGTAGCACACATGTAAAAGATTGCTCTTGCAGCATTTCCTTTGTGTTCATCTCTTGGCTCATACACAGCTTTTCCTCTTGCATCAGTTCCATAAGTTCCATCTAAAAAAGTAGAGGTTACATTTACCACTTCTCCCAATGGTCTGTTGCTTCTAACTGCATTTGCACTATTCTGGTTAGTAGGGTATAGGTTGTGATAATCGCTATATTCTGGTAAAGTTTGGTCACCAAAAGTAGGCATCCAACTTTGTGGATAACTATGTTCTCTAGATATGTAAGTAAATGTAAATGGAGCGGTATAGATATATTCATCACCAGTGTATACACATGTTACAACTTGCTGCCCATTTGACGTATCTCTAGATGCAAATTGATCAATATAAGTATCATCAAAATCACCATAAAACCTTAGCGTGTGAGGGTTTATTTTTGTTTGTAAATCCGAAACAAAAGTAGTTGCTGTTTTACTAATTCCATTATAATAATTAGCAGCTTGCATTGTTACTGGAGTAGTTAAATTAGCAGTTCTGGCAGTATTGTTATAATTAGAAAATGTTCCAGTTCCACTATACGAGAATATTGCAATATGATACGTAGAATTTGCATAAGTTTCTTTAGATAGGTAAGATAAATTTTTACCAACATAAGCTACTTTGGCATTTCCAATCATGTCGCCAGCAGTATAACTTGTTCCATCTACTGGAGCTCCTGTAGGTGCACTTCCATTTCTAAATAAAACCAAATAACTTTCATCAGCTAATGGAGTGTTTGGAGCAATATTCACTTCGTATTTGTAAGTAGAAACATTACTAAATGTAACTGCAGTTGGAGTAGATGGCTCAGTAGCTAATCCATTTCCATATCCTACAAAATTAATGATGTAAGGGTTTTCAGTTGAATCATTATTAGCAATTGTAATAGTTGAACTTCTTGTCCCAGCAGCTGTTGGGCTAAAGTCAATTTTAATCGTATCAGATGATAAACTACTTATACTTGAAGGAAAACTAACTACATTAAATTCAGTTGAGTTTGAGCTTAAAACATTTGTTATATCTAACGTACTGTCTGTTCCTTGGTTTTCTATTATTAAATTAATTCTTTTAGTGTTTCCAACAGTTTCAAAAGTAAAGTAATTACTTCCACTAAAGATAGTATCAGTTCCAATAAGTGCATTGATTTCAGCTTCTGGTTTTGCTAAAGGAGAACCAATATCAATATCATCAATAGATACATTGTAACCACTAATTTTATCGAAATAATAAAATTTGATATATCTAGTGCTTGTTTCGCAAGTATCTCGGAAAAGTGTATAAGTACTTCCGCTTAATTGAGCATCTTTTATAGTTCTTACTGTATCGTAAGTAATGTCGTCAGCTGACATTAGTATTTTTAGAGTCCCTAAATAAGCTGCTCCTATTGCTTGTCCTTTAACATAGTAAGAAACTTCTCCTCCTTCTGCAACAATATTTATTTTAAGAAAATGACCTGTTCCGCTAAGCTTTACACTTGGTGCAGATGTGTTTCCATTATTGGCATAAAAGCCAGGAGCGTATGTAGCCCCACCTGCAGTTATTCCCATAGTAACTCCTGATGGTAAAGTAGTGTTAGGTACAGTCCAAGAAAAAGGTATTGGAGCTTGTGAAAATGAGGTGTAGCTAATTAAAATTGCTACTAGTAAAAGTAAATTATTTTTCATGATTTTTTATTAAAATTGTAATTGAACAGAGGCATTAAATCTTCTTCCTAACCCATAGAATACAGAGGCAGATTGTGCATCAAAGTTGTTAAATGATTGTGTGAATCTGTCGTTATTTTGTGCGTCAGCAATATATTCTTCATTCAATAAGTTTAGTACACTTAATCTGAAATTTAAATATGGAGTTCTTCCTTTTTCTCCCATAGTTTTCAAAGGAAATCCATAACCCATATGTAAGTCCATTAATCCATAAGATGGCATTCTCCATGATTCTCTTCCTGCATTTTCTCCAGTTAATCCTCCTGGTTCAAAGTTTGCATAATTTCTGTCGAACCAAGTGTATTGAGATTTAACGTAAAGTCTTTTTGTAATGTTTACTCTTACTTTAGCTCCCATTTGAGTTTGAGCTGCATCTCCAACATGAACTCCTCTGGCATCAAAAGAAGCATATTGAATATTTCCTGTTGCATCAGTAATAGTGTTACCAGCATTATCTAAGAATGTGATACTATCTTTTTTACTCTGCCATCTCCAATCACCAAAAGAAATCATTCCTTCAATAGTTAAAAATCTACTCATTTTATAAGCAACTTCAAGTTCAGCTCCCATGTGAAGGGCATCCATTTGGATGTTTGCACTAAAGCTTTCATTGTCTTCACCAATTCTACTAACAGTGAAAGGCCTATCTCTCCAATTAGTAGCATAGGTATTAATATTTACTGCTAATCTATTTTTCTTAAAAGCATATCCAGCTTCAATAGCTTGTACTTTTTCGTTTACGATATTATTTACTACTTCATTGTTTTGATCTATTACATTATTAAACTTAGGAACATTAGATAAGTAACCAAGGTTAATAAAGGCATTAGAATATTCGTCAAAAATGTAATTAGCTCCAGTTTTAATGGTAAACCCAGGTCGAGTTACCCATTCAGTAGAGTAGGTTTCTAATTCTCCTGATTCTCTAGTGTAAGTTTTGTTGTTTACAGTAACAGTGTCGTTATAACCAACTTCATATTGTTGTCCGTCTACAGTTACAGTTTTCTTTCTAAAATAATCAACTCCCTGGTATCCAGAAACAGAAACAGAACCACTAGCAAATATTGACCACAGATCTTTTTTGTACTCTACTTGTCCAAAACCACCACCCCAAACAACTTTACCTAAATCATGATAAAAGTATTTATCATCCACACGGTATACTCTTTGGTTTGCATTTTGATCGCCTCCTAAATCTTTAGCGTAATCAGCATCCAAAAGGTTGTAAACTTTTCTAAAATGTTCTCCTTGGTAACTTCTTAAATCGATACCTCCAGAGTAAGTTACGTTTTCATTTTTGATGTAAGTAGCTGTTGAAAGGAGCCCGTACCAAAAGTGATTATTTACACTTTGAAAAACATTAGAGTTCGCAAATACCTCAGTAGAACTTATGTCTGTATCTATATTCGGTCCAAAATCTCCTGATGTGTTGTTGTCATAAATAAACTGAGCATTTAATCTACCTGTTATGGGGTCTGTTGAAGAGTTTCTCATTCCAGTTCCTCCTCCTCTTCCTACAGAAAGATAGGCTACATTAGATAAATAAAATTTATCATTTACTTGCCAAAAATCTCTAAGTGTAATTTGAGGTTTAAAGTATTTATTCTCTCTTTCGTATAGAGTAGTTTGTTCCCCATTATTATTGATGTAATCTCCATAGAATTGATTAAATTTTATTCCATGATCTTGTCCTCCGGCTAAACTATATTGATCTATTGCTGATTGAGATACTCCTAGTTCTCTTGCGTCATCTACATTAAAAAATGATATAGGCTGTTTGAAAGAACGTTGGCCATGACTTTGTGGTGCTCCAAAAGCAGATAAACTGATTAAGTGGTTTTTAAATTTCTTTTCTAATTTTCCATAGAAAAAGTAACCATCAGTATAGGTGCCGTCTACAAACCCATCTCCTTTTTTTCGAGAAAAAGCACCTGTAAAACCAAATCCATTTTTCATTTTTCCTGAGTTGTAACTAAAGGATTGCCTTTGAAACATTCCTGTTCCAGCTTCCATTTTTACAGTCAGTTGTTTTTTTGAATCTATTCCTGAAGTAAAAATATTCATTGTACCTCCAACAGAAGGAACAGCCAATTTAGAAACTCCAAGACCTCTTTGAACTTGGATGCTCTGTGTTACCATATCTAGACCAAACCAGTTTGACCAATAAACCCATCCGTTTTCCATGTCGTTAACAGGAACTCCATCAATCATAACGGCCAAATTACTTTGGCTAAAACCTCTTATTGTGATTCTTGCATCACCATCACCACCTCCACTTTGAGTAGCATAAACACCTGGTGTTGAGTTGAGAACCATTGGTATGTCTTGTGAAGCTAACTCTTCATTAAGCTTTTCTCTAGTAACGTTTGTAAAGGCAACAGGAGTTTCTCTTTCTTTTGCAATATCGGCTACAATTTCAATTTCATTTATCATTTTGTTAGCTAACTTCACATCAATAATTTGAGGACGAGAAGAAACTACTACTTTTCTTGTAACAGGTTTCATTCCTACAAAAGAATAGGTTATTGTTTGCTCACCTTGAGGTAAAGAAAGGCTGTAATTACCATAAAAATCTGTAATAGTTCCATTACCACCACTGTAACTAATTGTGGCTCCAATAATGGTTTCTCCAGTTAGTTCATCAGTCACGGTTCCTTTTACAATTCCGTTTTGAGCAAAAAATCCTATTCCTGCAAGCAGGAATAGGATTGTTAAAGATATCGATCTTACCATAATAGGTTGATTCTAATAAGTGATTTAGTTTAAAATGATTTTTTTAGTCAACTTTTGTCCATTTTCAAAAGTTAAAGCAACAAAATAAATTCCTTTGTTCAATTCATCAGTACTAATTCTAATTGTTGTTGAATTAGCATTTTGTTCAATTACTTTTGCACCTGTAATTGAGTATACTTCAATTAAAGCAGGAATATTTGATGCTTTAATAGTCACTAATCCTAAACTAGAAGGATTAGGAAATACATTAAATTTTTCTGCAATTTCATTTTCATTTAATGATAATAAACCTGGGCAGTTACAAAAGTGTTCACCTAAGTTAGAGAAGTTTAAAGGAGATAAAGAATCCCACTCAGTTCTTGGATCAAATGCATCTAAAGCATCTGAATCACCTTCAGTTACATTAAATTTTCTGATAAGTACGTGATCTTTAGTCCAAGCATTAGAATCACCAGATACTGAAATAAGTGGCCATCCAAAGGCTTTATTTGAACTTGGAACTCCATTAATGGTTCCAGGATCTTCACCTACTCTTCCAAATACATCAATTGCAACAGTACCTTTAAAAAGAGCCAAAGCATCATTTCCATTGAAATACATTACATTGTTAACCGTGTATACTGGGCAGAAAAATGCATCAGCTTGATTTTGCAGAGTATCCCAAACTGGAGCTTCTTGACCTGTTCCAGCAGAATCTCTTTTATCAATAACTAATACAAAAGTGCTGTATGCTGCAATAGTTCCTGAAAGAGCTAGTTTTTTTGTTGCATCAGCCGAAGTAGAACCGTTTGAGTATCTTCTTAATTCGTAAGCAGATAAATCAATTGGAGCATTTGTTGGGTTTACCAATTCGATAGCCTTGTTGTTTGACCATCCTTCTACGTACTCAGAAATAAAAATTTCATTGCACTGGGCGTTAAATGAGGCTACTGTTAAAACTGCAGCAATAGAGAGTAAAATTCTTTTCATAATTAGAGGTTTTATTTAAAATTCTTCACAAAATTACAATAAAAAAAACCGAATGTCACGGCATAATGTTAACAAATTATCAACTTTTTTAAGATATTGACGGTCTCACTTTTTTGTTTTTTTAATAAAAAAAAGTCTATTTTTGTAGTACTAAATTAATTATGCAAGAATTTAAAAGCAATAATCCTAAAACGCATTTCTGTTTGTTCAGTGAGTTATCACGAGAACAAATCGCTTCTTTGCGCTTGCAAGAAATAGAAAAAATTTACAAAAAAGGAGAGTCTTTATTTAATGAAGGAGCCTATCCTAAAGCACTTTATGTTGTTTTTAAAGGAGTAGTCAAAATTCATAAATATGGAATTAACGGAAAAGAACAGATTACAAGACTTGCTTCGGCAGGTGATTTAATAGGTTACCGTTCACTACTAACCGGAGAGAGTTATTCTGCTTCAGCAACTGCAGTAGAAGAAACTAGATTGTTTCAAATTCCTTCAGATGCCTTTTTTAATTTATTGAAAGCGAACCCAGATTTTTCAATGAAAGTGATACAAATGCTTGCTGGTGACTTGCGTCATGCTGAAAAGCAAGTAATTGATATGGCTCAAAAATCTGTACGAGAAAAGGTGGCAGAAGCTCTACTACTTTTGTCAAGTAAATTTGGTGTTAATGACCAAACATCTGTTTTAAACTCAATGCTTACAAGAAAAGAAATAGGAGATATTGCTGGTGTTACTACTGAGTCTGCAATTAGAACTATTTCTGATTTTAATAAAGAGCAAATTATTGAAATTGATGGTAAACGAATTTTAATTAAGGATGTAACAAAGCTTGAAAGAGAAGTTGTTTAACTTATAGCTATTCGTTTTACTTTTAAATTTTTCATTTGTTTAATTTTGGCTTAATTATTGAAATAAGTACAATAATTATTATTCCGTTTAAGTTAACTTTGAGTTATGCGCTATCTACTTTTTATATTTATTTTAATGTCTTTTGGGCTAAATGCTCAGTTTGGCTTTGATAAGATAGATCATGATTTTGGTGATATTTATGCAGGAAATGACAGGACTGTTGATCTTAAATTTAGAAATACAACAGGGAAAGATGTTTATTTATTAAGTATTCGTCACGGAAGAGAAATAAGAACATTAGTATCCACAAAGACTGTAAAGCCTGATAGTGTAATGGTTATTAGAGTTAAGTATAATCCCACAGAAACAGGAAGTTTCAAAATAAAAATCCCATTTTATTTAAGTAATAGTTTGGAACCATTTGTATTTACAATTCAAGGAAATGTAAAAGAAATAGACAATTCGATAGGGTTAGATTGCCCAAGTTTTGATAGTAAAGGTCCTGTTTCTTCTCCTATTTTTGATTTTACAGCAACTGTGTTAGATGCCGAAACTGGCAAGCCAATTAAAGATGCTACTATAACATTTGTTAGTAATGGAACTGTGGCTCAAATTGAAAAAACTAATAGAAATGGTATGGTTGAAACCGTATCGCTTATTGGATTATACTATTTTGTGATTACAGCAGATGGATATTACGGCAAAGAGTTTCAGAAATATGTAAATCGAAATAATGATTCTATTTTGGTTTACCTTAAAAAACCAATTATTGAGGAGCCAATAGTAATTGAAGAACCAATTATTATAGAGAAGCCAATTGTTATTGAAAAAGAAGAGCCTATAATTAATGTAGAGCCAAAAAAAGAAGATCCTATTGTTGTGAAAGAGGAGCCAATATTAATTGAAGAACCTGACGTAGCTGAGCCAAAGAAAGATACTTTGCCTATTAAACCTGTTCCTGCTATTGAGGAACCAAAATACAAAGCAAATAACATAGTTTTTTTATTAGATGTTTCAACTTCAATGAACTCAGATGGAAAATTAGATTTACTTAAAGCTTCATTAATAGAGATGGTAAAAGAGCTTAGAGACGAAGATCGAATTACATTGATTTCGTACTCAACTTTTTCTAAAGTAATAATTGAAGCTACTTCGGGAAGTGAGAAAGAGTTACTTATTAAGACTATACAAGGAATAAAAGCCCAGGGGATGACTGCAGGGGGTGATGGGATGAAATTGGCTTACAGGCAAGCTCTAAAACATTTCATTAAAGGAGGTAACAATCAAGTGATTATGGCTACTGATGGAAAGTTTAATCAGGGTAATACTAATCTTGATAGGTTAGTTGAGAAAAACTATATCAAAGGAATTGGCTTAACTGTTTTGGGTATAAAAAACAAACCAGAAGATGCTGAAAGTATGCAGCAAATTGCTGAGGTTGGCGGAGGTAATTTTTTATTAATTGATAGCTACGAAGATTCTAAACAGTTATTAATTGAGGAGATAAAAAGAACTTCTCGCATTAATAAATAGTTTGCTTTTTGGATGAATATCCAAAGTCTTGATAAACTCTTAGTTTGAAATCATCTAAATAATAAGCACTTCCATTTGGGTTGTAAAAGAAGAGTTTTAACTCACAAATTTCTTGTTCTAATTTTGGGATATTAAACTGAAAATAAAAAGACTGCCATTTTTTTTCTGTGTCACTTATCTTAGATAGTTCTACTTGTTTGTAATGTATCTCACGACCATTTTTATTAACAGATAAAATTAAACTGCCACCTTTCATTAGCTCTGGGTAAAGAAATCCATTTCCAATAAGTAGAGTTTCTTTTTTAGAGAAATCAATACTAGAGTCAATAAATGCCAGGCCATACTGCATGGAGGAATCAACTTTTGAAGAAAATAATCCTGAATGAGTTTTAATAGTATCTCTATTTATATTATTCCATTGGCTTAATAATGTGTCTGTTTCAAAATCTAAGAATTGAATTAACTCAGGCTCGAATAAAGAGGTTCCTAAAAATTGCTCAAGAGTTTTCGTTTTTCTTTCAATTCTACAAATAGAGATTTTTCCATTATCAAAATCCTTAGATAATCTATTAATTATTTCAGGATACTTTGGTAAGATGTCTGTTAAAAAGTATTCGTTTTGAAAAATTACATAATCAACATCCCAATCCAAAGCAGGCTCTATTCTTTCTTTCCAAGGAGCCATTGTACAATAGCCTTTTCTGTTAAATAATGAAAGGCAATAGTTAGGAGCAAAGGATTCGATCAGTAATATTTTTGCTTCTTTAGATATTCCAAGTTTGTTTAGAATTTCTTCTCCATTTTGATAATTATGAAAGGTGTTTGGCAATGAATCCCAAAATTTATAGGTATGTCTGTCAGTTTGTTTTTTTTCTGCGGATACAATTAGAGTAAAACACGAATAAGCTATTAATCCAGTAAGAATCAATTTCATATTCTTCTTTTCTAAAACAGGAATTTGCTTTAAAAATAAGATTGAACTCAATAGTATTGTTAGGTAAATACTATCAAGAAAGTAATAATCGTGATTAATGAATTGATAACTCATGGCTACCAAATACATCAAGTTTCCTATCCAAAGTATAGTAGTAAATTTTGCTAAATCCGATAGTTTGTATTGTCTCTTTAAGATAAAAAATACAGAGCCTAAAATGAGGGTTATGATAAATATTAAATAGTGTTTTGGTAAAAAATAATCCATACCCCAGTTCTTCCAAGATTCAGAAATTTTAAAAATAAAGTCATTTAAGTTTTCAGGAGGAGTAAGGTTCCCTAAAAACAGAGAACCATACTTTTCCTTGAGGTAATTGTTGTACAAAAAGTAACCAAGAATAGAAGAAAATGAAGGCCCAAAAAATAATAGTTTGCGTGATACTTTTTCTCTTTTCTTAATTAGAAGCAATGCGAAATGACATACTATTGCAACCAAAGGAATGATAAAAGTTGTTCGGCTTAATGCCGCAAGAGTGACAAAAAAGATACTCCATCCAAAGTGCTTTATTTTACCCGATTTTAAATAAATAAAATACAAGTAAATAGCCAAAATAGCATTTGCTAACGAAGGAATTGTAGGAATAAAACTAGCTTGGTAGAAAACAAAAACAGGAGAGGTTGCAGCTATCACAAGTATTAAAAAAGGAAGAGCTGCATTACGAATAAAAAGAGAGCTCAATTTAAACAAAGCAAACAATCCAATAAAGCTATAAAGCAAGTTGTATAATCTAGAAATCCATGGCTGTTCGTTTCCTGTTAACTTCATAACAATAGCCGGAACGTAATCGTGAATAGGAAAATCTACAGAAGTGATACTTTCCTTTTGTGGCTCACTCCAGTTTCCCGGAAATTGAGGATTTAGAATATAAGTCTCAGGTTTAAAAAAGTTAAGGTCATTTCTTACAAAACCTTTTGTAATTGCAAACCTATCTGCTTGTGCCCAAGTATGAGTATTACTAGGATAAGTATTGAGGTATTCCCAATGAAAAATAATACCAATAACCGCAATTACCAATATTGGCAACAAAGTGGATAAGGTCTTTTTCATTGTTTTTTTAGTTTAATTCTAAAAGTAAGCAATTCATTTCTTATTCTAAATCTCAAAATGATAAGAGTTTATTTAAATACATTCTACTTGGGATGATGAACTCTATGCTTCATTACAATTAATTGTTTCCCAATAATAGTTATCTTTGTAACCCTTAAAAACATGATTTCACAAGATACCATAGCATCCATTTTTGATTCTGCTCGAGTAGAGGAGGTAGTTGGCGATTACGTTACGTTAAAAAAACGTGGGGTAAACCTTATTGGTAATTGTCCATTTCATGATGAAAAGTCTCCTTCATTTACTGTGTCATCTACCAAAGGTATTTATAAATGCTTTGGTTGTGGTAAAGCAGGAAACTCAGTGAATTTCATGATGGATCATGAGCAAATGACTTATCCTGAAGCATTAAGGTATTTGGCTAACAAATACAATATCGAGATTGAAGAAAAAGAGCAGTCTCCTGAGCAAATGCAGGCTCAGTCTAGCAGGGAATCGTTACAAATTGTAAACTCTTATGCTCAGAAATTTTTCTCCGATCAATTATTAAATTCAGATGAAGGCAAATCAATAGCCTTATCTTACTTTAAAGAAAGAGGTTACTCTATTGAAACAATTGAGAAGTTTCAGTTAGGTTACAATCCAGGGAAATGGGATAGTTTTACCTCTTCTGCTATTAAGGAAGGATACAAAGAAGAATTTTTACTAAAAGCAGGTTTAACAAAAGGAGAGCCAAACAAAAGATTCGATTTTTTTAAAGGTCGTGTCATGTTTCCTATTCATAATATTACAGGAAGAGTAATTGCCTTTGGAGGAAGAATACTTACCAATGATAAGAAAACAGCTAAGTATTTTAATTCTCCCGAGACAGAATTATACAATAAAAGTAAAGTGCTTTACGGACTATACTTTGCAAAAAAAGACATAGTAAAATTAAATAATTGCTTACTGGTTGAGGGTTACACGGATGTTATCTCAATGCATCAGAGAGGAATAGAAAATGTAGTGAGTTCTTCCGGGACTTCGCTAACAGCCGATCAAATAAAACTGATAAAAAGATACACACCAAACATTACTATTTTGTTTGATGGAGATGTTGCAGGTATTAAAGCTTCTTTTAGAGGAATTGACATGATTCTTAAAGAAGGACTGAATGTAAAAGTTGTTTTGTTCCCAGATGGAGAAGACCCAGATTCGTATGCAAAAAAACTAAGTAAGCCCGAAATAGATGATTTCATTTCGACTAACTCTAAGGATTTTATCCGATTTAAAAGTGATTTACTTTTAGATGATGCCAAAAATGATCCAATTAAAAAGGCTGAGTTGGTTAAGGAGATTTTATCTACAATATCCGTTATAAGTGATGAAGTAAAGAGGTCTATTTACATGTCTGAGTGTTCGAGCAGATTTGGGATTGCTGAAAAAGCACTATATAACGAGTTAAATAAAATACTTCGTAATAATTTTAAAACAGAAAGAAGAGGGAATGATTATTCTCGTAACGAAGTTGAGGTATTTGAGTACAAAGAAGAACCAAAAGCTGAGCTTAAACATGGAGAGACTGATTTAGAATATCTGGAAAAAGACTTGATTAGATTATTAGTTAATTATGGAGAGAAAGAAGTCGTTTTTTATCAAGAAAATGAAGGGGAAGAGAATGAGGAGGTAACCATAACTGTATCTGATTATATTGTTCATACACTTGAAAATGATGAAATTAAGTTTTCAAAATCTGCTTATCAAAAGATATTTGATCACTACTCCAAATTGGTTCATGATGAAAAACCAATAGAGGTTAGGTCGTTAATGCTTAACCCTGATGTTGAGATTGTTGAAAATGTAGTTTCGTTAAGTTCTCAGAAATACGAGTTGAGTGAAAATTGGAGAGTGAAACATAAAATATATGTTTCTACGGAGGATATGAATTTAAAATTTGCTTTGGAGCATTCAGTATTGGCATTACAATTAAAAAAAGTAGAAATAAACATACAAGATATCCAGGATAAACTAAAAGAAGGGCCTGGTGAAGAAGAAGTAGAGAGGCTACTTTCTTCTCAACTTACTTACATAGAACTAAAAAAAGTTATTTCGGATAAATTGAATAGAGTGATTTTAAAATAAAAAAGCGGAAAGTTTTATAAAGCACTATTTTTTTTAATTAAGTAATTTAAAATTAGATAGTTATGAATTTAATTGATTGCTTAAAAATTAGTATAGGTAAAACAAATAATATTTTACACAATTAATTGTTAATCAAAGTTTGTTCCGAAATAAAATTATTTTACCTTTGCAGTCCATAAAATAAGAACAATACTAAATACATATACAAGTGGATACACTAAGTTATAAAACAATATCAGCAAATAAAGAGAACGCAAACATGGAATGGTTTGTAATTGATGCTGAAGGACAAAGACTAGGAAGATTGGCAAGTAATGTTGCTAAACTAGTAAGAGGAAAGCACAAAACAAACTTTACTCCACACGCTAACTGTGGTGATAGAGTGATTATCATCAATGCTGAAAAGATTGAATTAACAGGTGCTAAGTGGGACAACAAAACCTACATCAGATACACAGGTTATCCAGGTGGGCAGAGATCTGCTACTGCAAGAGAGATTATGGCTAAGAACCCAATTTCTTTAGTAGAAAGAGCTGTAAAAGGAATGTTGCCAAAAAACACTCTTGGAAGAGATATCTACAGAAACAACTTATATGTTGTTGCAGGAACTGAGCATGCTCATGCAGCTCAAAAGCCAAAGACGATTAAATTAGAAGACATTAAATAACAAAAAACAGAATGGAAGTTATTAATACAATAGGAAGAAGAAAAACATCTATCGCTAGAGTTTATTTATCTGAAGGAAAAGGAAACGTAACAATTAATAAAAAAGACTACAAAGATTACTTTGCAACTAAATTGCAACAAGGTAAAGTAGATCAAGCTTTTATTATTACTGATACATTAGGTCAATATGATGTGACTATTAATGTTGATGGTGGAGGGTTTACTGGACAAGTTGAAGCAATAAGATTAGGTATTTCTAGAGCATTGGTGAAAATCAATGAAGAATATAAGCCAGCTTTAAGAGCAGAAGGATTAATGACAAGAGATTCAAGAATGGTAGAGAGAAAGAAGCCAGGACAGAAGAAAGCAAGAAAGAAATTTCAATTTAGTAAGCGTTAATATACACAAAACCAAATTTTGTTTAGTATCTAAACTTATTGGACTATCCCGAAAAGAATTCGGGATGCTACCATTAATGTTGATTGAGAACAGAATGTAAACAACAATAAAATGAGAACAAACTTTGACGAGTTATTAGAAGCAGGTGTACATTTTGGACACTTAAAAAGTAAGTGGAACCCAAGTATGGCTCCATACATTTTTTCAGAAAAAAATGGAATACACGTAATCGATCTTAACAAAACTGTTAGAAAGATTGAAACTGCGGCAGCAGCAATGAAGCAAATTACAAAATCTGGAAAAAAGGTTTTGTTTGTAGCAACAAAAAAACAAGCCAAACATGTAGTAGCTGAATTAGTAAAAGAAACTAACATGCCTTACGTAACTGAAAGATGGTTAGGAGGAATGTTAACGAACTTTTCTACAGTGAAAAAATCGATTAGAAAAATGCAAGCATACGATAAGATGCTAGTAGATGGAACAATCGAAACTATGTCTAAAAGAGAAAGATTACAAAGATCTAGACAAAGAGAAAAGTTGGAAACTGTATTCGGATCTATTTCTGATATGAACAGAACTCCAGCAGCTATCTTTATCGTAGATGTTAAAAAAGAAAACATTGCATTTGCTGAAGCAACAAAGTTAGGAATTCCTGTTTTTGCTATGGTTGATACAAACTCAAATCCTAAAGGAGTTGATTTTGTAATTCCATCAAATGATGATGCATCTAAATCTATCGCTAAAGTAATCGGAATTATGGCAGAAGCTATCAAAGAAGGATTATCTGAAAGAAGTGCTGCAAAAGGAAAAGAAGTTGCTGCAAAAGCATAATTATAAAATTTCAATACATTTAAAAAAATGAAAATTACTGCATCTCAAGTAAATGAGTTAAGAAAAAAGACAGGTTCAGGAATGATGGACTGTAAAAAAGCCTTAGTTGAAGCTGAAGGTGATATGGAAGTTGCAATTGATATCCTTAGAAAAAAAGGACAAAAAGTTGCTGCCAAAAGAAGTGATAGAGAAACAGGAGAAGGTTTAGTTATCGCTAATATTAACGAAAGTGGTTCAAGAGGATACTTAGTAGTATTAGGATGTGAAACTGATTTTGTTGCTAAAAATGATTCTTACAATCAATTAACTCAATCATTTGTTAAAATTGCAATGGAAAATAATCCTGCAAGTTTAGAAGAATTTAACGCATTAAAATATGACGATAAATTAACCGTAGCTGAAAAGATTATTGAGCAAGTAGGTGTAATTGGAGAAAAATTAGTATTGGACTATAAAGTAGTAGATGCTGAATGTGTTGTAGCTTACAATCACCCAGGAAACCAAATTGCTACTATAGTAGGATTAAATAAAAATGGAGAAGAAGTTAAAGTTGCAGGTAAACAAGTTGCAATGCAAGTTGCTTCAATGGCACCAGTAGCATTAAATAAAGATGCTGTTTCTGCAGAAACTATCGCAAGAGAGTTAGAAGTAGGAAAAGAATTAGCTATCCAAGAAGGTAAACCAGTTGAAATGGCTGACAAAATTGCTCAAGGAAGATTAGGTAAATTCTTTAAAGAAAATACACTAATGGAACAAGCAATGTTTACTGATAACAAGAAGAGTGTAACACAATTCTTACAAGACACAGACAAAGAGTTAACTGTAACAGGATTTGAAAGAATCTCATTAAGTTAATAATTTTAGATATTAAAAAAAGAAGAGAGAATTTATAGTTCTCTCTTTTTTTTCGCTTAATTTTAAGCAATCGTTATATAAAAACGTCTATCAAGTAGCGTTTTTTAAAAAATTACCTATTTTTAGAACAACAATAATTACTATGGAATTTAATAGAGTATTACTAAAACTAAGTGGAGAAGCTTTAATGGGAGATAAGCAATTTGGTATTGATAATATCAGGTTAACTAACTATGCTAAAGAAATAAAGGCAGCTCATGAACAAGGAATTGAGATAGCAATAGTAATAGGAGGAGGAAATATTTTTAGAGGTGTACAAGCCGAAAAAGGTATTATGGAAAGAGTTCAAGGTGACTACATGGGAATGTTAGCTACCATGATTAATGGATTAGCTTTACAGGCAGCACTTGAAAGTAATGGAATGAAAACTAGACTGATGTCTTCAATTAAAATGGAGCAGATAGCTGAGCCTTATATCAGAAGAAGAGCAATTCGTCACTTAGAGAAAGGAAGGATTGTTATTTTTGGAGCAGGAACGGGAAGTCCATATTTTACAACCGATTCAGCAGCATCACTAAGAGCTATTGAAATAGAAGCTGATGTAATATTAAAAGGCACTAGAGTGGATGGAATATATTCTGCTGATCCAGAAAAGGATCCGACAGCTACTAAATTCGAGAGTATAACTTTTGATGAGGTTTATGAAAAAGGACTTAATATAATGGACCTTACTGCTTTTACTTTATGTAAAGAAAACAATTTACCAATAATCGTTTTTGATATGAATGAACCAGGTAATTTGAATAAGGTAGTTCAAGGAGAGCATAAAGGAACTTTAGTAAAAGCATAGCAATTATTAAAAAATTATATATTTTTAGAAAATAATTATTTTAAGATGACGGAAGAAATTCAATTCGCACTAGATGAAGCCAAAAGTCAAATGGCTCAAGCAATGGAACATTTAAGTTCAGAGTTAACTAAGATTAGAGCAGGAAAAGCTAATCCATCAATGTTGGATAGCGTTTCGGTAGATTATTATGGATCTATGACACCATTGTCTCAAGTGGCCAATGTAAGTACTATTGATGCTCGTACTATTACAGTTCAGCCATGGGAAAAAGCAATGTTAGATGAGATTTCTAGAGGAATCATTAATTCTAATTTAGGATTAAATCCACAAAATAATGGTGAAGTAATTTTAATAAACGTCCCAGCACTTACCGAGGAGAGAAGGAGAGAATTAGTGAAAAGAGCTAAAGCTGAAGGAGAAACTGCTAAAATATCTGTTCGTAATCAAAGAAAATCTACTAACGATTTTATTAAAGGATTAAAGGATGATGGGTTATCTGAAGATATGGCTAAAAGGGGAGAGGACGAAGTTCAAAAAATTGTAGATGTTTATTCTAAAAAAGTAGATGATTTAATTGATGCCAAGGAAAAAGATATTATGACAGTTTAATTAGTAGGTTTTATTTTTAAGTAAGAAAGGTTAACAATATTTTGTTAACCTTTTTTTTTGTTAATGAAATCTAGAATATGTAAATATGTTGTATACTTGTAAGTTGCAAAAAAGAATGTCTAATAATCAGTTCTTTTTTAAAATAAATTAAAAACTATGAATAAATTTTTACTCTCTCTCTCACTCTTATTTGTTTTAGGAATATCAGATGTCATTGCTCAAGGTAATAGCAATAATGTTTTTATTTCGTCACCTTCGAATATAAATCCTAGCAGTATAAATACCTGTCAAGATATAGATACTTTTCGATTAAGAGTTTTAAATATTAACGTTTCTACTTTGACAGGAGTAGAGGTTACCTATTCTCTTCCTGCAGGAGTAAATTACTTGAGCTCCTTTACATCAACAGCTGGATTTACAGTAACTGAAGTTGATGTAACTGATCCTCAAAATCCAATATTAGGGATTAATGATTTGGCTCCAGGTAATAATCCTACTATCGAAATTGTAACTTCTTCTGATTGTGGAGTTGTAAGCCAGGTAACTCTTACTAATAGCATGAGAGTTGATGTAGCTAATAACGGAATTTATGATGAATTAACTTCTGCAAGTTATATTCCAAACAATCCATCTGTTATTACTTCTGCGGATATTGGAGTTGTTAATGCTCAGTTTGGTCAGTCTTATTCAAGAATTTTCACTTTAGAACAATCAGGTAATGGATTTTTAACAGAAGTTTTATTTGAACGAACTTTTGGATCTGCTTATACGGTTGATAGTTTAATATTAAATGGATTTGGAAATATTCCTTTTACTGTAACTTCTGGAATAGGAGGAATAGATACTATTCAAATAACACTTACAAATGCCATGCTTATTAGTGGAGGTATTTTGGATGGTACATTCGATCAAGGAGATCAAGTTCAAATTAGAGAAGTTATTACTATAGCTGATTGTGATGGAAATAATAGTGGCCAAGCAGTTGGATATTGGGGATGTGGACCTAATGTGTGTGAAAAAGTAAACCCTATTAGTGTAGGTATTCTTTTTGGAGCTTTTGCGCCTGATTTAGTTTTTAGTTATAACCGTGGTGATGATTTAGGGTTTTTTCCTTCTGGTCAGCAGTTTCAACCAGGCTATGGGTGTAATGCAGCTAATAATAGAGCGGTACTTGTAAGAAACATAGGTAACGAAGTTGCAACAGGTATTAGTTTTGAGCTATACATGGTTGATCCTCAATTAAATGCATTCGATACAACTAGTTTTAGATGGAGAAGAGGAGTAAATGGAATACCAATGATGTTTGATAGTGTTCGTCCAGTAGGTTCCGGAGTTTGGAGTAGTCCAACTGAAGTAAGTAATATTATTTTTGGAGGACCTGTTCCAAGAAGGTATACCGTTTATATAAGTAGCCAAGATATGGCTGTGGGAGATTCTGTTTATGTGCAATGGGCAGAATTTAATTATGCTAATGACCAAGAAACAGTACCTGGTATTGGATGTACTACAGGTGGTGTTGGTTATGTTATAGGTAGAACACGTTTTTGGAACATGACTTATAGTGATCCATGTAAAAAAATCAATGTAAATGAAGGTTTTCAAGGAGATCAAAACTACAATTACAACAGGATGAGAATGGGTAACGGACAGTCCCCAACATCTGTTTTTGCTGGTACTCCTGCTACAACCGAATTTACTACTACGAGTGCAGTTTTAGATGGTTTTCAGTCTATTAGTGCCTCTTTGGGAGCAATGGCACCAGAAGCATATATCGATTTTAAATTTACTTTTCCTGCGGGATTGGATTATGCTGGAGATACCAGTGATGTTACTGATCCAGCTTTTGAGTTAATCAGTTCAAATGGTTTGATAAAATGGTTCCCAAGTAGAGTTATTGATGATGGAACTTCAATTACAGCAAGGTATTTTATCGCCTCGAATCCAAGGCCAGCAGGTTTCGGTTGGACTACAAATACTAAAGTTAATATCTCTTACGAAGTTGATTGTTCAGAACTGCCAGCTTGTCCTGCAGCTAACCCAAGTTCTTCGATAACAAAACAGATTTATGCAGTGTTAGATCCATTAAATTGTAACGCAAAGCATTATCTAGATTGTATTGAAGAAACTGATGCAATAAGAATTTTTTGTAATTTTTGTGAGCCTTGCCCAGTAGGAATTAGATATGTTTCTTCTGAAATAGAGAGATCTTCATTTGGAGCTCCTGATAATGATAATAATGGGAGTGTAGATTTAGATGCATTTGGTAATCCTTTGCCTCAAAGTGCACTTGATTCAGCTAACTTGGTGAAAAATGTTTATCTTTTAGGAGATTCCATCACTGGTAAGTTTAAAGGATATAACAACACATCAGAAGGGAATCCATTTCCAAATGACACGGTTCCTTTTATGGAATATTGTTTTGGTCAATTGAATATGCCTTATTCAGATTTTGAAGCAGGAAGTGGAGTTGTGAGAATATATGATGCTAGTACTTCTACTTGGCATATTGGAACAACCCCAAAAGTATTTAAAATTGGAAATGCAGCTTATTTAGATGCTACAGTAGACACTTTGCTAGCTTATACAACAATGACTCCTGCATTGCCACTAGGATTTGTATACATGCAAGACGATACAGTCGAATTGGAAATCAAGGTGGGTATTAGCCGTGTTTTAGGAAGGACTAAGGTTAATAATACTTTTACTATGCGAGTTTGGACATCTGATACTGCACTTGCTGTAAATACATATCCGGGAAGTGAAAGACGATTTAGTTGTATAGACGCAGGTATTAACGAAAGAAGACTAACTCAATACGGATTTGATGATTTTAAAATAGGGACACAATCATGGAGAACTAGTGGTTGTAATCCAAGGTTATCCTCAGATTACTATTGGATATATATGTTTGAGGATTGGTTAGATCAGTTTCCAAACGAATACAGGCACCTTTTCGATATTACTGATTGGGAAATGCAAGCACCTCCTGGGGCAACATTAACAAATCTTAGAATGGATTACTACAAACAAAATCCCACAGGATCTAATATTCGTTATCAGTTTGATAGTATGCCTTTTGAGTTTTTTGCAGGAGGAGATTCTGTAAGAATAACTAATGTATTCGATTCAATCACGGGAGGAGAATTTGGTGATATTCGATCTGATGGATCGGTACTAATGTATGTTTACCCTACTTGGCAATTAAGTTGTGAAACCCCAAATAATGTAACACAAAGTTATGGGTCTACTTACAAAGCTAATTGGGATACTACGCAATTTGGTGATGTGGCAATTCCACTATTAAGTACCATAACTGGTACAACTCCTTATGAGCAAAATTATAATAATAATACATTCAGGAACTACATTTATGATTCACCTCAATTAAGCACTTCAGTGGGGTTAACCGTAGTAGATGCAGTTCAAAGAACAGCTATTTGGACTGTTAATTTCGCTAACAATGCTCCTAATAGTGCTGATGCATTCAATACCTGGTTTTATTTTGATAATGCCTTGAATGGAAATCAAATTCAAATAGATTCGGTTGTAGAAACATCTTCCGGAACAACTTACTTACCAAATGCTAATGGGTTTTATGAACTTGGAAACTTAAACAGCATACAAACTCGAATTTTTGAGGTCTTTGCTACCTATATGAATTGTGATTTAGAATATTTAGAGTTATACTCTGGGTATAATTGTCCAGCATATTTTACTGATATCAATGACGTAAGATTATCAGGTGGTGGTTGTCAAGCAGAAATAGATTCTTTAGGTATTCAGCCTCTTAATGTATTATGGCAAGCTGCAAATATTGTAGGTTTGGATAGTGCGAACTTGTGTGATTCTCGTCAATTAGAATATGAATTTACAAACGTTCAAGTAGGACACAGTTATAATACTACAGTAAGAATTACTACTCCTTTAAATTCTATTATTGATACCAATAATTTAGTTATTGAATATCCAACAGGCGGAACCTTATACACGGTTTTACCAAACGCAATTCAGTTTAATGCGCCAAATGAATATTTAATTTTTATTGATAGTGTTGTTCCTGGTCTCGCTCAAAATGGTTTGCCTGGTCCTTTAACTAGCGGTCAGAATAACTTTACAATGCGATATGACTATGAATTAGCATGTGGATACGTTTCAGGAAGTCAACTAAACACAAGTGTATTTGGTGAAAATTCTTGTGGCTCTATGACAAATGTGGCAGGAGCGCCACCTCAAACAGTATTTGTTTTTGGAGTTCCAGAACCTTATTTCATCAATCCAAGAGTTTCAAGTAATGATTCTGTTAAAATTTGTAGTAACAATATCGAATTAAGAATCAACAGTTTGAAATTAGGTTCCAATGCTATTGGAACTAATGATTCCTTGACAGTAACCTTGCCTTCAGGACTAGCTTATGTTCCTGGATCTGTTGTATTCTTGAATAATCCTATGACAAATACAGCTCCTGTTATTACTACTTCAGGGTCAATCACAATTTTAGGATGGAACTTACCTACGCCAGTAGCACAGTTAGATTCTATAGATTTCACGTTTGAAATTAGTGTAGATTCAACTGTTAGCTGTGGAATAACTAATATTGAAGTTAGAACAGTTTCTGATGCTAACGGAACATGTGGTCTTCTTTCATGTGGTGTAAAAGCACAAACTGGATTTAGACAAGTTGGTTTAAACATCAATAAACCTAACCTGGATTTTACAACAATAAGAGCGACCAGTATTGTTGAAGATGCACTTAACGAAGAGGTTTCAGTATATGTATCTTATACTAATGTTGATACAAATAGATCAAGTTCATATAGTATCAGTATTTATAGTGATGTAAATGCAAACTCTACTTATGAACCAGGTGTTGATACTTTAGTTCATAATACAGGAGTAATAAATAGAGTTATTTTGTTTAACGATACGATTAACGATACTATAACTTTTATTATTCCAAATTCATCTGCTTGTCCACTATTACTTGAATTCGATTCAAGTTCTTGTATGTGTGATTATGATTTAATTCCTGTAACTAATGTGTTGCTACTTAATGCAGGAAATGATACTGCAGTTTGTACTACTTTACCAGTTCAAATTGGTGGAATAAATAGTGTAGGACACACTTATTTATGGAGTGGAAATATGGCAGGATCTAGTTTTGATGACGCTACTATTTCAAATCCAACTTACACCTCTGCTAGTGTTACTTCAATTACTGTTGATGAAGTATACGTTACAACAACAAGAGGGAGTGGAGCAGGTTGTATTTCAGTTGATACAATTTTAATTACCGTAAACCCAAATCCGGTAGTTACAATGTCTGATGATACTACAATTTGTAGAGCAACAACTGCTAACCTATTTGTTTCAGGAACTGGACAGAGTACTTATTTATGGAGTACAACACAAACTGATAGTTCTATTGATGTTACCCCATTATCAACAATAAATTATACAGTGGAAGTTACAGACACTAATGGATGTATTGTTGATACATCAGTAACTGTAAATGTTCTTAACTCTATAACAGGATTATTTATCGATTCGGTTTATCCTTACTGTTTCAACAATGGAAGTATATTTGCTGTTGGAGTTAATGGAGGTCCTCATCAGTACAGTATTACTAGTGCTACTTCAGGATATCAATTCTCAGGTTCATTCACTAATTTAGCACCAGGTTCTTATACTGTATATGGTAGAGATTTAACTTACCCTCAATGTATTGTTCAGGCTTCTAATACTGTTACTTTATTAGATACTGTTCCACCTTTAGTTATTGATAATACTACATTCTTAGCAGAAAGAGAATGTAATGGAACAAATTCAAAAGGTTCTATTACTACTTTAGTGTCAGGTGGTCAAGGAATAATAACTTACAACCTTTCAGGAACTTTCGTTTCAAGTAATACGACAGGTATCTTTACTAACCTATCAGCAGGAACTTATTCAGTAAAAGCAACAGATAGCTTAAACTGTCCAATTGATATAATTCTTGATTTTAACTTACCTAAATATACATGTGATACAATAATTACAACTGATACGATTGTATGTATTGATACAACTGAAATTACAAATGGAGTTGATTCAATCACAACATGTGATGGAATGGACATGACAAGCAATGGCGGAACAGTAACAATCGATCCAATAACAGGATGTGTGACTACAAGTCCAGACTTTACCGCAGGAAATATAACAGATACAACTTGTATCGTAGTTTGTGATTCTATACTAGGACTGTTTGTGTGTGATACAACAATCATCATCACAGTTAAACCACCAACACCTGACACAATAGTTCAGTTTACAAACGGAATGGCAACAGATAGTTGTATTACTTTTGATGAATTACCTGGAACTAACTTTACTTACATCAATTGTGGAGCTCCTAATTTTGGGGCAATATCAAATGTTGATAGTTGTTATAAATATGTGCCAAGTACAAATAATCCATTTGACACAGCATGTACTATTGTTTGTGATGAATTTGGAATTTGTGACACTACCATATTTATATATATCTATATTCCTTCTACAGAACCAGATACAGTAATTACGACTGATACAGTAGTATGTGTTGACACAACAGAGTTGATGGGAGTAATGGTAGATTCAATCACAGGATGTGATGGACTATCACCAACAACAACAAGCAATGGTGGAACAGTAACAATCGATCCAATAACAGGATGTGTTACTACGAGTCCAGACTTCACTTCAGGAATTACAGATACGACATGTATTGTAGTATGTAAGAATGTAGCAGGAGTAGTAGTATGTGATACAACAATCATTATCACAGTTCAAGCACC
>CALLII010000041.1 GCA_938009745.1 uncultured Flavobacteriales bacterium
TAAAGATAAATCCCATCCTCCATTTTCCATAGATTCCATGAATTTTTCTCCGTATTTGATAATACCAGACTCTAACATCTCTCTCATCAAATCATTTCCTTCTCTTGTTCTTTCTCCTACTCCTGCAAATACTGAAAGTCCTCCGTGTCCTTTTGCAATATTATTAATCAACTCCTGAATAAGTACTGTTTTCCCTACTCCTGCTCCTCCAAACAATCCAATTTTCCCTCCTTTTGAGTAAGGCTCAATCAAATCAATTACTTTAATTCCTGTAAAAAGAACTTCTGATGATGTGGAAAGATCTTCAAATCTTGGTGGCTTTGCGTGAATAGACTTCACTTTTTCCTTAGTAGTTTCACCTAATCCATCAATAGCTTCTCCGATTACATTAAACAATCTTCCTTTTATTTGGTCGCCAATTGGCATACTAATAGGATTACCTGTTGCAGTTACTTCAAGTCCTCTTCTAAGTCCTTCAGTTGCATCCATTGCAATTGTTCTTACTGTATCTTCTCCGGTATGTTGTTGAACTTCAAGCACAACAACTTCTCCGCTTGCTTTAGTTACTTCTAATGCGTCAAGTATTTTTGGTAGCGATTGTTGGTCACTGAAAGTAACATCAACTACTGGCCCAATTACTTGAGAAATTTTTCCTTTTACAGACATATTATTTGAGTTAGTTTTATAAAAATTTCAAATTCGATACAAAATTACTTTTTTTAATACAATAACCAATAGATTTAAAGAAAAAATTACCTTTGAAGAATCAATATTTTTTAGATTGAAAGTATACCAAAATATTACAGAATATAGTCCTAAGAAAAAAGTGTTCCTAACCGTTGGTACATTTGACGGAATCCACTTTGGACATCAAAAAATAATTGAGTCATTAAATAAAATGGCTAAAGAAGAAAATGGCGAATCTGTTATTCTTACTTTTTCTCCACATCCTCGTTTGGTCTTATTTCCAGAAAACAACAACCTTAAGCTAATAAATACTCTTGATGAAAAAATTGAGAGATTAGAAGGCTCTGGAATCGATCATTTAATTATCTATCCTTTTACAAAGAATTTTTCTAGAATTTCTGCACTTGAATACGTGAGAGATTTTTTGGTTAAAGAATTAAAAGTATCAACTCTAATAATTGGTTACGACCATCAATTTGGAAGAAACAGGGAAGGAAATTTCGAATATCTTAAAGAGCTAAGTGAGCTATACCAGTTTAAAGTGAAAGAAATATCAGCTCAAGATATTAATGATATTAACGTAAGCTCTACTAAAATAAGAAATGCTATTGAGCTTGGAGATATTCCGCTAGCTAACGAATATCTTGGCTATTCTTTTCCACTGAAAGGAAAAGTAATTGAAGGAAAAAAATTAGGAAATACTATTGGTTTTCCTACGGCTAATCTCTTAATTGAGGATGAAACTAAAATTATTCCTAAGCCAGGTGCTTATGCAGTTCATGTAATTGTAGAAGGCAATAGATACAAAGGAATGTTAAATATTGGAAAAAATCCGACTATTGATGAAAGTGAGCAAGAAAAAATTGAAGTAAATCTATTCGATTTTGACGGTAATCTTTATCAAAAAACTATTAAAATTGAGTTTATTGAAAGGTTACGTGATGAAGTAAAGTTTAAAAGCTTAGACTCATTAAAGAACCAACTTAGGCTTGATAAAACTAATACACTTAAAATTTTGGCATAAAAAAGCCCTCTGTTTCCAGAAGGCTTTTAATCTAAATTTTAATTCTTTTAGAATGTGTAAGAAAACCCAACATTTAACACCTCTTTAAATTGAATTTTTGGTCCAGTAACATCAAATAATCCATCATTATTATCATCTGTAGCGATATTAATATCATGATCATAAATTAGTGTTGTTCCGATACTTGCGTTAATGTATTTGTTTACTTTCATTGTCAATAACAAATCCCATAATACATCAATATTTTCAGGTCTATCTAAATAGTTAGAGAAGAAAGTAGCTTGAGTTTTCAAGTTAATGTTCTCCATTAAATCATCTTGAAATTTAATCATTACCAATCCACCCATTTCATGTCTAATGTTTTCATTAGCTGTAACTCCATATGCTCCTAAAGCATTCAAAGCAGGATCTAAAACTACTGTTCCTCTGTAAGACACAGGAGCAAAGAAAAAAGAAAGAGCATTTGTTGGCTTGTAATCAACACCTATAGCTGCGGTAATATATGCAGGAGACATAATTCTAGAGATTAAATCTTGTTGAGCAACTGTTGCAAAACCAGGAGCAAACTGAGATCTAAAGTTTACTAATCCTCCGTAATACAATTTGTCATTGTTCTTAAATTGACGTCCATATTTAGAGTTCAATTCAATTCTATCGTCACTTTTAATAAAAGGTCCATTATCTTGAGATAATAATCCGTAAGCTAAATCTAGTGAGTTATCCCAAGCAGTTTTTCCTTTTTTATAGTTTCTAGAAAGGCTTAAAAGAGAAGTTCCAGAAATAGAACTTTGTCCCCCACCTTGCCAGTTTGATAATGCTACTTGTCCCATGTTAAGTCCAAGAACACCTTTTTTAGTCCATCCCTCTTTTGCTTCATCATCTGCTGTTGCTAAAACTCCATCAGTTACTTCTTTAGTAGCTTCATCAGATGTTTGTTGCGCCATTACTGTAGAAGAACCTACAAGTATAGCGACTAAAAATAATACTTTTGTTTTCATAATTTTTTTAAATTAATTGATAATCGATTTTTTGTGTGCTCGAAGTTAAAACAATAATATCGTATCTTTAGCAAGGCAAACACTATTAAAACTTATAGTTTTGTTAATAAAAAACAGATAATTTAAAAACAAAAGACTCGCATGTCAAACAATAAAGGAAAGAAGCTAAAAAAAAATGTAAAGAGAAAAATCATTCAGTTTTTGGCTCACTCCAACGGTAAACAATTCAATGCTGTTCAAATAGCAAAGGGAATAGGATTTACTCAACCAATTCAAAAAAAACAGGTTTCAAAATTCCTAAGTGAATTAGAACAAGATGAAATAGTAACGAACTCAAGTGGGAACTTCTCACTCAACAGTAGTAGTAATTTAGAATCTAACGAAGCAAGAATAGAATTCACTTCTAAAGGAAGTGCATACATTATAATAGAAGAAGGAGACGATATTTATATCCCAAAAGAAAAAACTAAAAATGCACTAGATGGTGATTTAGTAGCTTTTGTAATGGATGACAATCCTAAACGTAGAAAACCAGAAGGAAAAGTAGAAAGAGTAGTAGAAAGAAAGAAAACAGAGTTTGTTGGTACTTTAGAAATATCGGACAAATTTGCATTTGTAATTACAGATAGCCGTAAAACTCACGTAGATTTCTTTATTGATTTAAAACACCTTAACAAAGCCAAAAATGGCGATAAGGTAATCGTTAAATTGATGAACTGGCCAGAGAAAATGAATTCTCCTTTCGGGAAAATCACTAAGATTTTAGGGAAATCTGGAGAAACCAATACCGAGATGAATGCTATAATGGAAGACTTTGAGCTTCCTTATCAGTTTCCTGCCGAGGTATTACAAGCAGCAGAAGATGTTGACACAACTATTTCTGTAAAAGAAATTGCAAAACGAAGAGATTTTAGAAATGTAGATACCTTAACCATTGATCCATTTGATGCTAAAGATTTTGATGATGCAATCTCATACAAAGAATTAGAAAATGGAAACATTGAAGTAGGAGTTCACATTGCAGATGTATCGCATTATGTAACCAAAGGAACTATTATTGATGATGAGGCAATAGAAAGAGCAACTTCTGTTTATCTAGTAGATAGAGTTGTACCAATGCTTCCTGAAGTATTGTCAAATCAAGTTTGTTCATTGAGACCAAACGAAGAAAAATTAACTTTTTCTGCAGTATTTGAATTAGACAAAGAAGCTAAAATCCAAAAGAGTTGGTTTGGACGTACTGTAATAAACTCGAATAGAAGATTTACTTACGAAGAAGCTCAAGAACGAATAGAAAACAAAGAAGGTGATTACCAAAAAGAAATAAACGTGCTTAATGACTTGGCTCAAATAATGAGAGCTAAGCGAATGAATTCGGGAGCTCTTAATATAGAATCTACTGAAGTTAAGTTTATTATAGAAGACGGAAAGCCAGTTGGCGTTAAACTTAAAACTTCGCAAGAGGCACATAAACTAGTAGAAGAGTTTATGTTATTGGCGAACAAACATGTCTCTAAGTTTATTGGAATTCCTAAAAAAGGAGAAGCAAAATATCCTAACATATACAGAATACACGATCAACCAAGCGAAGACAGAATAGCAGATTTACAAAGATTTGTTACTGATAATGGATACGAAATAAAAGAAGTGAAAGACAAACCGCTTTCGTTTGCATTGAACAATTTATTGACAGAAGCTAAAGAAAACAGAGAAGTTAACTTTATTGGCCCAATGGTAATTCGCTCTATGGCAAAAGCTGTTTATTCGGCAGAAAACATAGGTCACTACGGATTAGCATTTGACTACTATTCTCACTTTACTTCACCAATTAGAAGATATCCAGATTTAATGCTTCACAGGATTTTACAGAATTTTTTGGATAAAAAAGCTCCACATATTACTGAAGATGAAATAGAACAACAAGCTAAGTATTTCTCTAACCAAGAGAAAAAAGCTACAGATGCCGAAAGAGCTTCTACTAAGTTTATGCAAGTAGTATTTATGAAAGATAAAGTAGGACAAGAATTTGCCGGAACTATCTCTGGAGTTACTAGCTACGGTATTTTTGTAGAGATTAACGAAAACAAATGCGAGGGATTAATTCGTACCAATAACATTACTCAAGATCGTTTCTTCTTTGAAGAAGACGGAAAGAAATTAGTTGGTAAAAAATATGGGGACGAACTTAAAATGGGGTCTAAAGTAACCATAGAAATAACTAAAGTAGATATGGTAAACCGAACTATTGATATGGATTTGGTAGATTTTGAGAAGGTTTAAGAAATAAATTTTTCCAAATAAATCTTATGAAACAGATGAAAAAAGTATTGATTACGGCTTCAGTTATAATCGCACTTTTATTTGGTTGGATTATAATTGACCTTTTTAATGTAAACTTTCAAGAGAAAAGGTTTTATAATGTTCAAATTCCTGACAATTTAAATTTTGATAAACCAATTCAAATATTAACTCAATCACAAGGTGACTCTCTGGAAAACATAAAAGTAAATAAAGCGACTATCCTAGTTTATGGCAGTGGATATTCTGGTTATGACTTCTTTATGTGGCATAAGCCAATAGAAAAGGGCGAGATTTTTATAAAAGCTTATGAATTAACTCAAAACATAATGTTATCTGAGTGGAAACTAACCAACAGAACAAAAAATAAAATAACTAAATTAAGTAATGATTTTGACTTATTTTACGGGCGTACGGTAATAGATGAGGGGACTTTCGAACACTACTATCCCGTGAGATTTGAATTGTGGTTTAAATCCGACAGTTCAGGTTTAGAAAAAAAACTTATTGAAAAAAGCTATGTAATTGATGGATGGGATAGATAGGTTTTCTTTTCACCAATATCCAAATTATCCATTCTCAATTATCCATTAATCCCTATCTTTGCAAATCGAATAAACACGCAAAGAAAATTCAATGGATTACAATCACAGTGAGATAGAGAAAAGATGGCAGAAAGAATGGGCAGACAAAAAGACTTTTGCTGCACAAGAAAACTCCACGAAGCCAAAGTTTTACTCTTTGGATATGTTCCCTTACCCTTCGGGAGCGGGATTGCATGTTGGGCATCCACTGGGTTATATTGCCTCTGATATTTATTCGCGTTACAAAAGACTAAAAGGATATAACGTATTGCACCCAATGGGATACGATTCTTTTGGATTGCCTGCTGAACAATATGCTATTCAAACAGGACAACATCCTGCGGTTACTACAAAAACAAACGTAGAACGTTACCGTCAGCAAATGGATCAAATTGGTTTTTCATTTGATTGGGACAGAGAAGTGAGAACTTCTTCGCCTGAGTATTACAAATGGACGCAATGGATTTTTAAGCAATTATTTAATTCTTGGTACAACAAGGCAGCTAAAAAAGCCGAAAAATTAGAAACTCTTACTGCTGTATTTGAAACAGAAGGAAACGCAAACGTAAAAGCAGCTTGCGAAGAAACAGAGGTGTTTACAGCCGACCAATGGAGTAAATTTACGGAGAAAGAACAGAGTGACATCTTGATGAATTACCGTTTGGCTTTTATTTCTAATTCTATGGTAAACTGGTGCCCTGCTTTGGGAACAGTATTGGCAAATGACGAAATAAAAGACGGAGTATCCGAAAGAGGTGGACATCCTGTGGTGCAAAAATTAATGCGCCAATGGAGTATGCGAATTACTGCTTATGCAGATCGTTTAATTCAAGGATTGGATACGATAGACTGGAGTGATTCTATTAAAGAACAACAAAAAAACTGGATTGGAAAATCTAAAGGAGCTTCTATGTTTTTTGATGTAGATAACTCAGATAAAAAGATTGAAGTTTTCACTACTCGTCCTGATACTATTTTTGGTGTGAATTTTATGGTGCTTGCGCCAGAACACGAATTAGTAGCAGAAATTACAACTGCTGATCAAAAACAAGACATTGAAGCTTACATTGAGCAAGCTAGTTTGAAAACTGAACGTGACAGACAAGCGGATGTAAAAAACATTACGGGTGTAAATACAGGTGCTTTTGCTATTCACCCTTTCACGGGAGATAAAGTACAAATTTGGATTGGTGATTACGTATTGGCTGGTTACGGAACTGGGGCTGTAATGGCTGTTCCTGCTGGAGATCAAAGAGATTGGGCTTTTGCCAATCATTTTGGTATCGAAATAAAAAACATATTTGAAAACGTAGATATTTCTGAAGCAGCTTGCGAAGATAAATCTGCGCTACTGACTAACTCAGATTTCTTGAATGGATTGAACGCCAAAAAAGGAATTGGGGCTGCTATTAAAGCAATTCAAGATAAAGGATGTGGAAGAGGAATGACCAATTTTAGATTGAGAGATGCTATTTTCTCAAGACAAAGATATTGGGGAGAGCCATTTCCAGTGTATTTCGAAAATGAAATACCTAAAGTAATTGAAGATGAGTTTTTACCGATTGAATTACCAGAAGTAGAAAAGTATTTACCGACAGAAGATGGAGATCCACCTTTGGGGAATGCAAACACTTGGAGTTGGTGTAGAAATAAAAAGATTCTTAAAACGAACGACAAACAAAACGGTTCGTGCACTTGGCCAATGGAATTGAACACAATGCCAGGTTGGGCAGGAAGTTCTTGGTATTTCTTGAGGTATATGGATGCAAATAATCCTAACGAATTTGTATCGAGAGAGAAAGCCGATTATTGGGGACAGGTTGATTTATACATTGGAGGAGCCGAGCACGCTACAGGACATTTATTGTACTCTCGTTTTTGGACTAAGTTTTTGTATGACATGGATTACATTTCTTTTGAAGAGCCTTTCAAGAAATTGATAAACCAAGGAATGATTTTGGGGAGAAGTAGTTTTGTTTATAGAACAAATTTCAAAATTCATGTTGAATTGGAAGAGGAAAATGAAAAAAGAGCTTTAGCCGTTTATAATCTTCATAAGAACTTTCCAGTCTATTTTTCACACGATATTATTCTTAAAATACTAGATAATGAAGAACTTGACGAAAGTATTCTTAATAAGATTAAAATCTTTGAAGAGGAACATTTAAAAGAATGTAAAAAACGATTAGATAAATATGGAATTAAAAAAATTATTGAGCATAGACTTTTATATTCCAAAGGCTCTTATATACAAAGGGTTCCTACTGATATAAACTTTGTTCAAAATGATATTTTAAATCAAAAATCATTTATTGATTGGAGAAAAGATAATATCAATGCTAAATTCATTACAAACGTAGACGGAAACTACATTTGCGGAAGCGAAGTAGAAAAAATGAGTAAATCCAAATATAACGTACAAACTCCAGATGAGTTGGTAGAGAAATTTGGAGCCGATACCTTAAGATGTTACGAAATGTTCTTGGGACCATTGGAACAAGCAAAACCTTGGGATACCAATGGAATTAGTGGAGTAAATGGATTCTTAAAAAAACTGTGGAGATTATTTCACCAAGGAGAAACATTTACGGTTACGGAAACTGAAGCAGACAAAAAATCGCTTAAAACGTTACACACAGCTATCAAGAAAATTACCGAAGATTTGGAACGATATTCTTTCAATACCATTGTAAGTAATCTGATGATTTGTGTGAATGAATTACAGTCTCAAAAATGCAACAACAAACAAATACTAAGTGAATTATTGGTGTTAGCTTCTCCTTACGCTCCGCATATTTGCGAAGAGTTATGGAATAAGTTAGGAAATAGCGAGAGCATTTCTTTTGCAGCTTGGCCAGTTTTTAACCCAGAACATTTGATTGAAGCCAATCACAATTACCCAGTTTCATTTAATGGTAAAATGAGGTTTATGCTTGAATTACCATCAACCATGCAAAAGGATGATATTGAAAAAGCAGTAATGGCACACGAGAAAACAGCAGGTTATTTGGATGGAAAAGACCCAAAGAAAATAATCATTGTACCTAAAAAGATTGTTAACATAGTCTTATAGCAGTATGAACTAAGTAATTTTTTATTAAATTGCATACTTAAACAATAAAAAAACTAAAACAAAATGGGACTAGGAAGCTTTTTTAAAAATTTATTCGGAAGCGCAAAAGATGCTGCTTCGAGTGCAGCTAATGCTGCAGGAAATGTAGCAAAAGGTGCAGGGAATTTAGCTGGTGATGCTGTAAAAGGTGCGGCTAATGTTGCAGGAGATGTTGCCAAAGGAGCTGCTAATGCAGCTGGAAATGTAGCTGATGGTGCAGTTAACGTAGCAAAAGGTGCAGGAAACCTTGCTGGTGATGCTGTAAAAGGTGCGGCAAATGTTGCAGGTGATGTGGCTAAAGGAGCTGCTAATGCGGCTGGAAATGTAGCTGATGGTGCGGTTAACGTAGTAAAAGGTGCAGGAAACTTGGCTGGTGATACTGTAAAAGGTGCTGCAAATGTTGCAGGTGATGTGGCTAAAGGAGCTGCTAATGCGGCTGGAAATGTAGCTGATGGTGCAGTTAACGTAGCAAAAGGTGCTGCTGCAGGAGTTACTGGTGCTGCAGGAGGTATGATGGATAAAGCTGGTGACATGCTGGGAAGCTTAAAGGATAAAGCTGGAGATGCATGGGAAGGTGCTAAAGACATAGCAGAAAACATTGGAGATAAAATTGAAGATGTATATGATGCAGCCAAAGATAAAGTGGAAGATGTTGTAGAAGACATTAAAGACCGATTTGATGGAGATGAAGAAGAATAAAAAAATTATATTATAATTAAAAAGCCACTTCAGCTAAATTGAAGTGGCTTTTTTTGTGTTACTTTTTCAGAATTATAATCTTATATTTGTCCTCTATTAAAATAAGCTCTGCGCAATAATTAGTGGCTCTTAACGTAATATGAATCTATGAAAAACCTTGTGTTATATTGTTTTATCGCTTTATTAAGTAGCTCTGCTATGGCACAAACTCAGCAATTTTCTTTTTTGTTGGGAGGCTCTTATTACATAGGTGATTTAAATAAAAATCATTTCGACAAAAACACCAATTTAGCGTTAGGATTATCCTACAAGAAAAACGATAAAAACTTACGTTATGCTTATCGTCTTCACTTTATGTACGGTAAAATAGAAGCATATGATTACCAAAGTGATGATGCTTGGGAAAGAAATAGAAATTTAGATTTTAAGAGTACTGTTCTTGAGTTAGGAGCCATCTTAGAGATTAACTTTGTGAAATACAAACCAGGTAGTTTAGAAAGGAAATACCAAACTCCTTTCTTATTTTTCGGAATTGCTGGATATAATTTCAAACCAAAAGGAATGTATAACGGTAAATGGTATGATTTACAAGCACTAGGAACCGAAGGACAAAATACTTCTGCAAACACTGCTGATTACTATCGATTAAATCAGATTGCTTTCCCTGTGGGGTTTGGATACAAAAAAAACTTAACAAAACAACTTTCATTCTCAATAGAATATGGCGCTAGGATATTAGTTACTGATTACATTGATGATGTAAGTAAAAACTATGTGAATCCTACAACACTTGCCAATGAATCAGGGATTCTTACCCCTATTTTAGCAGATAAATCTACAAGTCAAATTGGAGATAGAAATATTGGTGTAAATAGAGGAAATTCTCCAGCTAGAGACTGGTACTTTTTTACTGCATTTTCACTTTCTTGGAATGTAGGCTCTAAGCCAGATTGCGAAACAAATTTCGAAGAAAAATAAAACTCCATGTTAGAATTTATATTGAATTTGGATGCTGAAATTTTTATTTTCTTTAATGAATTTCACAATCCTTTATTCGATACAATCATGTACTGGGTAAGTCACAAATTCTTTTGGGTTCCATTTTATATGTTCTTAGTTTACTTACTTTATCGCCATTATGGATTGAAAAAAGCAGCAATTCTTACAGCAATTATACTCATAACATTTGCTCTTACTAATATACTTTCAGTAGAAGCATTCAAGAATGTTTTTCAAAGATTACGTCCCTCTCACGAACCAAGTCTCGAAGGATTAGTTCATTTTGTAGATGGATATAAAGGAGGAAACTGGGGATTTGTTTCTTCACATGCCAGTAATGTTTTTGGGTTAGCAACACTAATAGCTTTATTCTTAAGTAAACGAATAAAACACATTGCTTTTTGGATATTTCTTTGGGCAACTGTTGTTAGCTACAGCAGAATATACTTGGGAGTTCATTATCCTCTTGATCTTATTTGCGGAGGGTTTTTGGGGATCTCAATAGCTTTATTGATATCTTCAATAGCCAAAAAATTAAAGCTAATTAGCTTTTTAGCTCTTCCTCAAAAAGGGTAACTTTTTCTTTCAAATCAGAAAGTAACTCTTCGTTTACTAATTTTCCATCCTTAAAATTATCGTAAAAATTAGGTAAACTAAAGTTTGCGGGAATTGTAGCTCCATGCCTTGGAAATCTATTCATAGCAGCCTCCATTACAGAAGAACCTCCTCTTCCGCCTGGAGAAGTCGATAGTAAGAAAACTGGAGTAGTTTCAAACACTTTAGCTTCAATTCTAGATATCCAGTCAAATATGTTCTTAAAAACGGCTGTATAGCTTCCGTTATGTTCTGCTAATGAAATCACAATACCATCAGCATTTTGAATCAGTTTAGTTAGGCTTTGAGCATCTTTAGGCATTCCGTTTTCATTCTCTTCATCAATACCATACATTGGCACCTCAAAATCATTTAAATCAAGTTGCATTAAATCCATTCCTTCAATTAATTCCGAAACGTAATAGGCAAATTGTTTGTTGATAGACTCTTTACTATTACTCCCTGCTAATGCAATTATTTTTTTCATTTTCTTTTTATTTTTATTTTATCCTAACAAATTAATCTTCACTTAATCTAAATCCCTCTTTTTGGGTAATGGCAATTACTCCCGGCAGCTCTTTTCCTTCAAGATATTCAAGCATTGCTCCTCCTCCAGTAGAAACATAACTTACCTCATCACCTAAATTATATTTATTGATAGCAGCTACCGAATCTCCTCCTCCAATTAATGAATAGGCTCCTTTTTCGGTTGCTTCCACTACACTGTATGCAATTGCTTTTGTTCCTTTTTCAAAACTTTCCATTTCAAAAACGCCCATTGGGCCGTTCCACAAGATAGTTGACGATTGAGAAATCACTTCCTTAAATTGTTCAATAGATTTTTGCCCAATATCTAATCCCATCCATCCATCTGGAATTTCAAAAATATCGCATTCATCAGTATTAGCATCATTACTAAAAGCATCTGCAATAATAGTATCGGTTGGGATGTGTAGGTTCACTCCTAATTTTTCTGCTTTTTTAAGGATATCTTTTGCAGTAGCTATTTGATTATCCTCAACCAATGAACTTCCTATTTTACCTCCTTGAGCTTTTATAAAAGTATAACTCATCCCTCCTCCAATTATAATATCAGTGACTTTATCCATCAAGTTTTCTATCACATTTATTTTACCCGAAACTTTTGCCCCTCCAATAATTGCTGTAAATGGCTTTTTTGGTGCTGATAGTACTTTCTCTAAACTATTGATTTCGTTTTCTAATAAATTACCAAATGACTTTTTACCTGTAAAGAAGTTTGCCACCATAGTTGTTGATGCATGTGCTCTGTGAGCAGTTCCAAAAGCATCATTTACATAAAAGTCTCCTAGTTTAGATAGCTCTTCTGCAAAGTATAAATTCCCTGAAGTTTCATGTTTGTAAAATCTTAAGTTTTCAATTAACAAAACCCGTCCTGGCTTTAATTCTGAAGCCATTTTTTGAGCTTCTTCTCCAATACTATCTCCACAAAACTGAACTTCTTTATTTAATAGGTTTCCTAAATGAGAAACTATATGTTTTAATGAAAACTTCTCCTCAAACCCCATTTTAGGTCGTCCTAAATGAGACATAATAATAAGACTTCCTCCATCATCCAATACTTTGTTTAAAGTTGGCAAAGCAGCTTTCATTCTGGTATCATCTGTAATTCTAAATGTCTCTGGTTCCAAAGGAACATTAAAATCTACTCGGACAAGGACTTTTTTATTGCTAAAATTTAGGTCTTTAAAACTCATAATTAGTGGTGGTTTTTTAATCTTTCAAAAGTAAAAAATAAAAAGGGATTGGAAATTATTTCCATAAAAAAAGGTGAGCTTTTTGGGCTCACCTTCTATTTAGTTAATTGCTATACTATTATCTCTTTGGCATTAATCCTGGAACGGCATCCGAATAAAATGCTGGTGGGAAAGCTCCCATTTTTCCAGAACGATACATTCCAGCAATGTCATTCTGAAGTATTGAACTGAATTTTCTATCTGCTTGAGCAGCTCTATTAATCGCTCCTACAAGTTTAGCATATCCATCAGGATTTAATGTTTTCAAATCAAATGACATGTCACCACTACCTTGTTTCAAAGCTTCGAAGTGGTTTACAAAATCACCAATCTCCATATACATTTTTTGAATGTAATCGTTATTCTGATTTGCAAAGTAAGTAATGTTCTCACTATAGTAATCTGCCAATTGCTGACATCTCATTTTTCCTTTAACAGTATCCTGCGCTCTGTAGTACATCATTGCTGTGTAATTAGATAATTCGTCAATTTTACATGATTCTAGTGGGAATACCTCTAATGATTTGTCCAACACATCTACAGCTCTCTGGCGATACTCACTAGCTGTTGCTGCTTTGTTTTGTCCACTTGTATCAGCAGCTTGTTGTCTTTCTAGATTAGTTGCAGCATTAATATATGATTCAGCTAATTGCATATAGTGCATACGAGCAGAACGAATCATTCTCATTGTGTAGTAATCGGCAAATACTTCTTCTTTTTCGATATTACCCCAGTTAAATCCATCAATTGTAGCTAAATCTTTGATTTCATATTGTTCTCCCATTAGTAAAGAGTACATTTTCTCTCTGTTATGAGATGGATTAGCAATTGGCACAAACTTAGCCGTCATTCCTTCTGGTTGAAGATACTTACTAAGTCCTCTGTTAGCTCCTTGTATTCCTGTTGATGTGAAACATATTGGTCTATCCCATTTGTAAGCAGCAAGCATATCAATTATAGCTAAATCAGCTTTAGTCATGAATCTTCCTGATAAATTCCACTCAATTCTATCAACCATAAGGTTTGCTTGATCAGGCCTTACCAATCCACTTTTTATACAGGCAGCTTTATCTACATCTACATAAATCTTGTTGTAAGGTATTCTTGAATATCCATATCTAGAATCTTGAGGGTTTATATCTTTTCCTCTTTTCATAAATAGCATTAAATCCTTTGCAGATATTGCTTGTTTATTTGGAGCAAAAATTACTAAATCTCTCGTTCCAGCTCTATATTCTGGCTCATCTAGCATTGTATTTACTGCAGGTGCTTCATAAGTTTGTCTCTTCAGTTGGTTATAGTGCCAATCAGAACTTAATAAACTGTAGTTCATCACTTTCATGTCGGTTCTTATTCCTTCAACTTCTTGTGCATACCATAATGGGAATGTATCGTTATCACCAAAGCAAAGTAGTACAGCATTCTTATCACACGAGTTTAAGTAATTTTTAGCTACTTCTCGAGCAAAGTATCGATCGCTCCTATCATGATCGTCCCAGTTCTGGACGCCCATTATGACGGGGGCGGTTAATCCTAAGATAGTTGCTAGTCCTGCAAGTGCAACCGCATTTTTAGACCCTTTAAATACCATCATAGAAATTACAATCATAGCTATAGCAACTACTCCCATAAACAAAATAGAGTAAGAAGCTACATGATTTCCTCCGTTTAGTGTTTCAACTAAATAAAATAGAACACCAGCTCCAATAACTGCTATTACACCTGTTCTAAACTGTTTCATATCGGTTACTTTAGCCCATCTGTAAATTGCCAAAACTCCCATACCTATCCATATTGCAAACGCATAAAAAGAGGCAGCAACTGCATAATCTCTTTCTCGGGGTTCTTCTGGTCTTGGGTTAAGGTAAATCATAATTGCTAATCCTGTAAAGAAAAACAATAAGAAAGTAGAGAATGCATCCTTAGGAGCTCTCACAATCATAAATACTAATCCAAGTAATCCCAGAATTAATGGCAAATAGTAATAAGTGTTGTATGCCTCAAATGATTTCATAGTAGCTGGCAAATCATTCTGGGTTCCAACTCTTTCTTTATCAATAAAGTTAAGTCCTGTTAACCAGTTACCTCTTGTTAAAGCACCTTTATAAATCATGCCATCACCTTGGTAATAAGAATTATGTCCTTGAATATCATTTTGTCTTCCTGCAAAGTTCCACATGAAATATCTGAAATACATCCATCCCATTTGATAGTCTTTAAAATAAGTGAAGTTCTCCCCACTTGTAGGGATGTAAGGATCTTTAAAAACTCCTTTACCTGCGGAAATCTTAGGGCTTGCAGCCTTAATGTTTGGATCACCTTTATAGTTAGACCAATACATGTATCCCTTAATTTTTCCTGGTCTTCTATCAAACATCCTTGGGAAAAGTACAAATTGATTGTCATAACTTTCTCCTGTTTTAGGATCTTTTTCAGGGAATTTTTGTTCAAATTTTTCTCCTGTGGTTATGTATTCTTCGTTAATTTCTAAGTTGGGCTGCTTAGCTCTTTTAGTGATAAATTCTTGAGCATCAAATTCCGATTGAAACGAATATTTTTTTCCTTTAAATTTAACTGTGTAAGCCTGAAAGTATTTGTATCCTATAACTTTTCCTGTATTTCCTTTCTCTGGTGAGTTCCAATATTCTCCATTTATCAATGCCCAATCTCCGTATTGTTCACGGCCAAAATATGACATTAATGAAGGAATAGTTTCTGGATTATTTTCATCCAAAGGTGGGTTTGCGTTAGAACGTACCACAATCATTGCAAAAGTTGAAAACCCAATAATTAATACCGTAACTGACACTGTAATTGTATGTAACAATCTTTGTCCATTAGTATGAGCATAATAAATTACACCTCCCAAAATAGCAGCTAATAAAAAGAAGAAAATTAATGTTCCTGAGTTAAAGCCCATTCCCATTCCGTTAAATGTCCTCTCAAAATAATCAGCTAAGGCTAATGTTTTTGGGAAAAACACTGAATTAAGCAATCCTAAAATAACGATTGATGTCACCCCAGTAAGTAAAAATCCTTTGATTGTGAACTCGTATTTTTTAAAGTAGTAAACAAATGCTGCAGCTGGTATTACAAGTAAGTTCAGTAAGTGAACCCCAACCGAAATACCAATCAAAAAGAAAATTAAAATTATCCATCTATCAGAGGAAATTTTCTCTGAATTATCTTCCCATTTTAATATTGCCCAAAATGATAGTGCGGTAAAAAAGGAGGACATGGCATATACTTCGCCTTCCTCGGCAGAGAACCAAAATGTATCACTAAACATGTAGGCAAATGCACCTACAACTCCAGCTCCCATTATGGCTATGATAGAGCCTTTATCTAGCAGCTCCTCATCTTTAAGAATTATTTTTTTGGCCAAATGCGTAATTGTCCAAAACAAAAATAAAATAGTAAGTGCACTACTTAATGCAGATAATGAATTTACCATGTAAGCAGCATTTTCTGGACTTACAAAAGCAGAAAACAATCTTCCTATCATCATAAAAGTAGGTGCTCCTGGTGGGTGACCAACTTCTAATTTATTTGAAGTTGAAATATATTCACCACAATCCCAAAGGCTTGTACTTGGCTCTACTGTGGAAAGAAACACAAATGATGCTACTATCAACACAAACATTCCAACAATGTTATTCGACTTTTTGAAATCCATACTTTTATTTTTTGTTGAGCAAATATAAAGAATTAATAATTTGATTCGATACCCGAGCATATAAATTATGTTAAAGGTTTTGAAAGGTTAAGATTTAATTGTTGCTAATTGATTATATTTGCAAGATTTAAAAAATTAGAACAAAAGATGTCAGACAATACAGCAGAAAGAGTATCCCTTAAAGATGTGAATAACTATGTGTTTCAGAGGTGTTTAAAAGCCTACTATGAAGCAAAAGATATAGTGAAAGGAAACGTTTTGGAAATAGGAACAGGAGAAGGTTATGGAGTAAAAGAAATAGCCCCTTTTGTAGATAAATTAACTACTATTGACCAGTATGTTACGGATATTGATTTAACAAAGTTTAATAATGTTGAGTTTGTTAAAATGACTGTTCCAACATTAAACTTTCCTGATAATACATTCGATTTTGTATTCTCTTTTCAAGTAATTGAGCATATTGAAGAAGACAAAGAGTATTTAAAAGAAATAAGTAGAGTACTTAAACCAGGAGGAAAATTCATCTGTACTACTCCAAATATCAAGACAACTCTTAGTAGAAATCCTTGGCACATTAGAGAATATAAAAAGCAAGAATTGAAAGATTTGATGTTAAATTATTTCTCGAATGTAGATGCTAGAGGTGTTCATGGAAATGAAAAAGTAATGAAATATTACGAAAAAAATAAGGAGAACGTAAACAAGATTATGCGTTTTGATATTTTTAATCTTCAGTACAGGTTACCTAGAAAATCACTTCAGTGGATTTACGATTACATGAACGACAGAAATAGAAGTAAAATGCATAAACAAGATAATGATTTGTCGGCTTCTATTACTGTAGATGATTTTTATACTCAAGAAGTAAATGACGATAGTTTAGATTTATTTTACATTGCTCAAAAATAACCGAGAATGATAGAAACTACCAATTGTCCGGTTTGTAACAGCACTGAAAGCAAAGTTCATCTTGAGAGTAAAAACTTTAGGATTAACATGAAGCCTTTTACTGTAAAGGAATGTACTTCGTGTACCATGAGATATACTTCGCCTTTGCCTGCTGAAAATGAAATTGGTGAGTATTATGCTTCTGAAAATTACATTTCGCACACAGGAACCAAAAAGGGATTGATAAATACTCTTTTTCACATGGTAAGGTTTATTACTATCAGAAGTAAATTTAGGTTGATAAGCAAAGTTGGAAATGGTAAGAAATTACTAGATGTTGGTGCTGGAAACGGAGTTTTCTTAAACTTTGTGAACCAAAAAGGATGGGATGTGAACGGAGTTGAACTTGATGATACTTCAAGAGCTCACATTGAAGAAACACTTGGTAAAAAGATTGCTACAACTGTAAATGATAATAACGAAAATGAAGAATATGATGTCATTACAATGTGGCATGTTCTTGAGCACGTTTATCAGTTAAAAAAGGACATTCAAACTATAAAAGGAAAACTAAAAAAAGATGGAACTCTTTTAGTTGCAGTTCCAAATTGTGCTTCTCATGATGAAAAGCGTTACCAAGATTATTGGTCGGCTTATGATTTGCCAATTCACCTGTACCACTTTAGACCTCAAAACGTTAAAGATCTTTTTGCGCAATTTGACATGGAAGTAGTGGATATTAAACCAATGAAATTTGACGCTTACTGGATTAGTTTAGAAAGTGAAAAATACAAAAACGGAGTAAAAAATAGCTTGGGTGTTTACATCAAAGGATTTTGGTATGGATTAATTTCTAATCTTAAAGCTAAAAACGGAGAATATTCTAGTCAGATTTATGTAATTCGAAATAAATGAAAACTCTAAAATTCATAGTGTATTCAAACCTATGGATTTCTTTTGGAGCTTTCTTTTTAGCCTATTTAGTTTTTGCCATAAATGGAATAGAAACAAATTTCAATTATCTGTTTTTCGTTTTCTTTAGTACACTTTTCTCCTACAATTTGCAAAGAGTTTCTCGCTTAAAGCAAATTAAAAAATCTTCTCCTAACGCCTGGATATCAAATAATTCAACAATAGCAAAAGGACTATTAATAGCCTCTTTTTTTGGAGCACTAGTTACGGTTCCAGTTTTTAACTATCCATTTCTTGGATTTTGGTTAGCAATATTAGGATTGATATCTGCAGGTTATTCACTTAAAAACCTTAGAGGGCTTCCATATTTAAAAATAATTCTCATCTCATTGAGCTGGGCAATAGCCTGTGGCTTAATTCCTAGTTTATTTTTAAATGAAGCTCCCGCTTCACTTATTATCAAAAATACGCTTTGGGTATTCTTATATATTCTTGCTATCACAATTCCATTTGATATTAGAGATGTTGGAATTGACGAAGATCATCAAAAAACTATCCCACAATGGGTTGGCATACCTAAATCTAAATTAATTGGGTTGTATAGTTTGGTTATTGCTTTAGTACCATTGTTTTTCCTAACTTGCTATTTAGTGTTTTTTGGATTTATAATTGCCTTTACTTTGGCTTGGTTATTAATTCGTGATTCATTTCCCGAAAAACAAGAATTATACTTTTCTTTCATGATAGACGGGCATATTATTCTTCAATTTTTACTCTTATTTTTTCTCTGTTAGGTTTAAATCCTTAAATTTAACATTACAACAAAATCAAATTATGAAGAAAACAGCACTAGCCGTTTTATTATCAGTTATTTACACTGTATCTTATACCCAAAACTCAGAAGAAGCTCAAATTCACGGAAACATCCAAACAGATGTTCAGTATTACAACCCAGATACTCTTATTGGTGCTCCACCAGTTCCAGAAAAAATGCTGATGAATGGATTTGCTAACATCAACTTTACAAAAGGAAATTTTTCTGCAGGTATCCGTTATGAGTCTTATTTAAATGCTCTTTTAGGGTTTCCTGAAGGATACCAAGGGACAGGAATAGGGTATAGATATGCTACTTATAGCCTTGATGGAATAGAAGTTACAGCAGGTAACTTTTACGAGCAATTTGGTAGTGGAATGATCCTTAGAGCTTACGAAGAAAGAGGTTTAGGTTACGACAATGCCATGGATGGTTTTAGAGTTAAATACAATCCTTACCGAGGAGTTTATTTAAAAGGAGTTTATGGAAAACAAAGATTATTCTTTACTCAAGGTCCAGGAATCGTAAGAGGAATTGATGGAGAGATTGTACTGAACGAATTGTCTGATTCATTAGATAAATTAAAAACTAGAGTTGTATTAGGAGGAAGTTTTGTGAGTAAATATCAAGAAGACGATAATCAGTCTTTAGTTTTACCCGAGAATGTTGGTTCTTATGCAGGTAGAATTAATGTTTATAGAGGAGGGTTTTCATTGAGTGGAGAATATGTAGAAAAGATTAACGATCCATCTGCCGATAATAATTTCATCTATAAAAAAGGAAGAGGACTTATTATTAATAGTGCCTACTCTATGAAAGGATTTGGAGCTTCATTTACTGCAAAAACTATTGATAACATGAGTTTTAGATCTGATAGAAACGAAGGGCAACAAAATGTTTTCATTAACTACATTCCAGCAACTACCAAGCAACATACGTATAATTTACCAGCTACTCTTTATCCTTATGCTGTTCAGCCAAATGGTGAAGTAGCGTTTCAGGGAGATATTTCTTACAAAATAAATAAGAAAAAGAAAAAAAAGAATGCTGATGGTTCAAAGCCATTTAACTTAAGAAGATATGCTACTTACATTTCGGTAAACTGGTCGGCTGCTTATGCGCTTGATAGTACTTCACTGACAAATGATCCTACATTACAAGGGTATTCAACTAACTTTTTTCGCCCAGATAAAAGAGTTTATTTTAGTGATTTTAATATCGAGTTAAAAAGAAAACTATCCCCTAAAGCACGATTTACTTATTCCTATTTTGATATGAGATACGACAAAGATGTAATTGAAGGAAAGGTGGGTGAAGGATTAGTAAATGCAAGAATACATGTATTGGACTTTACTTATAAAATAAATACTCAAAAATCATTGCGATTCGAGGCTCAGCACTTGGGAACAAACAAAAATGACGGATACTTTGAAGACCAAGGAAACTGGGTTACAGGATTGTTGGAATACACTATTTCTCCAGGATGGTTTTTTGCAGTGGTAGATCAGTATAATTATGGTAACAAAGATGAGATACAAAGAATACATTACCTATTTGGCTCTGTAGGTTATATAAAAAAAGCTAATAGATTTACTTTGAGTTATGGTAGGCAAAGAGCAGGGATATTTTGTGTAGGTGGAGTTTGTAGAGTTGTACCAGCATCAAATGGAATCTCGTTTTCGGTAACCAGTACCTTTTAAAAAAAATCTGTTGTATATTTAATATTAAAATTTAATAAAATGAAAAAGATATTTGTACTTATAGCTCTGTTAGCTGCTTTTTCTTGCGATTATGTCGAGGATCCATTAGGAGATGTAATTGTGGTAGATCCAACTTGTGTGGAACCTACATTTGCACAAAACACAAATACCAAAAGAAATGTTTTAATAGAAGATTTTACTGGGTTCTATTGTAACAATTGTCCACGAGCGGCATATAGAATTGACACTTTAAAAAACAATATAGGTAAACAAATCATTCCTGTAGCTGTTCATGTAGTTGACCAGTTTGCAGCTCCAAGACCAGCAGACGCACCAAAATATCAAACTGATTTTAGAACTCCAGGAGGAAACGACATTTGGACAGCTTACGGAGGAATTATTGGATTACCCTCAATAATGATCAGTAGAATCGATACGTTTAATAATCCTGCTAGATTTCAGGTTAGTGATTTAACTCCTTTTAATGACCAAGTAAGACAACTTATTGATGATGTACCTGTAGTTAATCTTCAAGTAAAGGCTAACTATATTGCATCTAAAAGTTTGGTTTGTGCCTATGCAGAAACTGAGGTATTAGCGACTTTGGCAGATGACCACAGTATCGTATTTATGCTTTTGGAAGATAGTATTATTGATTGGCAATTGTACAGTGGAGCTGGTGGCTATCCATTTTATTCTGCAGGTGATATACCAGATTATTTACACAAGCATGTGCTAAGAAGAAGCATGAATAATTATTTGGGAGAAACCATTATAACTGGAGGAAATAATGTAGTTGGAGACAAAACAATTACTTCCTCTTCGTATATGGTTACTGAATCAACTTGGAAACCAGAACACTTTGAGGTTGTAGCATTTGTTTACAACAATAGAACAAAAGAAATTATGCAGGCTTATAAAGCTAATGTGGATTAATATTTGAAATCTGTGTCAAAGCTTTATCAAATACTAACAATATTCTTTAACGCTTTTCTTTCAATTGGAGTTATATCAAGTGTATTTGAAATAATAGAAGGAGGTTATTCAAATCCTGAGTTAACCATATTATTTTCATTAATCGCTTTATATATAATAATTTCAACTACTTTTTTCATTTGGAATTCTAGAAAATTTAAGTCAAAAAATCATTCCGATTTTGAAAGTTTGGATAATGAACTGATAGAAACATCTTTCATAAAGAACTTCCGTTTTTCAAAAATAATTGGTTACTCAAATATATTAGTAGGAATATTATTGATTGGAGTAGTACTTTATATTTTAATTTTTGAACCAATATATTCTTTTGTAATTCCAGAAGAATTACTTCGATTTTTTGTTTTGATACTTGCTCTATTTTATGGTTTCTTAAAAATCTATTATTCTAATAATATCCTAAAAATAATTAATAAGAATAGGGTTTAATTCCCCAGCACCAAAGCTCTGTTGTCATCTACATGCCCAACAGGAATGTCGTAAATAATAGGAAAATCAAATTCTTGAGTGCAATTTTCAATAATTTCTTGAACAGTAAAACCAAAATCATCCTCCTTGGTTCCACTAAATTGACCTACCAATAATCCTTTTAATTTATTAAATTTCCCAGCTTTTTTAAGCCCATGTATCATTCTGTCTATGTTGTAAGCGTATTCGCCTATTTCTTCTAAGAACAAAACTTTTCCATCAGTATCAATATCAGAATTTGTTCCTAGCAAGCTGTATACAATTGCTAGATTCCCTCCTACTATTTTCTCCTTACTTAATGAGGTTGGCAATTGATAGTTTTCAGTAAAAAGAGCTTCTTTTAAAGAGGTTAAAGCAACTTCTGGTGTTGTGTCATAGCTATTTGGCATAGGCGCGTGTAAAGTAGCTATCCCTGTGTGCGTATGAATATGATTGTGCAATACGGTTACGTCACTGAAACCAACAATCCATTTTGGTTTTTTTTTGAATCCCGAAAAATCTAATTTATCAATAATCCTCACTAAACCATAACCTCCACGAGAGCAAAAAACGGCTTTTATTTTTGGATTATCCAATGCTTGTTGCAAATCGGATAGGCGGTCTTCATCTTTACCTGCTAGCTTATTAAAAAAAGAAAAAGCATGAGTACCAAAATTTACTTTTAGTCCCCATGCTTCAAGTTGTTTTGCAGCAATTTCTATTTTTTCTTTATTTACTCGCCCCGAAGGAGAGATAATTACTACTTCGTCTCCAGCTTTTAGTTTATTTGGTCTCATAAATTTATCCTTAAACTCTAAGGTAAAAAATTTAACGCAAAAAGCTAGTTAATCTTCGTCAGCAATATCATCTAAATCATCAGATAATTCCTCCGGAAAATCAGTGTCCAAATCATCATCAGTATCGTCATCATCCTCTTCATCAACCTCGTAATCATCCATTTTATCTACCAACTTCTGACTCACTTTCACCAAGTAACAAGTGTCATCTGTCTTCAGTTCAACAGCCTCTACCCTTTCGCCTTTGGCATTGGTAAAAGTTATGATATCTCGATTTTTATATCCTAAAGGATACTTTTCTACCAGTTTTTGTAGAATGTCTTCTGGTATTTTAATGTAGTCAACAATTACTCTTTTCATTTGGGCAAGACTTAGTTTTTTAATTCTTGATAATATTAGTGAAAAATATTATTTAGACTTCAATTTTTCGATTAAAGTTTTAGCAAATAAGCAAATATTAATGGCGCCACAATTGTTGCATCACTTTCAATTATAAACTTTGGTGTATCCATATCGAGTTTCCCCCAAGTTATTTTCTCGTTAGGCACTGCCCCTGAGTAACTTCCATAACTTGTAGTAGAATCAGATATTTGACAGAAATAACTCCAAAACGGAGTATCCGTTCTTTCCATGTCTTGGTACAACATTGGCACTACACAAATTGGAAAGTCTCCTGCAATCCCTCCTCCAATCTGAAAAAATCCTATTCCATTCTGCGAATTATTAGTGTACCAATCTGCCAAGAAAGTCATGTACTCTATACCCGATTTCATTGTGCTCGCTTGTAATTCTCCTTTCATTACATAAGATGCAAAAATATTACCCATTGTGCTATCCTCCCATCCTGGACAGATAATTGGCAGATTTTTTTCTGCGGCAGCATACATCCAAGAGTCTTTAATATCTATCTCGTAATATTCTTCCAATACTCCCGAAAGTAACATTTTGTACATGTATTCGTGAGGCAAGTATCTTTCTCCTGCTTCCTCTGCATCTTTCCAAATTTTGTGGATATGCTTCTGTAATCTTCTAAATGCTTCTTCTTCTGGGATACAAGTATCTGTTACTCGGTTTAGTCCTTTTTCCAATAAATCCCACTCATCTTGTGGAGTCAAATCACGGTAATTTGGCACTCTTTTGTAATGAGAATGAGCCACCAAATTCATAATGTCTTCTTCTAAGTTTGCTCCAGTACAAGAAATAATATGCACTTTATCTTGGCGAATCATTTCGGCAAATATTTTACCAATCTCTGCTGTACTCATTGCTCCAGCAAGGGAAACTAACATTTTTGATCCTTTGTTTAATTGAGCTTCATATCCTTTTGCTGCATCTACTAATGCTGCCGAGTTAAAGTGAAGGAAGTGATCCTCCATGAATTTTGTTATTGTCATCTTATTAATTTTAATTTCTTTAATACTTATTTTTTACTGACCCTTTTCAAATCAAAAATATCTTTTCTTCTGTCTCTTAAATTTTTAACTGCTCCAAATTGGTTTAATTCTCTTAGTAAATCAACATCTACATCTGCAATCAAAATCATTTCGGTATTGGTGGTTGCTTCTGCTTTAATCCCGTTTGCTGGAAAAGAAAAATCACAAGGCGTAAATACCATAGACTGTGCGTACTGAATATCCATGTTATTCACTTTTGGTAAGTTCCCTACACTTCCTGCAATGGCAACATAGCATTCGTTTTCAATCGCTCTTGCTTGGGCGCAATGTCTTACACGAGAATATCCATTTTGAGTATCAGTAAGGAAAGGGACAAATAAAATATCCATTCCTTCGTCTGCCAAAAGTCTACTCAATTCAGGAAACTCCGAATCGTAACAAATTAAGACTCCTATTTTACCACAATCGGTATCGTATGTTT
>CALLII010000042.1 GCA_938009745.1 uncultured Flavobacteriales bacterium
CTATCAGCAGTAATTACCAAAAGAGGAATTCCTTGCATGTGAGCTTCTGCAATCGCGGGAGCATAATTTAAAGTTGCAGTTCCCGAAGTGGAAACAATGGCTACAGGTTTGTTTCTTTGTTGAGCAATACCCAAAGCAAAGTGCGAAGCTGAACGTTCGTCAACTAAACTATAACAAGTAAAAAACGGATTATTTGTAAACGAAAGTGTGAAAGGTGCATTACGAGAACCTGGAGAAATGACAATATCTTGAATCCCGTGAAGCTGGCATTGCTCTACTATTTTCCTTACCGATATTTTGTCACTTACTTTCATTAGATATTACTTCTTAGTGGCGACATGGATTGCTGCAATTCCTCCCGAAACATTTTCGTAAGTTGCATTTGTAAATCCATTTTCTTCAATAATTTTTGCAAACTTATCTTCCGTAGGAAAAGCCTGAACAGATTCTGGTAAATACGAATAAGCTCGGCTATCTTTAGACATCAATTTCCCTACTGAAGGCATTAATTTCCTTGAGTAAAATTTGAACAACTGCTTAACTGGGAACTTCTTAGGATTAGAAAACTCCAATACAATAATCTTTCCGTTTTCTTTAAGCACTCTACTAATCTCGCTTAATCCTTGTCCAATGTTTTCGAAATTTCTTACTCCAAAAGCTACAGTAACCGCATCAAATTGATTGTCGTCAAAAGGTAAATTCAAAGAATCTCCATTTCTTAAATCTACTCTACCCTCAAGTTTTTTCTTCAGTACTTTCTGTCTTCCAACATCTAGCATTTTATCCGCAATATCTACTCCTATAATATTGGTTCCTTCTAGTTTCGATAAAGCGATTGCTAAATCTCCTGTTCCGGTTGCAACATCTAATATTTGGCTGTGAGGAATATTTTTGACGATATTTCTCACCTTATTCCTCCAGATTTTATCAATCCCAAGAGAGAAAAAGTGGTTAAAAAAGTCGTATTTACCTGAAATATTGTCGAACATTTCGGCTATTTGCTCAGTCTTAGGAGCTTGTTTTTCTTTGTAAGGGTTTATTTTTTCGCTACTCATTTTCAGAAATGATTGAAAGTTTAATATTTTTTGTAAATATAATAAAAAAATAGTAATATTGGGGAGTCTAGAGGAATAATTGATAGTAATTCGATTAAGAAAAAGGAACAAATGAATCAAAAACCAAGAGCTTTATTTTTTGCTGATTACTTGGGAGCAATCCTCTCAAGTTTTATACTTGGAATTGTATTAGTTTATTTCCAGTCTTATATTGGTTTACCCAAAACTATTTTATACCAACTAGCTATAATAGCAATGGTTTTAATGACTTATTCTGGACTTTGTATTTTATTAATAAAGAAAAATCACAAGCCTTTTTTGTTCACTATCGGTATTGCTAACATCTGTTACTGCATTGGCTCCTTATTCATTATGAATACTTATTTTGCCGAACTAACTATTTTGGGACTTTCATATTTTATACTTGAAAAGGGAATTGTACTAACTTTGGCTTACTTAGAAATTAAAACAGCATTGAAATGAAATGGATTAAAGCAGCAAGATTAAGAACGCTTCCACTTTCCTTAGCAGGAATAGTGATGGGTGGTTCTTTAAGTTTTTCTGGGGAATTTAATACTACCATTTTTTGGCTGTGCATTGCTACAGCAACTGCTTTTCAGGTGTTATCCAACTATGCTAATGATTACGGAGATTTTGCAAAAGGAACAGATAACGATAACCGTGTTGGTCCAAAAAGAACCATGCAAGCGGGTTTAATTTCTAAAAAGGAAATGAAAACGGCTTTGGTTATTACTTCAATAATCTCTTTGGCTTTAGGAGGATATTTATCCTATTTAGGAACTCAACTGATGGAAACAAAGTTTCTGGTTTTGTTCCTGGCACTAGGAGTATTGAGTGTAGTTGCAGCAATTAAATATACGGTAGGAAAAAGCGCCTACGGGTACTCTGGATTAGGCGATTTATTTGTGTTTCTCTTTTTTGGCTTGGTGGGAGTTTTAGGGTCTAAGTTTTTAATTTCAGGCGAATTAACTGGCTATGAAATTTTGCCAGCATTTAGTATTGGATTATTCTCTATGGCGGTTCTTAACCTCAATAATATGAGGGATGAACACAATGACAAAGAGAATAACAAGAATACTTTGGTGGTTAAAATGGGACTAAAAAAAGCCAAAGTTTATCACTACTTTTTAATTCTTGATGGAATGGTTTTGTTGCTTATTCATGCTTATTTAACAGCTCAGGCTTTTTGGCAATGGCTTTTTGTTATTCCATTTATTATTCTTGTAAAACATCTGTTTTTTGTAAAAAAAACTAAAGAAAACAGAGCACTTGATCCTGAATTGAAGAAAGTGGCTCTCTCTACTTTTTTAATTTCAATGTTAACCTTTTTAGGAATTTATTTATCATGCTAAAAGCTAGTTTCAAAAAATACACGCTCAATTTAACCGAGGAAAGAGGAACTTCCAGAGGTTGGTTGCAAACTAAAGATTCTTGGTTTATAAAAGTGTGGGACGAGAGTAATCCAAAGATAATTGGGATTGGCGAATGCAGTTATTTACCCAATCTAAATCCAGAAAATTTAGATACTTACGAAGATAAAATTGCCGAAGTATGTAATCGTATTAATGAAAACGAATATTGGCTTTCAGAAGGGTTAACAGAGTTTCCTTCTATTCACTTTGGACTGGAAGTAGCTTTGTTAGATTTAGAAAAAAATGGTAGTAAAATCTTGTTTGACTCGCCCTTTTCGCTTGCCCAAAAACCTACTCCTATCAATGGCTTAATTTGGATGGGAACTTTTGAAAACATGATGCAACAAGTAGATGAAAAAATTACTGCAGGTTTTAGATGTATTAAATTAAAAATTGGTGCAATTGATTTTGATAAAGAACTTCATATTCTAAAAAGCATTCGAGAAAAAAGTAAAACGATAGAAATACGAGTAGATGCAAATGGAGCATTTTCTCCAGCTGAAGCTCTGGAAAAGTTACATCAATTAGCCGAATTCAACTTACATTCAATTGAGCAACCTATAAAACAAGGATTTCCTGCAACTATGAATCAGTTGTGCAAGGAAAGTCCTTTGCCAATTGCACTAGATGAGGAATTGATTGGAAAATACACCAGAGAAGCTAAAGCAAAAACTTTGGATGCAATAAATCCGCCTTACATTATTCTAAAACCTTCCTTAATTGGCGGGATAAAAGGAAGCAAACAATGGATAGAACTTGCCGAAGAAAGAGGAGTAAAATGGTGGATTACTTCTGCTTTAGAATCAAATATTGGACTAAATGCTATTTCGCAATTTGTAGCAACTACTGAAAACACTATGTTTCAAGGATTGGGAACTGGGAAACTATATACCAACAACATTAGCTCACCACTTAGTGTGGAAGGTGACGAGATTTTTTATAAGCAAGATTTAAATTGGGATTTAAGTGGATTATAAATCATTAGAACATATAACTCTAAATCAAAAACTCTATTCTAAAAAGGAGATTTTAGAATTGGAATTAAAGGAAGAAAATCACTTTAAAGAAGTAGTTAATTTCCTTAAAGATTGGTTTTCGAACTCTACCGAAATAACCGCTCAAACATCAGGTTCTACAGGAACTCCAAAACAAATTTCTATACCAAAACAAAGCTTCATAGAAAGCGCTTTAAATACTTGTAAGTTTTTGAATTTGGATAGGAATACCCACGCTTTACTTTGTATTCCTGTGAAGTATATTGGAGGAAAAATGATGGTGATTCGTGCGTTAACTCAAGGTTATAATTTGTGGGTGGAGGAACCAAGTTCTGCTCCTTTGAAGAATTTTAAACACACAGTAGATTTCTTGGCAATAACTCCAATGCAAGCTCAACAAATTGTAATTGATTCGCCAAAAGAATTGGAACAAATAGAACAAGTAATTATTGGTGGTGGAGCAGTTACTCAGAGTTTTATAAATGAAATTAAGAGTTTTAAAAACAATTTCTACTCTACGTATGGAATGACGGAAACAGTAAGCCATATCGCCTTAAAAAGACTAAATGGAAGCCACAAGTCCGATTCTTTTGAAGTGCTTCCCTCCTATTCGGTATCACTAAATAAGGAAAGCTCCTTGGTAATTGATTGCCCGAGTTTATTATCAGGAAAACTAATAACAAACGACATTGCTGAGCTTACAAGCAAAGGGTTTAAATGGCTAGGTAGAAAAGACAATGTAATTAACTCTGGAGGAATAAAAATTTCGCCAGAAGCTATTGAAGAAAAGATCAAAGCTAATTATCCTGATTTGGAGTTTTACATTACTTCTAAAAAAGATAAAACTCTTGGAGAAAAAGTAGTTTTGATAACTGAAAAAGAGATTGAAATTGACTTTAAGAATTTGGACTTAGAAAAGTATGAAATTCCGAAAGAGATAGTAATTAAACCAATCAATAAAACTGAAACTGGAAAAATTAAGAGGAAAAAAGTTTAGCTACTCCTTACCTTCTTTATCAAACTAAGTAAAGTGGTAATCCAAAAATAAATAAGCAAAGGAAGTACCAAAATTATAAGCTTATTAAATTCCCAAGCAGCTTTAAAATCAAAATGAATTGCGTGTTGTACGCTTCTGGTAATTCCACAACCAGGACATTCTTTATCTAATAAAAGTTTAGAAGGACATAAGGATTGGCCAGCATCAAAATATGTTGCGGGAAGTAACAACAATAAAAAAGGGATGAAAACCCAGATTGCTATTTTAATCTTGTTCCACATCCCTTTATTTTAAATATTATAATTTCTTAATACTCGTCT
>CALLII010000043.1 GCA_938009745.1 uncultured Flavobacteriales bacterium
GAACGGGCCAACCCAACAAGAGTTGTTTGTTGTAAAAACTGATGCTACAGGAAAGAAAAAACTATCGACCTTAAAAGGAAATAATTCTGCTTCATTTAGCAAAGGGATGAAATATTACATCAATTACCATTCGGATGCTAACACCCCACAATACATTACTTTACACAAAGCTAATGGAGAGGAAATAAAAGTATTGCAAAATAACCAAGCGCTAAAAACTAGATTGGCAAAATACAGCTTGGCAAAAAAAGAGTTTTTTCAGTTTGAAAATGGGCAAGGAACTAAGTTAAATGCTTGGATGATAAAGCCAGATAATTTTGACAAGAACAAAAAGTACCCAGTATTTATGACTGGTTATAATGGTCCTGGAAACAATGTAGTGAAAGACTCTTGGGGCGGAACTACAATGATGTGGCACCATTTATTAGCTAAAAAAGGATTTTTGGTTGTGTGTGTAGAAACTAGAGGAACAATGTTTAGAGGAAGAGATTTTAAACACTCTACTTACTTACAATTAGGTAAGTTAGAAACGGAAGATTTAATAAGTGCTGCAAAGCATATTGGAGGTTTACCTTATGCAGATGGAGATAATATTGGAATCCAAGGATGGAGTTACGGAGGTTATATGGCTTCATTGTGTATGACAAAAGGAGCTGATTATTTTAAAGCAGGAATTGCAGTTGCACCAGTTACCAACTGGAGATATTACGACAATGTGTACACAGAACGTTTTATGAGAACTCCACAAGAAAATGCAGATGGATATGACGATAATTCGCCAATTAATCATGTGAAGAAAATGAAAGGAAAGTTCCTAATTGTACATGGTGGTGGAGATGATAACGTTCACCCGCAAAATACTTATGAAATGGTAACTGCACTAGTAGCCGAAAACAAAGACTTTGAAATGTTTGTTTACCCAAACAAAAATCATGGAATTTATGGAGGTACAACAAGACTACACTTGTTTAATAAAATGACTAACTTTTTAGTGGAGAGTTTGATGGAGGAATAACTTCTAAAATGACAATCCTCATATTCCTTGAATTTTTCAAAATTTTATATTAATTTAAGCAACTATTAATTAACAAGATAACAATACTAAATGAAAAAATTACTTTTAGCCCTTGCCCTATTCACTTATGTTGGAAGTTTCTCTCAAGATACTTTAACAACTTACTACTCCGAGTCATGGAATGTGGTGAGCAAAAAATATGCTAAATTCTACAGAAAATCTTTTAAAATTGCAAAGAAGCAATATGGTGTGAAAGATTACTTTATAGATGGACAGTTACAAATGACTGGAGTTTATAGCGATAAAAAATACAAGAAAAGACATGGTGATTTTGTTTATTATCATGAAAATGGACAAAAAGAAATGGAAGGTAGATATGCTAAAAACAAGGCTGTTGGAAAATGGACTTGGTGGTACGACAATGGAAACCTAAGCCAAGAAGGGCAATATACAGAGAAAGGAAAAAGAACAGGCCACTGGAAAGATTACTACGAAGAAGGAGGATTGAATAACGAAGGTGATTTTGAAAATGACAAAGGAACTGGAACTTGGAAATTTTACTTTGAATCGGGTGAATTGAGTGCCAAAGAAAAATATGAAGACGGAGAACTAATTGATTTCAAATTTTATGACGAAGACGGAAGTAGAGTTGATGAAGGAAGAAGCTTAACAACTCCACCAAAATACTCCGAAGATGAAGACTTTTACAAAGACTTCATGAAAGAAAACTTGAAGTACCCTAGAACAGAGAAATCTAAAGGGCATGAAGGTTTAACTATTATTAGAGTTAGCATTGGAAAAGATGGTAAAGTAACAGATCATGAAATTTTCTTATCTAGTGGATATGGAAAGTTAGATGATGAAGCTTTGAGAGTGTGTAAGTTAATTGAAGAAATGATTCCTGGAAAAATGCACAACAGACTTGAGGAATTCACTTATTACATCCCTGTTAGATTTAAAATCTAATAATCAGATTAATTATTAAAGTTTACAAATAGTAGACGTAAAAAAAAAGCGCTTCATTTTATGAAGCGCTTTTTTTATGTTCAAGATTTTCGTTTACATTTTAGTTAAGAATTCTAAAAACTATTTAGTTTCTGCTCCTACTACTCTATAAGTTGGATCTTCCATAACGTTTACATCAATTACTTTCTCAGCATTCTCTAACAACTGAATACAATCTGGGGATAAATGCTTTAAATGAAGCTTTTTACCTGCTTGCAAGTATCTTTCGGTTAGTTTATTTAACGATTCAATGGCAGACATATCAGAAACTCTGCTTTCTTTAAAATCTATAATTATTTCTTCTGGGTCATTTGCTACATCAAACTTTTCATTAAACGTAGTAACAGATCCAAAAAATAATGGACCGTATATTTCGTAGTGTTTTACACCCTCTTCATCAATGTATTTTCTTGCTCTTATTCGCTTAGCACTTTCCCATGCAAATACTAATGCCGAAATTATTACTCCAATTAACACTGCAAGCGCCAAGTTGTGAAGGAATACAGTAATTAGTGTTACCAAAATCATTACAAAAATATCTGACTTAGGCATTCTTCGTAAAGCCTTGAAACTAGCCCATTCAAAGGTTCCTACAGCAACCATTACCATTACTCCAACTAATGCTGCAATGGGAACAAGTTCTATTACTGGAGCTCCAAATAAAATTATTATTAAAATTGTTAATGCAGCAATTATCCCAGATAGTCTTGCTCTAGATCCTGCGGACAAGTTAACTAAAGTTTGAGCAATCATAGGACATCCTCCCATTCCTCCAAAAAATCCATTCAATATGTTAGCACCACCTTGAGCCAAACATTCTCTATTACTATTTCCTTTAGTTCCTGTAATTTCATCCACTAAGTTCAATGTCAATAACCCCTCTGTAAGTCCTACGGCAGCCATTATTAATCCATAAGGAAATATCACCTTAAAGTCTTCCCAAGTAAAAGGGACATCAGGAATATGAAAAGAGGGTAAAGAACCACTTAATGACTTAAGGTCTTCGCCAGGTAATGTATCCTGATTGATAATATCTACCACTTGTTTTGTTTCGATATTTAAAAAATAAACTAAAATAAACACTACTATAATAGCAATTAAAGAGGCTGGAACAGCTTTAGTGAATTTTGGTACAACTACAATAATTGCAATTGTAAATAGCACTAAACCTAACATAGTATACATTGTAGGCCCAGTAATCCAAGTAGCTGCATCCCCTACTCCAATTTTAAACTGATCCATTTGAGCCATAAATATTATAATGGCTAATCCATTTACAAACCCAAACATTACGGGTTGTGGAACTAATCGAATAAATTTACCAAGTTTTAGTATTCCAACAACCAACTGAATAATACCTGCCAAAACTATAGCTCCAAAAACATACTCCAATCCGTGTGAAGCCATTAAAGCCATGATTACAACAACTGTAGCACCTGCTCCTCCAGAAATTAATCCTGGTCTCCCGCCAAAAATTGCAGTTACCAATCCCATTATAAAAGCTCCATACAAACCTACCAATGGAGAAAATCCTGCAAGAATTGCAAACATCAATGATTCAGGAATCATTGTCATTGCTACAGTTAATCCTGCTAAGACTTCGTTTTTATAATTTACTTTTTGAGAAAAATCAAATAGATTAAAATACTTGTTCATGTGTTTTTTGTTCTTTATCAGAGTGCAAAAGTACTGATTTTTATGAGAATACTATCCAAAAGAAAAACCAAAGAATTTTATGACTCCATACAAAGACAGTGTCATTCCCGCGAAGGCGGGAATCTTAAAACGAGAATATTACCACTAGATAAGATGAATAAGATTCCTGCCGGAGTTTATATAGAGCGATAGTCGAAAGGCAGGAATGACAATATACTATTAATAATTTTGATCAAAAAAAAGTCCTTAATCTTTCGACTAAGGACTTTTTACAAATTACTCTTTTCTAAAATTTAGTTATCACCCAATATTATTGGCATTCCATCTGCTCCACCAATAATTACTACTTTAGAATTTGGTGATTTAGATAGTTCAAGAGTCGCCTCAATTCCTTTTTCTTTAAGAATTTTGTCTGTTAACGAAGCACTTAAAATCTTATTTGCTGCAGCTTTACCTTCTGCATCAATCCTTTGTCTTTCAGCTTCTTTCTTAGCTTTTTCAAGTCTAAACTCATACTCTAGAGTTTCTTGCTCTTGCCCTAATTTCTTTTCAATGTAATTTTTAATTTTCACAGGAAGAGTAACGTTTCTTACCAATACAGCATTTAATTGCACGTATTGTTTCTCCACTTTTTTCTTCATCTCCTCAAAAATCTCATTCTGAATCGCATCTCTTTTTGTAGAATACAATTGCTCTGGAGTATATCTTCCCACAACACTTCTTGCAACTGCTCTAATTTCTGGAATAATTACGTTATCCACATAACCAGTTCCTTTTGTTTGGTGTAGCTTTCCTAAATTTGCTAATTGCGGCTGGTATAAAACCGAAATATCCAATTTAATCTCTAAACCATTTGAAGATAAAACCTTCATTTCTTTCTGAAACAACTCTTGTTGCTTAGTGTTATACTTGAATACTTTATTCCAAGGGGCAATTATATTAAACCCTTCACCCAATGGCTCCGAATCAGTTACAACTCCACCTCCAAGTGTTTTAAATAAAACTCCTGCTTCTCCATATCCAATGTTA